>NZ_AP024235.1:3635226-3944033 GCF_016756315.1 Alteromonas sp. KC3
AATTTCGGTCTCGTTTAGTTCTTTTGACCGTTTTGTTCCACCAGATGATCAGGACAACCACGAGCTCGGAGTCCGCTATACTTACGTTGGGCTTAAAAAGGTTGTAATACCAGAAAATGGCGAAAGGCGAACTAGTCACAAGGATAATGAAGACCTTTGTGATGACTTCATTTCTAGTGTCGTCAATTGTTTTAGAAGCAGCGCCAGAAGAAAACGCTGGGAAGTTGCTATTAAAAAGCTCGAGTCAGATAGAAACTTTGAAGACATGAACTTGGTAGAAAACCTAAACCTAGATCCTCAAGTTGAACAAGAAAAAAATGAGTTGAAGAGGAGATGTAGGCACTTATTTGAAACTAAATTGAGTTCTGGACATGCGATCGTACTTCTTACAGTTACGAGACTGGTTGAGAAAGTCGACGAAAAAACCCTTGTTATTCTTGACGAACCAGAAAGTCATTTACACCCGCCGTTGTTATCTGCTTTTATCAGTTCATTATCTTATCTACTGCTTAATAGGAATGGAGTCGCGCTAGTTGCTACGCACTCGCCTGTTATTCTTCAGGAGGTACCTCGAAGTTGTGTTTGGAAAATAAGACGTATTCGATTAGAACTTCAAGCCGATAGGCCCGAGCTCGAAACATTTGGTGAAAATGTTGGGGTACTCACAAGAGAAGTATTCGGACTAGAAGTCTTTCAGTCTGGGTTTTATGCAGATTTAGCAAGATTGGTGGAAAAAGGAAAAAGTTTTGACGAGATTCTAGATGAATATAACCATCAAATAGGGTTTGAAGGAAAAGCTTTGCTGAACTCTTTAATTGTGAATAGAGGTAATTAAAAGGTGCGGAGTATACCAAAACCTGAAGGGAATCAATTTTCGGCTAGTTCCGTGTATAAAAAGTGCGTCGATGAGGTAAGCAACAAAACAATGCGGGATGCTTTCAATTCAAGCATTGTGGATATTGTTAATGCGGCTAATGATTATGATACTGCTGGCAATAATTCAACTTTAGTGGAACTACTCCCCAACGATGGTGATAAAGAAAAAGCTTTTTTGAATGGGCTTTCTAAGGAGCACTTTATCAAGCTTTATTCAAACCAATTGGTAAAGAAAGAAATCCCCAGAAAAGAGATTTATGACCAGCTTAAGAGTCGTGCGCCTCATGGCAAATGTCCATTTTGTGGGTATTGCGACGTTGACCAATTGGACCATTATCTTCCCAAATCAAAATACCCCCTGTTGACGGTATTACCACTGAACCTTGTCCCATCTTGTCCTTATTGTAACGGTGGTAAAAATGCTGAAATTGCTGAGAGGCCAGAAGATCAAATACTGCATCCTTATTACGACCACGAACTAATAATGGAACATCAATGGGTGTTTGCATCGGTTATTCGTTCGCAGCCTGCTGCGGTAAAGTATTTCGTGAGAACTCCTGATCATTTTGACCCAGTTGCATCTAGCAGAGTAGTAAACCATTTCGAGAAAAACAGCTTAGCTACCAGATACTCGACTCAAGCTGCGGACCAGATATCAACTCTTCCATATACCCTAGAATATTTTTATTCGAGCGGAGGAGCTGAAAACGTTAAGGAGCATTTGCTGCGACAGTATCGTGCAGAACATCAGAAGTTTAAAAACTCATGGCAAACAGCAATGTATTTAGCATTAGCTGAAGATGACTGGTTCTGTTCAGGAGGATTTAGGTAACTTACGAAATTATGCTATTACTGCACGATAATTTCTGCGTTGAAAATTCGCCTATTTGACAGGTGTGAGAATTCTCATTGAGAATGTTGCGTAGTCAAGCACCTGTTAACAGCAACTATCCACTTTCGATTGCGACTGCAAGCAATTCAAGTACTATAAGCACTAGGCACGTTATTTTTCTTTGCATGGGCAGTTACGCGAATGGCACAACTTGAACGAGTAGATATTGAGGGTTTTGAACACTTTTATGTTTTTCTCCAAGATAACAGTAACAAGTGGCTCGCTCGCTTTAAGTTAGATAATGACCCCAGTAAAAAATGGTACTGCAAAACCACAGGTCAAGAAGACCTCGAAGACGCAAGAGTTGAAGCTAAATTTATTAGAAGAGAGTTTCAGTCTAAACTTAATGAAGGAACCTTAGTAAAAAATAAGAGTTTCAAAGAGGTTGCCGAACTCGCAATAGCTGATATGAAGCAAAAAATAGATGCTGGAACCGGTAAAGTAGTATTCAAAGACTACATCGGTGTGCTGAGGAAATACCACATCGAATTTTTTGCTAAAACGTCGATTACGTCCATTAAAAGAGCGCAGCTTAAGGAATTTGATAATTGGCGGTTTAAGAAAGCCGGTAAAGCTTTATCTAAATCCACAATCCTCAACCACAATGCAGCATTACAACGAGTGTTTGAGTTTGCTCTAGATAATGAATGGATGCTCCCAATTCAGGTCCCCAAATTAACAAATGATGGAGAGTCTGGACACAGACGTCTATCTTTCACGCCTGAAGAATATGACCAGATCTGCGAGGAAGTACTTAGACTTGAGCAAAATTCTAGAAAAAAGGTTACCGCCGAAATCCGACGACTACTTTACTACTATATGGAATTCGCGATAAATACGGGGTTAAGGCCAGGTACTGAACTCGATAATCTAAAGTGGGGCGACCTACATATCCAAACGCAAGGCCATCAAGCGCGCTTCTACTTGAACGTCAGGAAAGGAAAAACAACCAAGTTCACTGGAACAAGAGAGGTAGTCTGTAACGCAAACATTTATGATGCTATTTGGCTTCTCACCAGAGACTTTCCGGAACGAAAGCCTAACGATTTGATATTTAGATTGAAAAGCGGGAAGCAAACTAAGGAGCTTGGTAGAACATTTGCGCTTGCTCTCGAAAACCTTGGGTTAAAAAAGCCTAAAACAGAGAAAGGAGAGCAAGATAACTCATCAGGCGAGCGAACCTTATATTCATTACGCCATAGCTATATAACTTGGGAAATGAGAGCTCAAAGAGTTCCCATAGAAGTTCTTGCCAAACAGTGCGGTACATCTATATCTATGATTGAACAACACTACAGCCATGTTGTTCCTAAAATGTATAGTAACCAGCTATCTGGACTTGAACTTGACGAGGTTCAGCAGATTAAAAACCGATTCGCACTTTCCAATGAAAAAGCAATAGAAAGCTACTCCCGCAGGGCCAAAGAATGGGCAGCCAACTACAAAAGACGAGGCTGTATTTAAGGACTACAAAACGAAAGGAGGACTAATGGAGCCACAAGAATTTATTCTACATTGTCGCAATGAGCTAAGAGCTTGTTTTGAGAGTACAAAGAAAGGCGAAGGTGATGACGTAAAGAAAAGCCGTACTGAAGGACTCTTTCAGGCATGTCGGCTACTTGGAATTTTAACTTCAGAAGAAGTTCGCGATATTTATGAGGAAGAACACATTCTTGTGTTTGGCGAAACTATTCAGCGAAGGAAGAAACGGAAAGAGCACATGAGTCAATTAAAAGCCTACTCGCCTGACGATTATTTTGATATTCCAGCTATAGAGCGGATGCGTTAAAAACAAAGAAATAAAGCCCTTCCGTGCAAAGTCCATGCAAAGCGCCTAAAAACAAACTTTAACCCTTTGTTTTTAATGGATTATTCATAGACACTAAACTTTCAAAATCCGCTGCTAGCGATAGCGTGGCGGTTCAAGTCCGCCCACTGGTACCATCTTATTCGTTAGAAGAAGATACTGAAACCGACTGTTAGGTCGGTTTTTTTGTGTCTGAAGTTCCGAAAATCGACACGCAGGCGTGTCGGCCGAAGGTCGGTCCCATCAAGTCCTGCCTCTAGGGCCATATACTTCTTTAAAAATAGATCCTGAAACCCACCTTTAAGTCGTTTTTGTTATTAATCTTATAGGTTGCCAAGATTATTTAACGTTAAATTGATAGTAACTCAACTTTGCAAGTTTGCTTTCCCAACCATAGGATTTGCAAAAAAGTTTAATTGGCTAAATAGTTTCTGTTAGATGTAAGAAAAGATAATCGCTAATGTGGATTCCTTCTCAATGGATGAGATGTTGCCTAATACTTTGCGATGGAGATATATACTCTATTCTTTGTAGTAGAAGATTACACTTTAGGTACTTAAGACAAGGATGTTTGTGAATGCCAAGAAGTAAAACCACTTTTATTGATCTGCTGGTAGAGTCGCCCTGGTGGGTTTCGGTAATAGTCTCCGCCACAGCCTATGTAATGATGGCGCATGTGTTGCCATCCATTCAAATCGATAACCAAATTACCGCTATGGTGTTTAGAGCCTTTGCGATCCCCGCTCCTTTTATCGCAGGCATGATATTGCTTGCCGCCCCTTTTGCGTTTTTGAATGCTCGCCGAAAAGCCAAGCAGCTGGATACCCAGCGTAATATTCAAACTGTGCGTAATTTGCACTGGCGTAACTTTGAGGAGTTGGTGGCAGAAGCCTATCGCAGACAAGGATATCGAGTAGTTGAAGGAGGCTATGGTGCTGATGGAGGCATCGATTTAGAGCTTTTCAAGGATGACCAACATACCTTAGTACAGTGCAAGCAGTGGAAAACACAAAAAGTAGGCGTAAATGTGGTGCGTGAAATGTTTGGTGTGCTCACTGCGCATCAGGCTAACCACTTTATCATCATCAGTTCTGGCACCTTTACCCAACAGGCTATCGACTTTGCGGCAGGCAAACCTATCGAGTTGATTGACGGGCCAAAACTATTAGCACTAGTCAACGATGTACAAGTTTTACCTCAGGTAACTATTGAAAAAATTAAGGTATGCCCAAGGTGTTCTGGTGAGTTAGTCGAAAGAACGGCGAAACGCGGTGCTAATGCAGGTGATACCTTTTTGGGGTGCGCCAACTTTCCGAGATGCCGTTACACCGAATAACTAAGGATAGAAATGAAAGACCTCTTAAAATTATGGAGTACTAAATTTGTTGAAACCAACATTTACTATTAAAGTAACAAAAATAATCTAAACCTCTAGTTTGCACTAAAAACTTTTATGAAAATTAAAAAGGATTTTAACCATGTCTTCATACTCCGAGTTAATTATTGGAATAACGGCTCCCGTTGGGGTAAGTTGCTCTGAAACAATAGCAATTTTAGAAAAAGAAATAACATCCCACAAATGGACTCCTTGTCTTATAAATACATCGTCTATAGTTTTAAAAGAAGATAAATTTTCTGATAGTAGAGAGCAGGAGAAGGGATTAACATCATTTAGAATTTTGAAAGACAGCGAAAATATTCAGACGAGTTAGATAAAGAAATAAAACTAAACTCTTTAAATGCCACTGTAGTTATAAGCCATATTATTAAAAATAGGAAATCACAGATAGACAAATGTGAAAAAGAAGATAAACATGGTGTAGTCTACACAATAAATGCTCTTCAAGATGATAAAGATTCTGAGCAGCTAAGAGAGTTTTATGGGCAAGCGTTCTTTCAAATAGGTATAACTGATACAGAAGAAAATAGAAGAAAAAATATTGACTCTATTCTCAGAGCTGAGGACTTCAACAATAAAAAAGAAAAAAATTTCGCAAACGACGCAGCTAGGAAAATAAACAAGAATGAAATAGAAAAAGTTTTTGTTAATTCGGACTTTTTCGTAAGATCCTCAGAAAATGAAAACAATATAATTGAGAGAATGATAGATTTAATATTTGGCGCCCCAAATATTACTCCTACTCACGATGAATACTCAATGTTTATGGCTTTTATGGCATCTGTGAATTCGGCCGACTTATCAAGGCAAGTTGGCGCTGTTATTACTTCTAAATATCTTGATATTATTGCTACTGGTTCAAATGATGTACAAAAATCAGGTGGTGGAAAATATTGGCCAGATAGTACTTACAAACCTCTCACAGAAGATAGTTTTGGAACTTTTGAGGATAAAAGAGACGCGAGTATAGGTTTCGATGCTAACGCAGCAGAAATCTCATATCTCGCCGATGAAATAGCTTCAAATCTAATCAATTCTTCGCTAGATTTTGGTAGTGTTACCAAGGGTGAACTATCAAGCGTTCTGAGAAATAAGACAAGCTTGAAAGATATTACTGAATTTGGACGCGTTGTTCATGCAGAACTTTCAGCTATTATGAGTGCATCAAGAAATAGTCTGAGTGTTGTTGGCGCACACCTCTTCTGTACCACTTTTCCTTGTCATAATTGTGCAAAACATATTATTGCTAGTGGAATAAAAAAAGTAACTTTCATTGAACCCTATCCGAAAAGTAAGGCATTACAATTACACACCGATTCAATATCGATTGACGAAGAGAACAACGAAAAAGTTGTTTTTTCGGCATTTACAGGAGTAGGTCCTAAGCGATTTTTAGATCTGTTCTCAACTATGGCTTTGGGTGCTGCAAGCAGAGTTATAAGAAAAAATAAAGAAGGCAAAGCGTTACCAACTCTAAAAGGAACATACTGTAAACCGAAAATTCCGGTTTCGCTTAGTATTCAAGAGTTTAATGAAAAAAGACCAGACATACAAAAAGCTATAAGTTTGGCAGAGGATATTATTAGCAGGCCCGAAGAACTTTTCGAAAAAACCTACACCTCCTACATAAAAGTATTTAATGGTTCAAGCGGAGTCAATGTAATTGAAAGAGTAAAAGATCTATCTAACAGCTACCCTCTCGATTACATGTTCAACCTGTCTATCGTACAAGAAGAATACAGAGAGTCGCTTTACAAAGGCTTATTCGTCACATTTAAGTTGGCGGTTGGTGACAAGCGCATTCTTTTAGCTAACTCAATCGAACCTCTGTCTGTTGTTGAAAACTGTAGCGGGACAATTATTGGGAAATTTATTGGCACTGCATACAAAAGCAAGAAAAGCAGCGATTGGTATATCAATCGTGTATCAAATAGGCATAAGTCAGATTATGTAATCAAAGATATTGAAGTTATTCAAAAATTAGATATCGATGACATTGCAGAGGTCGAAGTGTCGTTTATCTTAACAGAAAATACACACGGATATTATGAGGCCAAGAATGTCCAATGGCAAAGTTAAGATAATGGAAAAAGAACAGGCAAAGGTTTTGCTAAGTGTCAAAAGATCAATTTAACTAATTGATCTTAATGTTCATGCAATTGTTCACAAACCGCTGCTAGCGATAGCGTGTCGGCCGAAGGTCAGTCCCATCAAGTCCGCCCACTGGTACCACCTCTTATAGAAGTAGATACTTAAACCGACCTTTGAGTCGGTTTTTTTGTTCTTGGAAAATGGGTTTAGGGCTTTTATCTTCAGGCCGCTTCTACCTAGCGTTTTATACTCTATAATGCAGGCTACACTCATGGGTATCAGCTTTTTAGAACGAATTAAACTCCATTTTACAGCTTCAAAACGGTATAATCGCGCGCAAATTATTGAAGGAAATAGAATGAAAGTTTTAGGTGTAGATTTAAAAAGTAACGACGCTACCTTATGTCTATTGTCGTTAGTTGACGGTGTATTTCATATTCCAGATTGTCGCTCTCGCCGCTTAACACTTGCAGACACTAGCGCTAAGGGTTTAAAAAACTTTCAGAGCACGTTTGCCAAATTAGCGGCTGATTATAAAGTGGATGCTGTTATCATTCGTCAGCGTCAGAGCAAAGGCAAGTTTGCAGGCAGCGCCATTGGTTTTAAGCTTGAAGCAGCCATTGAGCTTATCGACGATTTAGACGTGATTGTCTTCAGCCCAACTGACATAAAAGAATCGTTACGCAAAAATCCTTTGGCAGTGCCGTTCTCTGAAACAGGTTTAAAACAATTTCAAGAGCCCGCGTTTACAACTGCTTATGCATGGCTAATGAAAAATGAGCACGAGGCTTAAGGCTGGGTCAGATAAGTAGACAATAGTGAGATCCAATGCACCTGCAGAATATTCGCAGATGCATTGGATTAGCGTAGTTAGTTAACTTCAATTGACCAATCAGCACCGTCATTAGCAGCCGACCAGTAATAGTTCTTTGGAACAGCGCCAGCTTCTACAACCCACACTTGAGCCACCAGCCGCTCAACATCACCACCAATCGTGAGCTGATATTCAGCCGCGCCAGCAGGCAATGTTGTGCGCAACTGACAGGTAGTGTAGTCAACTTTCACTACCCCATTCACCGTTGAAAAGTTGTTGCAAACATTCAAGTATACTCTCGATGCATCAGCATTATTATCCAGTGACAAAGTTAGGTTGTTTTTGCCTATAAAGTCGAATTTTTCATCACTAATGATATCGCCTGTTTCTTCTGGCTCTTCCACCGGTTCTGGCGTAGTAGTGGGCGGCGGAGTACTTGCCGGAGGCGGTGTGCTCGCAGGAGGCGCAGACTGCCCATTACCACTAGAACTTGAAACTGACGTATCGCTACCGCTACCACCGCCACCACAAGCGACTAACATTGCAATTGCTGGAATAAGTAAAAGATGTTTCATTGTCAGCCCCTTAGTAAGAATAAACTTTTGATAAGTCAGCGTTTTCGCTCATAAACCATGACTTTTTGTCTTGGCCATTAGAGCTTACAAAGTCTGCAAATTGAGGGTAAGCTCTTAAAATATCCACATATTCTTGAGGATGAAGCCAGTTACTGTTCGTGCTTGCATTAATGGCTATAGCCCAAGGTAATCCATTTTCTGTTTGATAGGTGGCCCCAGCTCCCAAATCTGTGGCATCTTCAGCTAAACCAAAGTAACTTGTGTTTGCTAACGCTGTAGGTGTTTTGTTTTTAAGATGAATTTCTAAACCGCGCCCTGGGTTAGTTGCAAAGGCATCTCCATGTTCGGTCCCCTCTGTGGCGAAAATGAAGGGTTTATAAGGAGCCTGAGGGAAGTTGCTCACACTAACATCACGATTGAACTGAAGCGAAATTGCAAACTTAAATTCATATTGTGACGTACATCCCTCTTCGGTTTTATAGAACCAACAACCGCCGGCTGTCACGTGCTCCCATAAATCGTCGCTAATTTTTAATACCGCGTACTCGGTACCATTCTCTAATAAAGGTGTCGCCACTTCGGTGCCATTAATGTAAAAACGAATAGTATCAGTATCGATATCCTCATTAGTGATACCTTCAAGCTGAATAGCAAACCCATTGTTATACGACGCGCCCATAGCGGTTAATTCACCGGTGAGGCTCAGTTTTTTAACGTGGTTTTGTTGCGAGACAATCATTGACGAGTTAAGACGAATTACAACATCGTTAAAATCATAATCACCGGTTTCAGGCCAGTTATCTTCAAAGGCCAAGAAGTATGGCGTATTGTTCACTAAACTGTTGCCTGAGTTAACAACCGCTACTTGATAATCTTCCACCTCACCATCAGTTACACCACCGCTTGGTCCAACCCCCGCCGTGGTTGTATAGCGCACACGGGCCCAAGTTACACCTGAGGTGACTTCTAATGGAGTATCTTCGAAGAGGAAGTGCGTGCCTGAAGTTAAGCTTTTATCAGCAATTAATTGCTCGCTCGCGTCGAACTTGCCATTCTGATCCCAGTCGACCCACATACTTAAGAAGCCGTCACCTTCGACTGTTACTTGCATAAAGCTTTCTAGACCAGCTTCAAACGCGGTAATAAAGTTAACCCCGTCTTCATCGCCATTGGTCTGCTCATCTGTGAACGGCGAAACATGCGCATCATATTCAGCATCTATAGCATTACCCAAATGAATGCCTTCAACCACGCCGTGTCTTGCGCCGTTACTGGCAAGCGAAGTTAAATACGAGTCTGGCGCATCGCCAAAATCAGTAGTCGCTGGCACAGATTCATCGGTGATGGGTGCCATCGCGCAGCGCGCACCATCATTATTGCCAGAACTTGGGCCGTAGGCGAAAAGCTCAGCTTTTGGATTATTCCCGTCAACATCGATACGGAAAATATTTCCATCTGAGTTTCGACTAATGTAAAAGGTGCCGTTTACGTCAAAATACGCCGCGCCGAAGGTTCCTCGTTGCCCCACGTTGCTTACTTTCGACTTACTACCCGTGCTAACGTCTATACGATATAAGTCACCATATTTGTCTACGGCATAGGCAAAACCGTCGGTTGGATGAAACGCTAAATCGTAAATTAGCATTGAAAGCGAAGCGCCATCGATTACGCGCTGCATGTCTAAATAATCGACATCATCTTCATCTAAAGAGACTCGATACAAGCCATATTGACTGCCTTTCTTATACAGATAATAGGCATTTTCTGTGAGCGCCACATCACCAACAAAAAAGTTCGCTCCGGGTTTGTTGGTTACTGTTAACGGCTCAATTTGGTAGTCGTTACCAATTCGTACGATAGTATTGTTTTGATAACCCCAGCCATAAAGATATCTGTCGTGGTTACTGAACCCAAAACCATTAATCCGATCGTTCGTGCCAAGATTACTTGAAAGTAA
This sequence comes from Alteromonas sp. KC3, assembly GCF_016756315.1. NCBI lineage: Bacteria > Pseudomonadati > Pseudomonadota > Gammaproteobacteria > Alteromonadales > Alteromonadaceae > Alteromonas > Alteromonas sp. KC3. The sequence goes on from NZ_AP024235.1 coordinate 3,645,638, forward strand.
ATCAACGTTTCCTGTAACGAGATTTACCCCATACAACTGTGCGGTAGTGTCTTGCATTAAAAAGGCTTGTGATGGACAGGTGTCAAAAGCGTCTGCTACTACATGACATGACGATAATGCCGTTAAAATTGCAACTGCTAGCTTGCATTGTCTTTTCATTGAGCTTCTCACAATCAAAGGATAGTAATGACGGTGATTACAAGTTGCATGCCAGCGATAAGAAAAAACTAACCAAACATAGAAAATTAGCTTTTAAAACAATGCTATAAGAAAAAATCAAACCAGATTACTGCGTTAACTGTATTGGGTAAAAACACTTTGTATTTTCAATTTGCGAATTGCAAAATCAAAGAGATTCGCAATAAGAAAATCAATTCAACGCCATCACTCAGCACTTTTTAAGCGAGCAATACACGAGGAAACAAAATGTCACATTTTTTTTACCTTTAGTGATAGTGTAACCATACCCGTGTTCAATATACTGGGTTATCAGACAACCTTTTTTATTCAGTTTGCCTGTAATCTTTTTCAGCGTTTAACGACTAACGCTAACAGACAACTCATTCAGTAAGCTAAGTAAATTTAAGTTTTAAACAAACAAGGAAATAGATATGAAACTAGCAAAAATCCTCGTGCCTGCGCTTTTAATTGGTTTTAGTTCATTGGCACACGCTACCGATGCAGATGAAATTATCACCACATACCATGAAAATATTGGTGGGGAAGATGCACTTAAAGCAATGAAAGGTATCAAGATTGTTGCCGAAGTATCGCAAGGACCAATGAAGTTTCCATTGGAAATTGTCCAACAGTCTTCGGGCAAGCAGTACACCAAAGCGACTGTACAGGGTCAAGAAATCATGCAAGGCGTATTTGACGGTGAAACGCTTTGGAGCACTAACTTCATGACCATGAAAGCAGAAAAAGCGCAAACCGAAGAAACTGAAAACATGAAGTTAAATATGAACGACTTCCCTGATTCGTTAATGGATTACGCTGAAAAAGGCTATCAAGCAGAACTAATGGGCACTGAAAGTGTTGACGGCGAAGACACCTATAAGGTGAAGCTAGTTAAAGAGCCTATTACCGTTGAAGGCGAAGAAATCCCTTCTGTTGAATATTATTACTTCGATGCAGAAAGCATGGTCTTAGTGATGATGGAAAGCGATATTCACAGCGGTCCAATGAAAGGCCAGGTTCAACAAATAAAAATGAGTGACTATCAAGAAGTTGACGGTATTTATTTTCCGTTTGCTATGACACAAGGCATCAAAGGACAGCCTGCTGCTACATCGCCACTTGTAATTAATGAGATTGAATTAAACCCAACTGTTGATGACAGTGTGTTCGCATTTCCAGCTGCACAATAAATTGGTTTTATAAGGAGATAAACCCATGAATCAACTCCCAAAACGCTGGGCGTTGGCAGTTGCTATTGCAATGACTACAGCAGCAAGTGCACCCGCACTTGCTGTTGACAAGGCAAAAGGCAGCCCAATTTTTGGCGACTTACAAGCACGTCACATTGGCCCCGCACTAATGAGTGGTAGATTTGGCGACATTGAAGGTCACCCTACGAATAGCCGAGTGCTATACGCTGGCGCAGCGGGCGGCGGTGTGTGGAAGAGTGAAAATGGTGGTGCAACCTTCCAGCCTATCTTCGAAGAATTCCCTCAGTCTATCGGTGCTATTGAGGTGGACCCGAGCGACCCTGACAATACCGTATGGGTTGGTACAGGTGAGATCTGGACGCGTAACAGTGTATCGATTGGTGATGGCCTGTTTCGCACTAGTGACGGCGGTAAGAACTGGGAGCTCATGGGTTTTGAAGGCTCTGAACGAATTAGTAGCGTTATCGTAAACCCGCAAAACAGCAACGAAATTTACGTTGGTGTGTTGGGTGGTTTATGGAGTGACAGCACACAGCGCGGCGTTTACAAATCAACAGACGGCGGCAAGACGTGGGAACAGCAGCTTTACGTAGACGAAACGACAGGCTGTGCTGACCTTATCATGGACCCTCAAAATCCAAACGTTCTCTACGCTTCAATGTGGGAATTTAGACGTACCGGTTGGTCATTCAACTCTGGCGGTACTAATAGTGCACTGTATAAATCAAGTGATGGCGGTAAAACGTGGAACAAAATTCACCAAGGCTTCCCCGAAGGAAAGCTTGGAAGAATTGCCGTAGCCGTTGCACCTTCTGATCCGAACAGACTGTACGCAGTGCTTGAAACAGAGCAAGATGAAGAAAAAGGTTTATACGGTTCAAATGATGCCGGCGCAACATGGCAGCACCTTAATAGCGATTTTGGGCTAGTAGTAAGACCTTTCTATTTCTCGCGCATTACGGTTGACCCGAAAAACCCAGATATCCTTGTGAAAGGTGGCCTATTTGGTTCAATCTCAAGAGACGGCGGCAATACCTTTAGAAATATGGGTACTATGCACTCAGATATTCACGATATTTGGTTTGACCCTAACGATTCTGATCAAATGTTTGTCGCCACTGACGGCGGCATTTACCGTACGTGGGACGGCGGTACAACAATGGAAATTGTTGAGAATATTCCTGTATCTCAGTTCTATCACGTGAGTGTAGACAACGCACAGCCATATAATGTGTACGGTGGTTTACAAGACAACGGCAGTTGGTATGGCCCTTCTGCCGCCCCTGGTGGTGTACGCGCAAGCGATTGGAACAGTGTTGGCTTTGGTGACGGTTTTCGCGTGTTAAAACACGAAACCAAACCCGTAATCTATTCTGAAATGCAAGGTGCTGAAAACGTGTGGCGTTACAACACCAAGCTAAAACAGATTAAGACTATTCAGCCATTGCCAATTGAAGGCACACCAAAGTTTAGATTTAACTGGAACGCACCAATTACGCTAAGCCCTAACGAGCCTGATCGTATCTATATTGGTAGCCAGTTCTTGCACGTGTCAGACGACATGGGTGATACGTGGAAGATTATTTCACCAGATTTGACAACCAACGATCCCGAGAAGCAAAAGCAACTGGAATCTGGTGGTCTGTCGATGGATAACTCTGGTGCAGAGAATCACTCCACTATTTTCACCATTGCCGAGTCGAGCTTTGATGAAGACATCATTTGGGTAGGTACAGACGATGGTAATGTTCAGCTTACAAAAAATGGTGGCAAGTCGTGGACGAACTTAATCGACAACGTACCTGACTTACCGAAAAACACATGGGTGTCACACATTGAAGCAAGTGTGCATGACAAGAAAACCGCTTATGTGACCTTTGAAGGTCATACATCAGGTGACATGAAACCTTACGTTTATAAAACGCAAGACTTTGGTAAAACCTGGACGGCGCTTCACGATGACACCATTGAAGGCTTCGCCAGAAACATTCAAGAAGACACAGTAAATCCAGATTTGCTGTTTTTGGGCACTGAGTTTGGTCTGTTTGTAACAATCAATGGCGGAAAGTCGTGGGAACGTTTCACTAACAATATGCCTGCAACAGCAGTGCACTATTTAGCGTTGCAAGAGCGTACCAACGATCTCGTAATGGGTACACATGGACGCGGCGTTATTATTATTGACGATATATCGCCTCTTCGTGAGTTAAACGACGATGTATTAGCGAAGAAAGTACATTTCTTCGATGAAGGATCTGCGACCATTATAGATGAACAGCAAAGCTTTGGTGCTGGAGGGTTCGGCAGCGAAACCCAGTTTGTAGGGCGCAACCCAAATAACGAAGCCAAAATTGCTTACTACATGAAGAAAAAGCACATCTTTGGAAAAATGAAGATTGAGATCTTCAACGAAGAAGGTGAGCTAGTAAAAGCGTTACCAGCGGGCAAGAAGAAGGGTATTAACTTGGTCACATGGGATTACCATTTACCTGTCCCTAAAATTGCTACCGGAAAGACGTTTGCTCGCGGCGGTTTCGCGGCCCCTACCGCACCAGCAGGTGAATATAAAGTGGTATTAACCAAGGGCAAAGAAACCTTTGAAAGCACCTTAACGCTTAAAAACGATCCTGACTCAGCCTTGTCTAAGCGTGAGCGTCGCAAGCTTCAACAAACTACGATGAAGCTATATGACATGACACAAGACTTAGCATACTTAGTTTATCAAGTTGACCAGTATCTAAACGCAGCACAAGGCAGCGAATCTGACGAAGTTACTGCGATAACCGATAAACTTATGGCGCTGAAGGAGACCCTAGTTATCACCACGGGTGACAACTACGTTGGTGCAGCCGAACCTCAGCTGCGCGAGAAAATCGCAGACTTGTACAGCAAAATTACGCAAAGTTTTGTAGCACCATCTAAGTCTGAAATGCAGAACCTTGCGCTGTTAGAAGACATGTTTGATAAAGCAAAAAACACTTATCAAGCAATGGAAAAGTCAGAGCTACCTGCGCTTACCGCGTTATTGGAAGCTAAGCAAAGCAAAGTTGAAATAAAGTCATTTGACGATTTCGTCGCCGAATAAATTTCAGCACACCTAAAGCAGGCGAGTTATCGATGCTCGCCTGCACTTCCCTCTCAGCGCTTTTTCTTAACGTATTGAAGATCCATGAAATAGTGTTATTTCGCAGTACCTATTCACTAAATGTTCAGCTTACTCAATTTAGTTCTTTAACCAATTTGACATACGCTTTGTGAACTGCCATATTTTCGTTGAAGAAGTATATTTTATAAACAACATTGTACTGAGAAAGTAAGGTACATCTGAGATTTAAGGAAGAATGTTATGAAGAAGCTTTTCGCAGTAGTTTCCCTGCTAGTTCTAGCGCCTTTTAGTTTTGCAAGTCAGCACACCGGCAACGCTTCTTGCGCCACAGACTCTACGTGGCAGGAAGTTGGCTATAAAGCAGCAAGCCAAGGTGAGCCTGCAACGCAGTTTTACAATATCGTACAATCGTGCGACAAGCCAGCAACAGCGCAAGATGAAGCCGAGTTTGTGCAAGGCTACATGTCAGGCATTGAAAGCTTCTGTACCTATGACAATGGCTATGCACTGGGAAGAATTAAAAAAGCGTACCCGAATGTATGTCCAACAGCGATGGCCGATGACTTTATGCAAGGCTATGAAGTAGGATTACAAAAGCACAACAGTGTAAACCATGCTGTTTACCACGACGGTTACAAACATTCTCGCCAACCTATTCACAGCGCAAAGAGCGCTAGTGGTCGATAAGCAATCACAGAATTAAGTAAAAACCGACACATGGTGTCGGTTTTTTTATGCCCTAAAAGTGCGTTTTATTTTCGTAATAGTCTTGCCCGCGCAAATCAGAAAACACCACTGTAATGTCTTTGTCTGTCCCCACTATGGGCCGCAAAATGTCATCAACAATAATGGCCACACTGGTTTTTAATTCTTGCCCTCTATCAAACCACAGTATTTCAATGAAAGGGTAAGCAGGCGACGCGCCACCCTTCACGATAAACTCACTGGGTATGTGTTCGACAGTAAAATGATCGGCAGGCGTATCAGTCACCGCAGCAATACTCTCAACAATATCACCCGCAACGCTCGTAAGCGCGCTAACGTCAATTCCTCTAGCTCGAATGTGTGGCACGTTGGCTCCTTGGTAAACTTCTCTTGTTTCTTTTAATAATGATACTAAATATTGGCAAGTAACTTGAAAGGTAAAGGTTAATTAAGAGCCAAAACCAGTAAAACAACGAGATTTTGACACTATGCGTTTACCTACAAAACAACTTATCACTAAGATTGAACACCTTTCTAGCGAACTATCACCGAAACAGCTAGCGCATTTTCTCGATATTATTGATGCCATGACGGCATTGGTCGAGGAAGCGGGCACTGTTGGTTTAGACACCCCAAAATACGATAAACCACCTATTGCGCCATCATCATCGGCTGTCCACTAATAGTGAATTAGACGAAGCCCCCTTACTAGCTCCATACAATACTCAGCACATTCCTTCCCCTGTGCCCGATAATAAAGCGACTATTCTGAAGTGCAATTGAGTAACGCGTTGTGAATTGTCGGGTTCATTAGTTTAAGCTCGCTATCAAGTATTAACTACAACACAATACTGTTAAAAATAGATCGCGGTTAGAATTAAATGGTTACCTACACGACGTTTGTTGTAGCCTGAACACTTATACTTTTTGTGACTACCAGTACTTTCATAAATTGAACTAGAATTAATGACAAGACTAGACGTTATTGTTTACCCTCATTAAGTTAGCTTCAAAATTAAGACGCTGTTATGTTGCTACTTATAGAGAATAGGCGTTGTGGAACAACCGGAAAGCGAATGTAATTGATGCTGTCATTGCGCGACAAAAAAGTTTCTACTTTTACCTTTGTTAAGTTCTTTGCACTCACAGTCGTATTAAGCGTATGCGTGCATTCGTTCGTCTTTGCTGAGCCCATTATATCCAATCCTCGATTCAAACAACTCTCCACCGAAAATGGTCTTTCACAGGACTCCGTCAACGACATGTTGGTCGATAGTGATGGCTTTTTATGGGTAGCGACTGAGACAGGCCTTAACCGATATGACGGACATCACAACAAGCAATATGTTGGTCTACAAAATGAGTTTGCTGATGACGGTATCTATTCGCTATTTGAAGATAAGAACGGCGATATTTGGGTCAGTACATACAGTAGTGGCGTTTATCGAATTAGTCGCGCCACGGGTAAGAGCGAACGTTTACTTGCCATAACCTACCAAAGCCAGCCGTCGTGGTATCAATATGCATCACATTATATAGAAGGGCCAGATAACACCCTATTTATTGCGTTTGATCACGTCGTTGTTCAATACGACCTAACCACGAATACATGGGAAACCGTATTCGATTTACTGGCACCCGAACTCGCTATTTCAGATGACGAAGTTATTCGATATTTGACGTTACACGATGATGTACTTTTTGTGGCGGTTTCCACAGGTCTTTACACGTTTCACATCCCAAGCCTTACTATCAAAAAGGTTGAATACATCAAAAACAGTGACGCGAACAAAGACAAAATGAACGCGAAGCTAATTCTAATCGACGATAAGCATCAATTCTGGCTAGGCACTGTCGATGGGTTATATCGATTTGATCTCGCTGAGTTACTCGGTTTTGCGCGAGGACAAGACAACATGCCCAAAAGTGTTAGAGCATTATCTTCACTCAATATTTGGAGCATGCTATCTATTAAAGGTAGCCAGTATTATCTGGCTACCAACGATGGTTTATATATTATCGACCTTAATACACTTCAGCTGCAGCACCTGTTTCGCCCTTCCAACTCCAATTTATTGATGACTGACGATAACCTTACCGAAATGGCTCAAACGCCAAACGGCCAATTATGGTTGTCAACGAAGACATCTGGTATGTTGCTGTGGAATCCTCGCTCAGTCCTTTTTAAAAACATTTTTTCTGACAAATCGTCACCCAACCAACTTAGTGACAATATGGTTCATGACTTCCATGTTCAAAATGATACTAATTTGTGGGTTGGGACGAATAACGGGTTAAACCTCTACAACTTGGAAACAGGCGATTTTGAACATTTGTTGGTATCACCGGATAAAAAAGCAGTAGCCTCTTCTGGCTCAATTTTTATTATTCGTGAAGGTGAAGACAATTGGGTATGGCTGGTTACCTACGAGGCAATACTCAAATTTGATCTTGTGACTAAGCGCGTTATTCCTTTAAGTATGGATGCAAAAGCCAATGCGCTGTTAAGCTCAGACATGGCCTACGATATTCTTCGACTGTCGAAAAACAAATATATTGTGGCTGGCAAAGAGCAGTTCTATCTGCTTGACGGTACAAAAAACACACTCACAAAAGACGAAGTACTTTCAGCCACTTTAGATACCAGTCAGTTCTACACCTTCATTCCTGATTATGATAGCGAAGAGCATACTGTACTTATTTCTATGACGGGTGGGCTATGGCGCTATCATGTGGCTACCAGCCAGTTAGAAAAAATCCACGAGGCGCGAAGTTTTCAGTCTGAATATGTCATTCAGCCTACTGAGGCTATTTTAGATGACTATAATACGCTGTGGATTAGCTACCCAGGTCATGGACTTTACGGGTTAGATGCGACTACGTACAAACAAAAACACTTCTTCGATACTTCAAATTTGCTGCCTACCAATATCGTGTTTAGTTTAGAGAAAGACGATAACGGCTATATATGGATGGGTAGCCACAAAGGATTACTGCAATTTAATCCTAAGACGCTGGCTATTAAGCAATACACTACCAAAGAAGGGCTAATCAACAACGAATTCAAATGGGGCGCGAAAAAGCCATTAAACAATGGTGATTTGGTATTCGGTTCTCAAAAAGGTTTTACCCTCTTCAACCCCGATCAGTTTGTTCAAAAGAATGAGGTTACGTCTAATGTTCTGATCACAGATGTAAGCTTAATATCAAATCAACTTGAATTAGGTGCAGGTAACAAGAACGGTAAAACGGTAATTCTGCAGCACAATGATATTGGTTTAACGATAAACTACTCTGACATGCAATACGACCAAACCAATGTAAGTCATTATAAATATGCCTTACTCGGAGGCGTTGATGTTACCTACCCCCCAACTAATTCAACAGAAGTTACGTTTCCCCAACTTGAACCTGGCCAATACACCTTTGAAGTAAGCCGGTTTAATGTTGCCAATAACACAACAGGCCCAGTTTCGTCTTTGCGTATTAAGGTACATTATCCCCCTTTTGCCTCTCCTTTTGCTTATCTTGTTTACAGCCTGCTAGTCATCTTGTTTTTGGTGATATTTTTCTGGCGAAGAAAGCTAAACAGCGACAAGCTCAAAGCTGCCCACCTCGCAGTGCTTAAGAATAAAAACAGACTGTCCATGGCCCTCACAGCTAGTAATACAAAGGTATGGCAGTGGCGTGAAGACACCAATCACATTTCGCAAGAACGCATTGCTACAGAGCTTGGATACGACGCTTTAGATGGCTCAATTGACTTCGACTCACATTGCGCATTAATTCACGAACACGACCTCAAAGCATTTAAATCACAGTGGCAACTTGTGCTTGAAGGCCAGCGAAAAAACCTTGACCTGACATACCGTTTACAAGCAAAAGACGGGCATTATGAATGGTATAGAGATGTAGGTGCCATTGTAGATAGCACAGAGGCCAGTGACACCATAAAACTGGCTGGCACATATTCAAACGTAACCGAGTCAATTAACACGCAAACTAAAGCACAGCTCTACGGCGAAGCATTCGAGCACACCCGAGACTGGGTAGTAATTTTTGATGGCGCTTTTAGACCCATTGTAGCAAATCAGTCGTTTAAGGACGCACTTTGCCTTTGTCCTAACAAAGACATTGCCATTCAACTTAGTCAGATTTTTTCTGATCAAAAAAGTGCATTGTTTGAATCGCTGCGCAATATGCGAAGACTTGCGCCTAATGAACACTGGAGCGGCGAAACTGAAATTCAAAGCTTAAAAGGCAATAAGTTTGTTGTAAATATTGGCATAACCGCCGTTACCAATGCGCAAGACCACAACGAAATAAGCCGCTATCTAGTCATTCTGTCAGATATTACTCAGCAAAAAGATGCTCAAGGGGCTTTGGTACAATTAGCCAACTACGATAGTTTAACAGGGCTACCAAATCGCTCTTTGCTGCTAGACCGTGTTCAACACGCGTTTGATCAGGCTACCAGAGATAATACTTCCATAGGGCTATTCTTCATTGATTTAGATCGATTCAAGCAAGTAAACGATAGCTTAGGCCACGATGCGGGCGATACCTTGTTGCGTGTCGTCGGTGAAAGGCTTGAAAACTTAATGCGTCAATCTGATACCGTCGCTCGATTAGGCGGTGATGAATTCGTTGTCATGATTGAGAAAGTCTCTAAAGAAAAAGATCTCAGTCATATCGCCAATGAAATGATTAAAGAGCTATCAAAAAGCGTGATGCTGTCTAACCAAGTTGTCAGTGTTTCAGCAAGCGTAGGAATATCGATATTTCCTGAAGATGCCAGCACACCAGCAGAATTATTGAAAAATGCAGATATTGCCATGTATCACGCTAAAGAGCTGGGCAGTAATAATTTCCAATACTTTACTGAATACATGAATGAACGAGCACAAAACAAACTGCGACTAGAGAATGCCGTAAAACAAGCCCATGCCAATAAACAGTTTATTGGCTACTACCAGCCTATCGTGCACTGCAAAACGGGACGCATTTCTGGCTTTGAAGTGTTAATGCGCTGGCCCACTGAGAATGGCATGACACCACCCGATGTTTTCATTCCCGTTGCAGAAGATATTGGACTGGTCGAAGACATGACGATTTCGCTAATCGAGCAAGCAATCCCTACGCTTACCTCCCCCGAGTGGCGACAAAGTGGCTACTATTTGTCTATCAACTTAAGTGCAACACATATATCTAAATGCGCGAAAATTGATGAAATAGTTGTGTTGCTTGCCGCCCACGACATCCCAAACAGTGCTATCAGATTTGAGATTACAGAAAGCGCACTCATGTCAGACTACGAAAGCGCCATGCGTGCAATGGCAAAAATGAAAGAATGTGGTTTTGTCATTGCTTTAGATGACTTTGGCACAGGATATTCCTCGCTAAAGTACTTGAAAGACTTCCCGATTGATATTCTTAAAATAGACAAAAGTTTTGTACAGGACATCGGCTTTAACGGCGGTAATGAAGCCATAATTCTTGCCACGCTTAGAATGGCAGACAGCTTAAATATTCAATGCGTAGCGGAGGGAATTGAAACCCAAGAGCAAGCAGCGTTCTTTAAGCAGTACGGTTGTGAATATTTACAAGGCTACTTATACGCTAAGCCTCTTCCAGAAGCTGACATGCTCACGCTTTTGCATGACAACGTGCTTAGCACATCTGAATAACCTGTTCAGATGTGCTAAACCTCAATGTGCGAACCTCTTTAGGTAGCAAAAACGTACGGCAAAGGTCAATACACTCTAGCGTAGTACCACTTTATGCAACTCAAAGCGCACAGTACCATTTCGCAGCTGTTCAGAAAGACTGGCAAACTCTGGTAACGCCTGCAATTTCTCGACACCATCTGAGGTGTCCCACTCAACCAATGTAATCTGTTGAGGCGCTAACGCATTGGAATCATGAGCACTTAGCACACTATTATTTATTTTATATACAAAGCGCCCCCCGACTTTATCTAAAAGCGGCGGCAGGCTGCTTATGTAGTCAAAGTATTCACTTGGCTTTGCAGGGTTAGTCCATGCAAAAGCCAATGTATAGGTTTTATTCTTTTTAAACGTTAAGGTTAGCGGAGCGTCTAACTCATGATCGTAAAGCCTTAACGCTTCCCATGCTTGGCGTCTTAACGATTTAACATCAGTGAATTGAGCAAGCGACTGAAATGCTTTTTGTGCTTTCAGTGAAGACCAATGGCTAACGACAAATACATTGGGTTTGAAATCGCCAAGTAAAGTTTCTTCAACAACAAGTACACCGTCTTGTTGATAGCCATAGTTGCGTGCAGTATCGCCATTTTTCTTAAAATAACTATCCCGTAGTGCGCGTTTTGCAGGATCAGTTACCGGAGCAATAAGTTGCATTACAGCGCCCGGATAAAAATGCACCACCAATTCACCACTTTCTTCTTGCGCCGCTGCTCTGGGCATTATGAGGCCGCAAAAAACAATAAAAATAATAATACAACACCTTACACTAAAAACATCTACACCCTTCATTTCTATCTCGTACTTTTCCTGTTAGCTTTAGGTCACTTTACCAAGGTAGACACTGGCTAACACGGTTTGTTTTTTATTCAAAATGGTGCATTATCGTTCCATGAATGACTGGAATGATTATGCACTTATCTTAGCGCTTCACCGCACAGGAACCTTGCGCGGCGCAGCAATTTCATTGGGCACCACACACACTACGGTTGCTCGACGTCTCGCGATACTTGAAAAACAGCGCAAAGCAGAAGTATTTGAAAAGATCCCAGGTGGCTACCGAGCAACGCCATTCGGTGAGCAATTGGTGGCGACCGCCAAAAAAGTAGAAGATGTAATAATGACATCTGAACGCTTTGCTTGTTCAAATAGCGACGCGCTTTCAGGCCCAATTACGCTCTCATTAGGCGAACCTATGTCTCAGTTTTTGTTAGTGAAAGAGCTAGGAGAATTTTCGCGTCTATACCCAAATATTAACTTGCGTATTAAGAGCTCTACTGCCTTCGCTGACATCGATAAAGGCGAAGCTGATGTTGTAATACGCGGTGCGTATAAACTTCCTGATCACCTTTTTGGTAGAAGATTGTGCAAGCTTGGCTTGTGTTTTTATGCACATAAAGACTATTGCAGTAACGTGGGGCAAGAAGACTGGCGATGGATAGCGCCTATTGAAAACGAAGTTTGGCCTGAGTGGCTTGCTGAATCGCCTCTTCCCGATGTCCCCATAGGTATCGCTTTTGACGATATTATTTCGCGCTACCATGCTATCGTTCAGGGCGTCGGCATGGGGCGCGCGGCGTGCTTCATGGGTGATACTAACCCGAATTTGGTGAGACTTGAGGGCAGTTCTCCCATTTTAAAATACGACATTTGGGTGCTCACGCACCCAGACCTTCATCATCAGTCAAAAGTAAAGTTGCTAATGCAGTTCTTAATTGATGCGCTGCTAAAAAAGAAACCGCTTATCGAGGGCCATCAATAACGTCGCAATTAAACACTCTTTGAGAACACCAAACCCGTAATATGCCTTAGAACATTGGACGCTGAATGTCATCGACGTTGTCTTTTGTCACAGGCTTGATTGGTAAAAAAGTAAGTAGAGGGACATCTTCGCCCCTCAGATACAAAATCAGCGTATCTATGGTCAACGTCGCCTCTTCTTTGGGCGATTGCCATACCGACCCCCATATATCGCCTTTCTTTATCGCGTCGTAACCTTCTCCAAACAATGTTGCCGATGTTATTTTAGGGCTATAGTCCTTACTCCACTCAACCTCTTTCAACGCGCTTATTGCGCCTATTGCCATGTTGTCATCCGCAATATAGAGGCCATCAAAGTTGTCATGTCGCCTTAAAAGACGTTGCATTGCTTGGTAAGCTTTGTCTCTAGACCAGTACCCCGCTGCCACATCAATGACTTCTATATCAAACTCACTATTTTGCTGGCGCATATCCTTTAAATATTGGTGAAACCCAAGGCTGCGAAGCACAGCCGTTTTGTAACCAGGAAAGCCTTGAATTTCGAGCACTCGCCCCTTGTTCCCGAGCGCTTCGTGCATCATCTTCGCGGCAAGAACACCTTCTTGATAATTATCTGGCCCAATATAGCCACGTACATATTGCCACAGCGACTCCGTAACAGGAGTATTGATTAAAAACACGGGGATATTTTGCTGATAAGCAAATTGAAGTGCAGGCTCTATTTTTTCTCCATGTACAGGCCACAAAGCAATAACATCAGGCTTTGATTGCACTACCTTCCTCACAAGCTCTATTTGCTGTTCAATGCTACCTTGTGCATCGTAGATTGATAGGTAAATGCCTTTTTGGGCAGCGAGTGCTTCTAATTGATCTCTATAGGTTTGCTGATAAGAATCCGTTTCCCAATTAAACCCAATAACAGCTATTTGCATCTCGCTGACGCTAGCCCTTTCTTGTGTTGGTAATAAACCACTTCCTTTCAGATCTCTAAGGGTACTTGGCTCAAGGGGCGTGAACCGTTTGGTTTCATCGCTAAGTAACCTCACTTTTTCTTCTATGCGATACGCTGACAATATAGCTTGATATTCTCCAGATGCTTTGATGTTTGCTAACCCACGCTCAAACGCAGCCTGCATATCGTTAGCGTTTTCGTCTAGCGAACTTATACCTAAATACAACTCAGACGATGCGATATAAGGGGGAGAAAGCACCACTAAATCTCTGTAAGCAGGCTTTGAGAGCATGTAGTTTGCTGTGAGTTCGTCGGTAATAGCAAAGTCGACACGCTTTCGTTTTACCAAGTTAAATAGTTGCTCTGTTGAACCGACATCGATTTTATCAACGTCTTTCAATACGCTGTATTCTTGTGAAAAGTGAATCCCCCGGTGTGACGCTATACTTCGACCTTTTACACTGGACAAATCACCGTTCCATCGATCTTCAGATGAAATATGTTTTACAAGCACTATTGGCAAAGTGTTGTACAACAACACCCGCTCGCCGTTCATATCGAAAGTATCTTCATAACTTGCGGGGTAAATCGCATCGGCCTCACCGGACATCACCAGAAGCTTCGCGCGCGCCCATGGCAATGTATGGCGCTTTACCCGATAACCCTCTTTTTTGAAGGCTGATTCAACTATGTCAGTAAGGAAACCTTGGCGGTTCTTTTCATCGCTGGTGTATGGAGGGCGCTCTACAGTTACCAAGGTTACTGAATTTGCTTTATTCTCGACGCTTGCCGATGCCAAACACTGGCACTGTATAAACCCTAGAAATAACATCAAAGTAAGAATAAAAGAGCGCATAACTACCCACGTCCGTTTAAGTAAACTCAAGTAAAAATAGTACGCTCGTTTCAATTATTCCAGTTTATAGATGTAGAGCATTAAACACTAAAATCAGTAGCTTAATTCATTTAGGAGGTGGTCAAGAATTTCGTCTTCATCGTCAAGTAGATGGTCGCGTATAACAATATCTGGCTGTACCCCCTGCTCTGCTTCACTTCCGCTAACACGCACTATGTAGCCTTTGGCAATCTTTACTGTGATACCAGTATTAGGTAACGCATACTGAAACTGCGAAGCGTATAGCGTTGGGTAGTCACCGGTTTCTTCTCCTACTAGTGTTGCCCACCCGTAATCTTGTATTTGTGCTGCCGTGACACTGGCCTGAGAGTGGGAATGACGATTCACCAATACATAAACATCGCCACTGTAACGCTTATTTTTGGCAACGGGTGGATATTCATCAAATTCGTAGCTATACCGCTCACCAGCGTTGTGCTTTAGTATTGCTTGCCAATAAGGGTTATCAAGGTCACGACGCTCCCTTGTATCTTCTTTTAAGCGCTTGCTGGTACGTAGTTGGAAGGTCGCATTCCATTTGAAGGGAGCATCAGCAATATACGACACCATATGATCGCTGAATGAATCGTTTCCACCGCCGTTGTATCGCAAATCAATAATGAGCGCTTTACTGCGCTTTTTGTTAATCGTTGAAAATGCCTCATCAATAAACGCTTTAAACTGCTTTTCGTCGCCTGAAAAATGTCCTGGGTTTAAATAAGCGACGTTGTCGTAAAAAGTAAGTATTTGCTGTGCTCTAAGCACTTCATCTTTCTTTTCTTCAAACCCTTCAAACACAGAAATGGGACTTAGTGAGTGTGTACTTACAACGCCTTCATTTAACATTTTTACGCTATAGGAATCACTTTCACCAAACGCGTACCAGTAATAACGTGGAAACGATAACACTTCTAACTTAGCCAATTTAAAGTACGCCCTTTCTGCCGAAATCAGTGGCGATATAGTGCTGAGTATGTCGTTAATTTCTACATTGTTAATAGAGAGAAGCTGCGCGCCTTTTGAAATACTCACATTGCCTGAATAGTTGGCCCTTATCAGCGCCTTTCCATTTTCAAAAGCCAGGTCCAAAGGAAAAAGCGTCCCTCCAGCTTCTGCATAAGCAAGGTAAGATGAAACCGGAAAGTCGACTTCTGTGTGGCCATTATTAAGAGAAGAAACCAGAGTTTGAAATAATTTAGTCGCAGCTAATGGAGAATAAGGTTTATTCCCTATCTGTGCTTTAAGCGACGAATAACGGCTTTCTAGCGTGTCTTTGGAAACGTACGCGTAGGGGTTGTAATGAGTATCAAGCAGCGATTGATACAGCACATCAAAATCGCTCCGAATCATCTCGTTGCTAAACAGCGTTTCACTTGCGCTATCGTTTGTAGAGGGCGTTACCGCCTCCGAGGCCACTGCGCTTTTATTACCCAAGGCGCAACACAGTAAGGTTATTAAAGGAAAAACAGAAAGGGCTTTGAGATAAAAACATTTTTTATTCATAATCGTACTCATAACGTTATCAACACGCAGTGAGACTGAAACCTTATCACTTTCAAGTCATGACAAAAGCTTCCTATTTTCCTGACAAAGTTTCCACCCGGTGTTAAGAAAGATAAAAACCAATGAAAACAAGCGCTTCAAAATTACTTAGAATTAACCAGTGGGTCATAAATACAGACACAGGTGAACTCAGCGCTGACCAAAATCCTCCTAGCACGCCGTCTGAAAACCTACGAATTGACCCTCTTGGCGTTGCCCTGTTACTGCTATTGGCGCAAAACAAACACCGTTTGGTATCAAAAGATGAGTTGTTGGAAAGCCTATGGCCAAACACTGTCGTCAATGAAGACGCATTGGCTCGCTGCGTATCACGAGTGAGAAAAATCTTGGGTGATAACCCGCGCAAGCCAAGTATCATTGAAACACTCCCAAAACGCGGCTATCGGCTTATTGCACAAACTTGTCGTTGGGAAAGTATTGAAAGTATCACTTCAGAAGATACCGCGTCGCCTGTTGATTTAGCTAATGATTTAGCTACTGATTCAGCTACAACCACCAACTCTGTTAACGAATCAACGGCAGGTTCGCCTATACAGCCTCCTCAATCCAACATGATTAAGCGCTATACTCTTGTTGGGCTACTGGCGGCTGCTATCGCTATTGGCATTTTTGTTTTCTTCTTGCCTTTACAATCGGCATCAAAGCAAAGCCCAAATCAGCAAACAGAACACGTTTCTGCGTTGTTGCGCCAGGCCGATGAGTACTATCATTACATCACACGTGCAGACAACGAAATGGCGTTAACGCTGTACCAACAAGCATTGGCCGCTGCCCCTGATTCGGTCGAGGCAAACGCAGGGATCGCCAATGCGCTTGTGCAACGTGCTATTCGCTTAGTACCGAACGTTAATTCTGCAGATTGGAAAGCAATGAACCTAGAAAAAGCGCTGTTATCTGGCCGGTTAAATGGCGATGAAGCCAGACAAATACTTCTACGGGCCTACCAATATTCAAGCAACGCGATTGCCATTGCGCCATATGATGCCAAAGCTCACAAAGCCCATGGCTTTGTCTTATCAGCGCAAAATAAGTTAACACGTGCGTTACAGCATTATGAAAAGGCACTTGAGTTAAACCCTAACGCCTGGGATGTGCTTATTAATATGGGTGATGTTCACGAGATTTTAGGGCACACCTCTGACGCTATCAGTTATTTCAAAAAAGCACTCAATGCAATGAACCTTGAGCAAGCTGGCAATACCAACCATGGCAGACCGTGGCGCGCAAACTTAGGCGCCGCTATTGGTAACAAATATTTTGCGCAAAACAATATGAATGAAGCTGAGATATGGTACCGTCACGTACTATCATTTGCGCCTTATGACGGGCCAGCAACACGTAGCCTGGCCTTAGTGCTTGCGCAAACAGGTCGAAGCGCAGAAGCTGAGCGCATGTGCACTCAGTTCAAAGAAAAGTTGGGCAGTTCCGTGTGTATCAGCCAACAATAAACCCTGTAATCAAGCGAAGAACTAGACAATTAGCGAGAAGACAATTAATGCGATTTTTTATTATGTTGGCAGCAATGCTTTTCTTAAATGGCTGCGCCAACCTACCACAGTGGTCGGTATTTAGTATTTCAGACAGTGAAATAGAGCAAGCCCTAGACGAACAATTGGTTCAATTACAAAAAAAGGCCTACTTGGCCGGTATTCCGCTTATGCTCAGCGTGGACGACTTAACAGTTGATATCGGTCCTAACGGAAGAGATGTGGTTTCACTTGGCACTCAGGCTACAGCAACAGTCAGTGCGTTTGGCTTTAACTACCCCATGAAAGTCAGTTTAATGATTGAGGGTACGCCTTACTATGACAGTGAGAAAAAGGCGATTTTCGTTCGGTCCCTCTCGCTATTGGATAGTACAATTGACGCAGGAGGCTACCGAGGTAACATTGCACCAGTTAGCGGTGAAATGATGATGCTAGTCAATGGATACCTTGCCTCAACCCCAGTTTACACACTAGACACAAGTAATGACGTCATTGGGCTGTTGTCTTCCGTGCCTTTAAGCCTTGATGTTGAACAAGGCCGACTTGTTCTACGCCCAAAGCGCTAAAAATTCAGAGACCTTGGAATTAAAATACCTTGAGCGTGTTTTCACAAATATCTTCGTCGTTTTGAAAGGTAACTTACTTTATGGCCACTAATACGCATTCACAGAAAACGCCCAGCCCAGATAACAGCACGGCCAACAGCGTTAAGATAAAAACCATGCATGAGCTGGCACAGCATGTCGACTACTCATTGTTAAACACGCTAACGGCTGACCCGCAGGCAACTGAAGGTGGTAACGATCACAAACCCCGTCAGGTTTTTAGCGGCCATTATGTACCTGTCACCCCAACGCCTATTGCTGATCCGCTTTATGTCGCTCACAGCCAAGCCTTTTTTGATGAACTTGGTTTTGACGAAAGCCTCGCGCTTGAGCATGACTTTAAACGTCTGTTTTCCGGCGATATGTCTAATATTGACAGCAACATACATCCATATGGTTGGGCGACGGGCTACGCCCTGTCTATTTACGGAACAGAATATACACAGCAGTGCCCATTTCAAACAGGCAATGGCTACGGTGATGGACGTGCGCTATCTGTATTAGAGGTAGGACTTAGCGGCAAACGATGGGAAATGCAGCTAAAAGGGGCTGGAAGAACCCCTTATTGTCGCGGCGCAGATGGACGCGCCGTGCTGCGCTCAAGTGTGCGCGAGTTCTTAGCTCAAGAGCATATGCATGCGCTTGGTGTACCCACATCCCGCTCGCTTAGCTTGTTTATGTCGCAATCTGAAACAGTAGACAGACCCTGGTATCTTGAAGGTTCAGACTCTCAAGATCCTGAAGTTATGGTGCCAAATCTGGTTGCTATTTCCACCCGCGTCGCTCCCTCGTTCTTACGCGTTGGCCAAGTTGAATTATTTGGGCGGCGCGCGCGCAGGCATGAGCATCCGAATGCATTAAATGAATTGAAAGCCATTGTTGCGCACCTTATTGAAAGAGAATACAAAGAAGACATCGATACCACCCTGCCCTTTGAAAAGCAGGTAGTCGAACTAGCTATCGCATTTCGAGAGCGACTAACAACATTAGTTTCACACTGGGTAAGAGTGGGATACTGCCAAGGCAATTTCAACAGCGACAACTGTGCAGGCGGTGGTTATACACTCGACTATGGTCCTTTTGGCTTTTGTGAAATGTTCGACCCTGTCTATCAGCCGTGGACAGGGGGTGGTCGTCACTTCTCGTTTTTGAATCAGCCTATTGCCGCACATAAGAACTTTGAAATGCTGTGTAGAGCTTTGGCCGTCCTACTTGAAGACGCACAGGATGAAGCCAACGCCCTATCACTTGTTTCCGACGAATTCCCTGAGGTGATGGAAAGCAAAATGCAAGGGATGTGGGCAGCTAAACTTGGGCTTATTCAATATGATCACACGCTTCTTGTTGAGCTATTGCAGCTAATGGTGCGCACGGGCGTTGACTACACCATATTCTTTAGAGAACTATCATCGCTTCCTAAAGATATTAGCGCCCTTTCACCAAGCTTCTATAACGCGCCGAAAGAGTTGTTGTTATCGCAGTGGAAAGCATGGCTCGGTGCGTGGCAAAAACAGATTGAAAACAGCGGTAACAAGGAAAGTATTGCAGCGCAAATGCGGCGTACCAATCCTAAATATACTTGGCGCGAATGGCTTGTCGTGCCTGCTTACAAGCTCGCTGAAACCGGCAACTTTACGCGTATTCATTACCTGCAAGACATACTAGGTAAACCCTATGAAGAACAAACGCAGGCAATAGAGCAGGAGTTTTATCAGAGACGCCCACTTGAGTTTTTCGGCGCTGGCGGTGTATCGCATTACAGCTGCTCTTCATAACTACTTGCTTCAATTGATGAAGGAGTCGTGAACATTAAAACTGTTTAAACATACAGTATTTTGATTTATCCTGTAATCCTTTATTACTCGGATAAGTCGTTATGCTATTAACAACAGAATTAAACGCCCAGCAGCAAGAAGCGGTAACCTTCGGTCTTGGTTCGAGTACGCCTTCTCACCATAACCCGCTTCTTATCATTGCTGGCGCGGGCACAGGTAAAACCAATACACTTGCACACAAAACAGCGCAACTGATATTAAAGGGGGTTGCGCCAGAGCGTATTTTGTTGATGACCTTTGCGCGTCGCGCCGCATCTGAGCTTAGCTCTCGGGCCAATCGCATTGTCGAGAGAACCTTACGCGAGAAACAAGCAGCCTATCACCCCGTAACACTACCTTGGATGGGCACCTTTCACTCCATTGCTTCACGGCTCTTAAGAGAGCACGCCTCATCTATTGGTCTTCAGGCCGATTTTACGGTAATGGATAGAAACGACAGTGCAGACATGATCGACCTCATTCGTCATGAGCTCGGGTTTAGTAGCGTAAACCGTCGTTTCCCTAAGAAAAAAACATGCTTAGAAATCTACTCTCGCTGTGTCAACGCACAAGCCGGCCTTGCCGACATACTTGAGAGCCACTTCCCCTATTGCGCTGAGTGGGAAGACGAGCTAACCACACTATTTTCCCAATACGCGAAGACTAAAATTGAACAAGTCAGTTTGGATTATGACGACCTACTGCTGTATTGCTTTCACATGGCTCAGGTCGAGGCAATAGCTACTGAGGTACGCAAGCAGTTTGACTATATTTTGGTCGATGAATACCAAGATACAAACGTTCTTCAAGCAGGCATATTAAAAGGCTTTTTCCCGACAGGCGAAGGACTTACTGTAGTAGGCGATGACGCTCAATCAATCTACTCATTTCGTTCAGCTACCGTTGATAATATCCTAAACTTCCCCACGGCGTTTTCGTTACCTGGCAAGGTAATATCACTTCAGCAAAACTACCGCTCTCACCCGCAAATCTTGGCCCTTTCAAATGCCTTGTTAGATGAAAGTAGTGAAGGCTATAAAGTTGAGTTGTATAGCGAACGCAAAGCTGGCCCTAAGCCTAAATGGGTTACCGTTGAAAACGACGTTAAACAAGCTGAATTTATCGTAGAGCGCATATTGGCAGCCCGCGAAGAAGGTATTGAATTAAAACAGCAAGCGGTACTGTTTCGCTCTAGCTATCACAGCGATCGCCTTGAACTTGAGCTTACGCGGCGCAACGTTCCCTTTGTAAAGCACGGTGGACTTAAGTTTTTAGAAGCTGCACATGTGAAAGATGTACTTTGCATATTGCGCTGGGCAGACAACCCGAAACATAAAATTTCTGCATTTCGCGTGCTTAAATTGCTACCAGGTATAGGGCCTAAGATTGCCGATAAAGTGTTTAGTTACCTTGAATCACAAAACTTTTTGCTGTCTTCGCTGCAGGCCTATGCCATACCTGAGTCTGCGAAATCGACGTTTAAAACTTTAGCTACCTTGCTTGAAGATATTCACAGCAACAAGCTAGTGTGGGCAGAGCAAACCAGTGCAATAGCAACATTTTACAAAGAATTGCTAGAAGTAAACTACGACGATCATTTTGTCCGTTATGGCGATATAGAACAGCTATCGATGATTTCTCAGCAATTCACCTCTCGAGAGCGCTTTTTAACAGAGCTTACGTTGGACCCTCCGCAAAGCTCCGGCGATTTGGCCGGTGCGCCGCTTATTGACGACGATTACCTTATTCTGTCCACCGTGCATAGCGCTAAGGGGCAAGAATGGAAAAATGTATTTGTGCTCAATGTGGCCGATGGCAACTTTCCCAATGAATATGCCGCGGGCGATAAGCGCGCGTTAGAGGAAGAACGCCGCTTACTTTATGTGGCAATTACTCGGGCAAAAGATGAATTAAGCCTTATTCAACCGTTAAAGTATTGGGTACCGGAACAGCAAAAATTTGGCGACAAGCATGTATACGGTGCAAAAAGCCGCTTCTTCACTGACAGCGTATGCGCCCATATGGAACCAGTATTCTACCCAAAACGCACCGCGTCTGAGGGCGAGAAGAAAATAGCCAAAGGCGCTATTGCCGACATAAAGAAAAACATTCTAGGAATGTGGGACAACCAAGGCTGAACTAGGGTACATTTATTTTTAAACGTTGAAACGCTGTATTGCCTGACAGAGAAAAATAATGAGCTACCTACACTACCACGTCGAAAATGGCATTGCCCATGTTGAGCTAAATCGCCCTGACAAACACAATGCCTTAAACGAAGGCATGTTTACCGCCATTGCAGATTGCATCAGCCGCATTAAAAAAGACAAGGCCGTGCGTGTAGTTATTGTGTCAGGCAACGGAGCCAGCTTTTGTAGCGGCTTAGATGTTAAATCGGTTATGGGGAACCCAAAAAGCGCGCTCAAGCTGATGTGGAAGTGGCTTCCTGGCAGCCCTAATTTGGCCCAGCAAGTCAGTGTTGGCTGGCGACGCTTACCGGTTCCCGTCATTATGGCAATACACGGAAAGTGTTGGGGTGGCGGTATGCAAATAGCGTTAGGCGGTGACTATAGAATTGCCACACCAGACAGTTCGTTGTCGGTGCTAGAAGCCAAATGGGGGCTGATACCCGACATGGGCGGCACACTGGGCATGAGAGAGTGTATGGGTATTGACCACGCTAAACGTGTTGCCATTACCGCCGAAGAACTTACGCCAGAAGAAGCGCTGTCTATAGGGCTTATATCGAAAATTTCAGACTCACCCAAAGAGGAAGCGCAAAAGTTAGCGCTTCAACTTATGGCGCGCTCACCTGATGTTAATAAGCGGGTCAAACGGATGTATCAGCAAGTATGGGGAACCAATGAGCGACAAATTCTGGCAAAAGAAACCATAAATCAAATCAAAATTTTTATGGGCAAAAACCAAAAGATTGCCGTTAAGCGCTCGTTGGGTAATAGCGAAATAAACTACAAGCTCTAGTTAGGTTGAAACACTGTCATTAGGGCGCTTGTTTGGTTACCACCTGCTTGAAGCGCACCACCAATAACGTAAATACGTTTGTCCACGTTTAACGCTCCTAACCCATGTCTTGGGTTGGGCATTTCGCTAATCGCTTGCCACTTATCTTTAGCTATATCGTATTCCCACACCGTTGAATACACGCCACCGCCATTATTAAAATATTCACCACCAAATACATAAATCCGCCTGTTCAACGAGGCACATGCCAACCCGCCTTGGGCATCTGGCAGTGGAGAAAGGGATTCCCATTTTTGCGTAGTAAAACTGTACACTTCGTGCGTGTTCAAGTTACCGCCTGCTACGGTTCTGCCGCCAATAGTGTGAAGCGAGTTGTTAACAACAACACTGCATGCGCTGTTTCGGGCGGTCGGTATGGCGGGTGCTTGAGTAAAAGAAAGGGTTTGTGGGTCAAACACATAGTGCGTATTTACGTCGCTTTGATCATTCCACTGACTATTATTAGCCGCTGTAGAGGGAGCTCTACCACTGACCAGATGTACTTTATTGTTGTGCACCGCTGATAGTGTTTCAGCTAGAGGCGCGGGTAGCTTGGCCACTTTATTCCATGTTGCACCTGTGTTGCTTTTTGTGTCATCTTTTCTAATGAGTTCAAGCACATCAACGCTGTTATGCCACATGCCATTGCTACCTTGAACAAAACCACCAAATGCAAATAGCCGATCACCTACCACGACTAACATAGGATGATGACGTGGTTCAGGTAACGCAGGCCATTCAACCCATCGAGAGTTTTCGATATTAAATGCAATAACCCGTTTGGACACACCAATTTTGTTTGCGTCTACATCTGGCGATAGCCCTCCGGCCACAACAATATGGTTTTCAAAAACGGTTGGATAAATCTCTTGCACTCTGTAGGGTAATGACGGTGCATCCTTCCACATGTTAAGCCCGCTCACTTCATCGACAGTATTAGATAGAGCCACCTGCGAGGTAAACATGAAGGTGATTAGTGTCAGTAGCACACCCCATTGTACTGAGCGATTTCTGACCTTTTTTTGCATTGCGTTTTCGTTGAATAATCTAATGCGATATTGCTACGCTAGCAGGGGTGGGTTTACTTAGCAATGATATCGATTGAATATGCGTTGTTAAGCGGTGCGCCAAAAACACAACGTATTAAAACCAAGATGTTTCTTCACCTGATATACCCCTAGTAAATTCTGTGAAGCTACTCCGCAGGCATACGCTATTGCGGCTCCAATGACGCCATATGATGGTATTAACGCTAACCCCAGCGCCACTGTTAGCGCGCCACTTACTAGCACATTATCGCGCACTTTTTTCTCAAGCCCAGTCATGCTTAGCAAATAACCCACGGAACCTGTGGCGATATTCACAAATTGCCCTGCCGCCAAGATCATTAACGCATAAGAAGCAGCCCTAAATTCCTCACCGAATATACTCATCAGCCATTCAGGGAATAAGAAAATAAACAAGGTAGTGGGGATCGCAACAAGTAACATCATGCGTACTGACATAATGGCCATGCGCCTAACCCCGTCCATATCATGTGCTGCGTGCATGGCGGCAAACTTTGGTGCTGCAATTGTGTTAACAGCAAATAAAATAAAGCTGGTCAGCATAGCTGTGCGCTGTGCAGTGGCGAAAAATGCCACACCCTGTGCATCTTCCCATACCCCTAACATAAGTTGGGAAGACCATTGGATCACTTGATGCACAATGGCCACAGTCCACAGCGGCATACATGTGCTGCGCAGCACTGCTGATGGAAACGCTGTTTTGTTCATCGGCTTGGGAGCCGAATAAGCCCAAAAACACACGCCGATAATAAATGTTGATGCGCTCGCAATAACGAAATAGTTGCCAATATCCAGAGCACTATTAACTGGCACAATCACTAATAAAACCAGAATCACACTGGGTAACAATACACTTGAAACCAGCATCGATTGAGAGATTTTCTTCAGTCCTTGTAGGGCTTGAGCATGGATGATGTAAATGGCAATAATGGGGGCGGCTAACAGCATGGTTTTGAAAACAGCCGTAAAACCAGGTAACTGAAATACCGCATTATTAAGCCAAGGCGCAGCAAAATAAAAAATCAAAGAGCACGATGTTGATGCTATCAATGTCCAAATCACTGCTTTTATATAGACACTGTGAACCTGACTTTCTTTATCTGAACTGTCTGTGCCCCCTTCTTTCGCTATAAATCGCACGACCGCCTGATCTAACCCAATGCGACCAACTGTGGCAATGATAGTTATGAGTGTGAAAGAGAGAAAGAACAAACCAGCTTGAGTAGCGCCAACGGTGCGAGTAACCACAACGTTCATTGCGAACAAACTTAACGCCGCAAGTACCTTGACCGTAAGCCCTACTGCGCTACCAAGAAGCATTTCTCTCATATGGGGGTCGGCAAGATAAAGACGCCACTTTGGCACTTTTTCCATAAAGTGAGTCCTTTTCTTAGCTATCAGAAAGAATAAAACTCTCTATGCTATCCATTAAATCAGTATTGGCAAACTGGCCTAACGACCCAGCTTTAAGCGATGAGACCTCATCGAGGGTTTTATAAAGTTGCTCTACGTCATACGTGACATAGCAACCGTCAAGCTTTTCAAAATTTCTACATGTAGCCAATTGGTGCTCATTACGGTGTTCACCTAACGCTGCCACCCTAGGAAACACGACAACAGGCTTCGACTCAATCAGTGAGGTGATAATAGAGCCCATTGCCGCATGTGCGAGCACCACTTCTGCCTTGTCGAATTCTTGCTTGTAGGCTTTTTCATCCAAAAACGCACAGTACTTAATGTGCTTTGGCTGATACTCTCCTTCACCAATTTGACCAAATATTTCAACTTCTGGATGGTTTGCTGCCCATGTGTCGACAGCTTCAACAAAACGGTCAAAAGGTAACTGTGTACCTACAGTCAAAAATATCATAAAACTCTCCCTTGATATTGAGGGCCAGAAGGCTGGACTAAGTTTGGCCACTGCGTTAGCCAAAGATCAGCAAATGCACCTACTTTCTTGCCCGACAATGACAGCTCTTCGGCGTTAGCTATACTGTCTATCCAAATTGTTTTAGCGCCAAAAAACTTACCGAGCATTACAGCAAAAAAGCCAGGTGCAGCACCACTTGAAATTACGACATCTGGACGCTTGATAGCCATTATCCATGCCATTTGCACAAACAGCACAAGCAACTTCATTTTCTCATTGCCGTTCGCATCAATAACCTTAAAAAACTTACTTCCCATACCTTCGCGATAATGGTTGGAAACATAGCTGGTGTCATAGCGGTCAAAAACAGGCTTTAAACGCAACAACTGAATTAAATGACCGCCTTGAGATGCTACTGCTAAAAGTTTTTTCTGCTTCATGATGATACTCCAGTATAGAAACGGTCTCGGGACCGAATAGTCACTACACTGTAGTAAGAGCAAAGCTCAGGCCAAACTTAAAAAGCAATAAATATCAGTAAGTTACACAAAAAAACATCGTTTTTACTTATTTGCATTTCGCAAAATGAAAATGCGATTTCATAAGGTTTTATGCAGAATGCAAATCACGATATTTATGATAGTACATTTATGGAATATCGCGCTTTGCGACACCATATATGTCGTATAAGCCGTAATAAACTCTTTGTAGAAGGAACGGGCGGTTTACATTGTTGGGATAACCAGTGTTTCCACTTGGCAGCGACTAACGCGTCTTCAACCACCATTTCTCTGTAGCTTAACGCGTTTAAAAGTTGCGGGGTAACGCGATTATTGGAGTGAACAAGCTGTCGAAGTATCGCATAGGCATTCAGCACATCATTAAGAAAGCGAATTCGATTGCCCCTTGAAATTGACTGGGGTGACTCAGTACGACAATACGTAGGGCAATTGATAAACAAGCTCGTTGGCGCACTCAATACCAGCTGAGCATAGAGTAATAGGTCTTCGCCACCATTTATGTGCTCATTGAATTCCGCGTTGCTTTGCCTAATAAGTGCCATGCTTATTAAAGGTTTGGTTGAACCCAAGCCGTTAGCAATAAAAAAGACCCCATCAATGTATTGGTGCGCGTTAAGCGGGCACAAATTTGTATGCTTTGCCGCATAGCAAGCTTTAGTTTTCGGGTTGGCAAGAAAGTAACTATCTATCACCACATCGGCATTGTTGTTTAAAGCGGCGTTTAAAAGCGTGGCTAGCCTGTCGCTTGTAAACCAGTCATCAGCATCAAGTACGGTAAAAAAAGCGCCACTCGCTGTGCGTATCGCTGTATTTCGCGCAGCACTCGGTCCCATATTTTGAGGTGTTTTTAGTACCTTTACTCGAGAGTCATGTTGGGCATACGCCATAGCAATAGAGTAAGTATCGTCGGCCGAACAATCGTCCACCACAATAAGCTCTAGATTATAGTGAGTTTGATTGAGCACAGAATCAATTGCTGTAGCTATCGTTTGCGCGGCGTTATACGCCGCAATAATGACAGTGACGTCTATCTTCATCTTGCCCTCACAGCGGTTTAGCCCGCAGTAGACAATTCGCCATTAATCAGTTTTTCGAGAACATCTCTTATGATTTTTACATTTGATGTCGACGAATAGGCAGAATCGTAGCGTTGCCGTGAGATTTCGGCTGCGCGTGCTATTAGCGCCTTATCTGTAATATATGTCTCAATTGCTTGCGCTAACGCCTGTTTGTCACCGGGCTCAATAAGTAACCCCGCACTGTCGTCAGGGATTGCCTCAGGGATGCCGCCTACCGTCGTACTTATCACCGCAAGACCTGCCGACATAGCTTCTAAAATAGCGATAGGAAGCCCTTCGTTATGTGAAGGGAGTAATAGAACATCAGCTTCGTTCATTAGCTGGTATTTTTGGTCTCCAGTCACCCAGCCAATCACGTCAAAGTAGTCAGATAACGCCTTTTCCGTTATCAACGCCTTGAGCTTATCTATTTCTCCGTTACCGCCCACCTTTATCTTAAACCCTCCGACTCCTCGTCGTTTTAGACTTTCTACAGCGTCAACAAGGTCGTATATGCCTTTTCGCTGACCAATATAGCCTAAGAACAAAAAATTAATTGGCTGAGTAAAGGTAAAGGTTTTCTGTTGGTAGAGAGACTCAAAAATAGGAGACGGGAAGTTGTTTATAACGCGAATGTCATCGTTACTTGAAATAGCGCTGACGTATTTTGCCCAATACTCAGAAAGCACAAAAACGCTATCGGCATTATTTAAGACATATCTAACAAGGCCCTTGTAGAAACCACCCGCACTATCATAGGTCCGCGCAAACACCGAGCCATGTAGATGGAAAATAACTTTACAGTTAAATAGCTTGCACACAAGAATAAACAGTGCTTTTCGGTAGATACTGCCTTTATGCGAACCGTGCAGATGACAAATGTCGACTTTGCTTCTAAACAGTAGTCCGAGTAATGACGCTAACGCGCTGAAATAAACATAAAAGCGTTTTAGCATACTGCCATCATCATGAGACACAATGACGTAGCGCTCATAATCATCATAGACCCCTGCTTGAATGTGGTTTTCGATGACAGCATGGATCCCACCACGTGCTTTTGTTCCTATAATCGCAACGCCCTTTCGTTGAATAGTATCGCTCATAGTTGTTCTCCTACAACGTAGCTTCACGTGGTTAAAACAGGTTTTGTTTTCGGCTTTTTCCAACCATTCGGATCGCTTTCCAACAACGTAATGAACCAGCCAAAAATCGTAAGGTGATAAAGCGACTGCGCATTTGATGACAGCGCACTGGTTAATAATAGTAGAAATAACAATAAACTTGCTTCTGGACGCTTCAGTGCACATACCATGAACGTCATCGATAGCAATAGAAGGAAATAGCCAGGAATACCTGTCTCACCAATAACGTGTGGCCAGTAGGTATCATAGAAGTATTGACCTAACTGAACCCACCATAAATCTTTCATCGCATTGTATTCATAAACGTTTGCCACATCGGCCGCCGAATGGCTACCAATTGTTCCCCACCCGGCTCCCCAAAAATTGCTTTCAAACAGTTCAAATACAGCTTCTACCAAAAAGATGACGCGAGGAGACTCGAAGTTTTCAAGCACGTACCAAGCGTTGTCTTTATCCATGCTCAAAAAACTGATAAGCCAGGTAAAAAACGCAAATACAGCAAGTGCCAAAATAAGGCGGTAATCAAAGTTAAAGGCGCGCTGAACCTTCATAGCCATTAGCGCCATAAACAACAGCATGAGTTCTAAACGCTGAATGGCAACAAAGACAAAAACAATGCACAGAAAAACGAGAGAATGGCCAAAACGAATATTACCGCGCTGGTATTCCACTTTTATCAGTATTGCGGCGATGGTAAAGAACAACGCAGATTGACCCGGGTGCCAAAACCACCCCACAAAGCGCGGCACCAACATCCCGCCTAAATGACCGGGCTCAAAATGTCCGCCGCTTTTAAATAATGCATCGTATGCGCCTGATGCGCCTGCTTGAAAAAGAATGAGAAATATACACATGACCATTAAGGGCTTAATCACCTTAAGTGTTCTTTGGGTCCAAATCTCATCAACACGCGCAACAGAAAACAGCATGACCATTGGGAAGAACTTTAGCTCGTGGTAAAGCTGAACCAGAATAATCTTCATACCTTTCTGGTTAGCAAGTGAGATAAGCACACCGTAAGTCAGATACCCTAGATAGAGAAATAGTGCCGCCCACCATTGAACATTGAGCCTTGGTCTGATGACAGTTATCAAAAGTCCAATTGCTATTATGGGGAAGAGCTTTTCAAACAAGTCAAACGGGCCGTACAAGGCTAAGTTGATTTTTTTCACCATCAAGAAAAAGATTTCAAGAATGAACATGGTGAACAAAATATGTGGCACGATTGAGACTTGCTTTGTATCTCTCATAACGAATAAAGCGACTCCAGCAATTGTGCATCGGGCATATACGGAATAATTTTGTCGCGCTCATCGCTGATGAGCGACGCAAAATAAGTGCGGTCTTCTTCACTCAACACAGGTTTGTCACCGGTATTTCGTTCCATTAAAGAGCGTTTTAAGGATGTCACAAATTTTTCCGGAAACAGCGCTACAAACGCGCTCTTTGCGAACGATTTGCGCATCAGTACTTTTTGCAATGTAGGTGAACGAGGAACCCCCGAACGATTCGCAAAGTCTTGTGTCCAGGTAGCTGGTGAGAGTCCAAGGAACTGGGCAACTTCATTCATTACCTGCTTATTGTTTTTGGCGTAGTCACGGTAGTCGATAACATTTAATCGATCACCAAATAAATTTCGAGCGTATTGCGTTGCCTCAACAAAACGGCTCGACTTAAGGTTATGCCATATGGGTAAGTAATTATCTCGTGCACCTGACAGCTCATGCTCGAGAGCGTCTTTGAATGTTCGCGTTTCTCTTGCATCTCTAATCAGGTGCGAATAAGCAGAGAATGCCCGCTCAATGGGGCTACGCAACATTAAAATGTATTTTGCATTTGGGTATTGAGCATTAATGCTATCGAGTATTTCGGGCGCCTCAATTGACATGGCCGACCCATCAATGGAAAGCTTGCCGGGTTCATAAAGCGCATGATACTTATCTTCTTCAGTAACAAACATTTGGCTTACAGTGTCGTTGTCTGCAGGCCCATCAAACTGCGTTCCTTTCACTTGCGCAAAATGATAATGAGGCTCTTTGCGTTTAGTGTGCGAAACATCCTCATGCTGCATCAACTGATTGTACAGACTGGTTGTAGCGCATTTTGTAAATCCTAGAATAAACACATCAGGCATTGGCACTCTCCTTTCCTTTTAAATACGCTTTGGCTTCGTTTTATGTTGGCCACTTACATCAACTATAGCTAAATCTATACCAACCACTAAAAATTCGTCGCTATCGGTTATTTATAAAAGGATGAGCGAAATTAACGAGATACGGCGACACCGCTTATAGCACGAGGCAATTCGCATTTTGCAAATACAATTGAGAAAACCGGTGAATAACCGCGATTTGCAGTTTGCAAAATAAAAAAGCTGACTGTAATCCCCTTCCTCCACATCAGAAAAAGACCAAAAATCAATCAATAAAAAACAATAACTTAGACTCGAAATATAGATTTTTAGCCCCCTAAAACATCGAAAAGGAAGGCTTCTTGCTAAAGTTAATACAGAGTTAAAGGCACGCGTGCCGTTAGCGAATTAACAATTTTCGATTCAAAGCATCTTTTAAGCGACCGTTGAAGGATGGATTTGGGAGTGATTACGATGGCATGGAAAAATTGGAAAAATGGGTTGCTTTCATCGTTAGTCATACTCTGCTTAAGCGGCTGTATGGCGACAGAAAACCTAGTTCATGTGCCAGAACATGAGCATATGGCTAAAGTTGAAGACTACGATACTGGTCTACACCGTCAGTCTGTTCATATTTTTAACCCCATGCCAATAGACGAGCGTGTAGCGCAGTTTAAGCTTCAACCACGTGTTGACCACATCGTTTTTGTTATCGACCAAAGTTCAGCGCTAAGTGATTCGTTTCGTGGTCTCAATACTCAGTTCTACGCTAAAGAAGTGGTCCGCAGATTTATCAAGACAATGCCCACTCAACGCTTTAGCAGTACTATCGTCACTTATGATGATGCCATTAACCCGCAACTTTATGCGCCATTAGATGCGCGTTTGAGTGTTTCACCATTGCTTCCAATCGAACTTGAAAAGCAGTTAGGCCAGCACCGTGCGCTGCAACATGTTGAAGTGCAATCTTTGTCGGTTGCGCTTGATTTTGTGTCGGAGCTTGTAGGCAATTTACACGGTCCATCAGCCGTTATATTGGTTACGGAGTGGGAGCAAATAGATGAGTCAGTCGAGCATGCAGTAATGCGTATGCGTCAACGCGCCGATTTCACAACAAACGCGCATGTTGTTGTTCCAGAATCGGCGTCAATAGCGTGGCCGCAAAGCTACTCAGGCCTTTGCTTTTACACTGTCGGCGTTGGCAATCGCATGTCACGTAGTCGGCTAGAAAGTGCTGACAGCTGTGGCTTTTCCGCAGCTGTTGATAAAGTAGCGCAACCCAGCAATATGGCTAATTTCGTGGAAACCGTGCTTTATCGCGGCCCCTCTGACAGCGATAACGATGGTATTTACGACTATCAAGATCGCTGCCCAGATACCTCACCGGGCAAAATGGTTGACTATAGCGGCTGTCCGCGCTTTCCAACGAACTATTAGGGAGATGTAGATCATGAAGATGGTAAAAGTAATATTTTCGGGTTTATTGGTTGTAGGCTCCCTAATGAATATTAGCGTAGCGCAAGTTGACACTGTTCGCGTAGCGACAGTTGAAGATCAGCAGCGTAAAGAAGCCATATTGTCTGCGCAAACGGCGAATGCTGAGCAAGATAATTCAAGCTTTCAAGTGGTTATTACTGAAGAGCCAAATACACAGAACCAAGCGCCTACGCAACTAGAACAGAACGTTTCTCAGTCGCTCCGGCCGGTAACACTGGAAGAAGAAATTCAGCAACAGCGAGTGCAAAGTAAACTAGAGCTTTTCGGTTATGAAATGTTTAACAGTGTTGCTACTACGTTTGCACCTGTTTCAGATATGCCTGTGCCCTACGATTACGTTATCGGGCCTGGCGACACTTTCACTATACAAGCATTTGCGGCCACCAACGTTCAATACAACTTAACGGTAACCCGAGAAGGTATGCTACTTATCCCAGACGCCGGCGCCGTTAACTTAAGCGGCCTTACCTTTGAGGAAGCAAAAGTTGTTATATCAGAGGCCATTGAAACCAGACGCATTGGTATAAAAACCATAGTTACACTTTCTGAATTCCGCTCTATTCAAATTATGCTTGTAGGAGAGGTATCTAAACCTGGCAGTTATTCCGTTAGCGGCTTTTCAACGCTTATTAACGCTCTGGTCTCCAGCGGCGGGGTAAAGCGCACTGGCTCGTTGCGCAACATTCAAGTGAAGCGTCATGGTAGTGTTGTCGCCACTTTTGATCTTTACGCCTTACTACTAAAGGGTGACGACAGCGCCAACATTTATCTGCGTCAGGGCGACCTTATTTTTGTTCCACCTGTTGGCCCGACAGTTGGCATTGCAGGCGAAATATTGCGTCCAGCCATTTATGAGCTAGCGAACGAGCAAAACGTGTCTGAAATTTTGTCATTAGCAGGCGGTTTACTGCCAACAGCAAATGCAAAGAATGCCCAAATTGAGCGAGTGTCAAATAGCGGCATGTATACCTTAATGCAGGCTAATTTGGATCGTAACGGCAACACTGTGGCCGTTAAAAACGGCGATCTTATTCGCATCTTTCCGGTGCTAGATAAAATGGACGACGTAGTATTACTCTCAGGTCACGTATTAACGCCCGGCGGTTATCAATGGTTTAAGGGAATGAAAGTGTCTGACCTGATCCAGTCTAAAAATATTCTACGACAGGGAGCTGAGTTTGATGCAGCCATGATCCAACGCGAAAACCGCGAAGACAAACGTACCGAAGCTATTTACTTTAACCTTTGGAATGCAATAACCGACGAATATTCTAAAGATAATATTGTGCTTCACCCCCGTGATCAGATCATTATCTTCGATACGCATTCACCTCGTGCCGGTCAGTTATCAAAGGTAGTAGCGAAGCTACAAAATGAAGCTACCGCTAATGACCCGGTTAAAGTAGTAGACTTCAAAGGTGCGGTCCCTCACCCGGGTACCTATCCGCTGCACATGGGCAAGCGCCTACTTGATATGGTCAAATACGCGGGCGGTTTAGAAGCAGGTGTTGACCTTGATTACGCGTTGCTTGCACGTACCGACCTTCAGTCAGACCGTCTTTATTTTATTCACGTTTCGCTTAAAGACGCGCTAAACAATAAGCCCGACCACAACCCTATTTTGCAGCCTAAAGACAAAGTTTATCTGTTTAATAAAGATATCGACCGAGCAGCACTAATAAAAACGCCACTAGAACGGGTCAAACGCGAAACTCAGTTTGGCCAGCAAGCGCCTATTGTTCAGGTTACTGGTTCAGTATTTCATCCAGGTGCCTACCCTATGGTGCCAGGCATGCGCATTGACGATTTAATTGCGGCCGCCGGCGGCATGAAAGAAGAAGCCTATGGATTAGCGGCGACGTTGTCTCGCCAAGTGTTGATGGATAGTGAGTTTAGCAGAACAGACTCCCGTGCCATAAGCTTGACTAAAAACGATCCGCTTTTAGATACTACCAATTTAATCTTACATCCGAAAGATCATTTGGTACTGCGCGTTAAGCCTGAGTGGGTGCAAACACCACAGTTTGTAGAAATCGAAGGTGAAATTACCTTCCCGGGTAAATACCGCATCGACAAAAGAGAAACCCTCTGTTCGCTTATGCAAAAAGTAGGTGGTTTTACCGAAGATGCGTATCTATTTGGCACCGTATTTTTGCGAGAAAGTGTGCGTCAGAAAGAGCAAAAAGCACTTGATAGAATGTTTGACCAACTAGAACGGTTACTTGCTGATACTCATGTATCACAGGGGGTTAATAAAGACGAGAAGATGCCTAAAGATCAACGTGCGAAGGATGTATTTGACGTACTTAAGAAAATGTCACCAGAAAAAGCACTGGGAAGAATGGTTGTTGATGTTCATAGCGCCGTAACACGCTGTGACGAGTCATCTGATATCGTGCTTGAAGACGGTGATCGTATCTTAGTGCCAAAATATCAAGATGACGTCAGTGTTATTGGTCAAGTGTACTTCCCCACATCACATAAGTATCGAGACGATCGCGCAGCACTTGACTATATAGGCCTAAGTGGTGGTGTGAAAGAGCTTGGTCAGTACGAGCATGCGTATATTGTTCAGGCTAACGGAGAAGTAATGTCGGTTCGCTCTAGTACAAGCTCTTGGGGTTGGTTCAACTCTCCAGCGAACGTAAAAGTTACGCCAGGTTCAACAATATTTGTACCACTGAGCGTTGATCGCATAAACGGTCGCGAGTCAGTAGAAAAATGGGTAGATATTTTCTACAAAAATATTATCGCTACCGCAATGATTGCGAACTTAATGAACTAGCGAATGGAGTAAGGATGTTATGGCAAATAACAATGACGAAAGCCAACATGTCGCTGAATATGAATTACTGCTGAAGTTTTTGCATCAACTGTTCAGCTACAAGTTCCGCATTGCAATGGTGGCTATCCTAGGGGCAGCAATTGTAGCAGGCATATCGCTTATGCTAGACAACCGTTATTCGGCGCAAGCCACGGTGGCAATAAATATTAGCGAAGATCCCGGTGGCATTCAGCCCAACAATTATCGTGGTGTAAACACCATTGGTGTACTGGAGTACGACTTTATCATTGATGGGATCCAAGCCAATGAACGAGAACGCTTACTCGCTAGGATGGACTCCTTTGGCTATATCAGTGCATTTATTGTGGAGCAAAACCTACTACAGTGGTTGTACGAGGAAAGTTGGGATGCCACAACACAAAGCTGGATAGATGGTTTTGAGCCTGACATGCGAGAGGCCGTTAAGAAGTTTAAATCTGATGCGCTGTATGTATTTATTGATAAAAAAACCGACCTTTTAAACATACGTATTACCTCAAAATCACCTGAGTTTTCCACCAAGTTAGCTAATACCTTTGTAAGGTCATTCAATGAATATTTACGCACATTAGATTTAGAAGAGATCCAAAGCAGACGTAGTTACCTGGAGCAGCGTCTTAGCGAAATAAAAAATGCGGAAATTCAGCGTTCTATCTTCCGGCTTCTTGAAACTCAACTTGCGGTTGAGTCACTGATTAATGCACGGGCAAACTATCCACTTGAAGTGATCCAACCGGCAACCATACCGCTTTTTGAATCTTACCCCGCGCGCAAACAGTGGGTCGCTATCACCTTTGTACTGCTTCTGTTCTTAGGTGTTGTTTTCGTGGTTTCAATGAATGCAGTTAGAGCACTGCGTCGCGACCTTAAAGCCTATGCAGAAAGATTTGAGCCTAAAAAGCTCAACCCACCTAAACGCTATCATGATCTCTAGGAGTAGTATGTAATGAGAAACATCATGGAATCCATTCGGGCATACCGTTTCGATAATCATTTTTTGACATACACGGTATTGTATTTTTTATTACTTGCACCGCCGAGAGCGTTTCAGATTAAAATAAACGAACATGCCAGTGGTGGCGAATTGGCCAAGTTTCCTACTTACTTTGTGGTGGCAGTTGAGCTTATTGTACGTATTGCGGTTGTACTCATTCTTGCGGCATTAGTGGAAAGCTCGATGGGCAATACGTTGTATGAAACCTATCGTATTGACGTTTTCTTTGTGTCACTGGTCGTGGTCGGTACGGTACACAGCGCTGCCTTTTA
Source organism: Alteromonas sp. KC3 (assembly GCF_016756315.1). Lineage (NCBI taxonomy): Bacteria > Pseudomonadati > Pseudomonadota > Gammaproteobacteria > Alteromonadales > Alteromonadaceae > Alteromonas > Alteromonas sp. KC3. The sequence continues at coordinate 3,682,037 of NZ_AP024235.1, forward strand.
TTTGGCCTTTAACAACCAGCCCGCACATCAAGTCAATCAACTCACTTTATTTCTCTATCGTTGTGTACGTAACTGCGGCTATGCGATTTTGAGTGGGTTCGTCAGTATTATTCCTGTGCTCATTTGGAATTGGGATCATGAATTAGCGCCTTATACCGACGGATTTGCGTTTAAAGTGTACCTCGTGACGGCAGCGAGCATGGCGCTAATTGGTATTATTGAAGCCAAAGTTATGAATCGAAAACCGCTAGGCACTGAGCTAAAACACACAGTGTTTTCGATTCAATCTACCTGACTTGAACTTGTCTAACTACAGTTTGATATAGTGGCGAAATACAGTAGCGAAATATAGTAGCGAGCTATACTCGCGAACTGTCGCCCTTTTTAAAAGGGCGCATCTATTTTATGGCTAGGCTGAGTAAACCATTTAGGCCCCGAATCTGTCGTGTAGAAATGGTCTTCAAGTCTGATACCAAATTCACCTGGCACAACAATCATAGGCTCATTACTAAAACACATTCCTTTAGCTAGTGGCTGTGGATTGTCTTTCACCAAATACGGCCACTCATGAATATCCATACCAATACCGTGCCCAGTTCGGTGAGGTAAGCCAGGAAGGTTATAGTCAGGCCCCAAACCGTCACGCTGTAAACTCAACCTAGCTGCGCCATCCACTTCCCCACAGCTAACGCCTATTTGAGCAGTGTCAAAAGCCGCTTGCTGAGCACGTTTTTCACTTTCCCACATTGCCACTTGTTTCTCGGTAGGTGTGCCATAACAGTAGGTTCGAGTTATATCTGAGAGATACCCATGTACCTTGCAGCCAGTATCGATTAAAACCAAGTCGTTTTGCTTTAAGACTTGTGGATCTTTAACGCCATGAGGAAAAGATGTTGCTCTGCCAAACAATACGATGCAGAAGTAATTACCGCTCGCGCCCACCTTCTGATGTGCTAGGTTGATAAAATCTTCAACCTCTTTAGTTGTAATTCCTTCGCAAAGTATACTGGCGGCGGCTTTATGTACCTCAAGGGTCATATCCATGGCACGTTGAATAAGGGCAAGTTCATTATCAGACTTGTGCATACGGCAGTGCGCAGAAACCTCTGCACCGTTAATCACAGACCATGTGCTATCCAATAAGGTGTTAATACCGTCTACGATAAAAAATGGCGTTGATTCATCGATGGCAATTTTAGTGCTGCCACTTAGTGATAATGAATTAAGTTCGTCAACAAAAAGTGCGTAAGGACTTTCATGCTCGTGCCACCCCTTAATCTCGCCATCTACAACTTGGCGTTCTTTGAGCGAATCAATCTCAAACGCTGGCGCGAGGTAAACAACATCGCCTTCAGCAGGCAGTATTGCACCAACCAAACGCTCACTCGGATACCACTGCATACCGGTAAAATAGGTAAGGTTCGTGCCTGCATTTAAATACAAAGCGCCTATATTGTTATTGCGCATATATGTTTTCGCTTTTTCAATACGAGCTTGATATTCATGTAATTGAATTGGCGTTAAGTCTGACGTCATATTAGACAGTTCAGCAAGCGCCTGCTGCTGCGTTTTACCGCCGATACCATTTGACATTTTTTTTCCTGTTTTCATTAGTAGGTCAAATAGAATGTATTGACCAAAGTATTACGTTTTTACAACAAGGTGTTTCGTATAAATCAATGCGCGCTCACTACAGCGCGCGCTTCCATACCATTTCAGGTAACAAGTACAACCCGCTCTCACTGGTGGCACCTTCACCCACAATATGACCTATTCCTGCTGCCATAACCGCCAATGTGACATCAAACGCATTTAGGCTATCGCCATATCCAGCGGTTAAATTAAACATCGAACCATCAGCGAGCAAATAGAGCGTTTTATCAGGCAGCGTATAGGCATTAACATACGGCATGGGCTCACTATGTGTAGCGTTGCTCTTTAAGTAATCAACATCAATTTCTTTCGCCACATGACCAACATTTAGAATAAAAGTCCCGCTTTTCATGTTATCGAGATGCTTTGCGCTAACCACATCGTTGGCACCTGTTGCAGTAGCCACCACATCAGCAGTTTCAACTACATCATGTAAATCGACTACTGGCCAACCGTCATACTTTGCTTGAAGCGCACGCGCAGCATCAAGTTCAGCAACCTGAACTTGGGCTCCGAAAGCCCTAGCTGACGCAGCGACGCCCTGACCAACAAGCCCATAACCAATAACGACAACAACCTTTTCATGCAGTGTTAGATGCGTAGTTTGGAAGAAAGTTTGCCATGCGCTTAACCCCACCATATGACGGTTATGCACCCCCTCTTTAACCGGCAGATCATCCCAATTGTAAATAGGATATTGCGGCTTCATACCCTTTAAACGGTTAATGCCAGACCCGGTGGCTTCGAGACTAGCTGCAATAGTAGGTACTGACTTACCCAACGCTACATTTTCGTGTAAACGCGTTGTCAGATCGGCTCCCATTTCACAAAGGTGTGTGGGCTGCCACACAAGTGCGTCGTCAAATGACGCAGACCACTCTTCATTGTTCATATCGCGCCATGCTTTCGCAGTTGCCCCTTTTTCTACAAGGTAGTTAACCACATCGTTTTGCACGGTAGTGGGATTGCAGGTAGTAAGAAAAACTTCACAACCACGAGACAATAACCCTTCAACAAGCGGAGCCATTTTCAAGTCAAGATGCATATTGCAAGCGAGTCTTATTCCACTTAAATCAGGAAGTGCGGCGATTGCCTGGCGAGTACGTGGCATGTGCAGCGATGCCCACGCCAGTTCAGCGTTAAAATTTTGGTACATGACAAGGATTAAATTAAAAGAAAAAAGTAATGATACGTTACTGAAGCGGATCTGTGAAAATTATGTTTTCAGCAATATTGATGGGTCAAAAAGCACCCTAAAAGACTACTTTTTATTCACCTCTGTGCTGTTCTTTCAGCTTACTCATTATCGGCTAACGCCTTGCGCAGCAAGGCTTACAAAAAATAAACCAAAAAAACAACAACCTAATTGAATTGATATTCTATACCCTCGTATCCTCACTTATACCTAAATAAAAATTAAAAGCAGTTACATTTTTATTAAACATTCATTCAACGTTTTCTTAATCAGCACTCTTTCATTCAAAGATGCCGCCCTTCATAGGCATTAGCGCTTTTTGATTCGGATACAAATTACAACAAGGAGAAAGCAGTATGCTTAAGCGTATTATTTTGGTATCTAGCATTGTTATTGCAGGAGTATACCTATCGATAAACTACAATTTTTCTTCAAACGACACGGAAGATGCCCTAGCACAACTAGAAGACAATGAACACACGCCAGTGCTTCCCAACGAGGTACAAAAAGTAAGTCAAGACAAAGTACTTTCAACAGGCATTGATACCTTTAAGCCGAAAACGAAATCCAAAGAGTCACCCGACTCAATCTCAAATGCCGTCAAAGACACCATAGTGTGGCAAGAATCGGATAAAAGCCAACAGGTCCTCACACAAGCCGGCCTCATTCCCGCTGATGTAACCGATGAAGCATATATCGAGCTTGATCGCGAAGAGTTACTTAGTGTGGAAGTGGGTGAATATCTTGATTTATACATCCCCCAATTTGGTGGTAGCTACACTGGTGAAGTTGATCATATCCAGACGCACCCCAACGGCGATCGAACAGTAGAAGCCCACATACCCGGAGCAGGTACGCTTTACGCGGCAGTTATCACGGTTGGGGAAAACGCCACTTACGGAAACCTCGCTACTCCACGTGATGTATTCATTTTAGAAGGCAACGATCAATACGCTTGGATCGCACCTAAATCGGCAATGATGAAAAACCACATTGAGCGAGAGCCTACTCAACAGCAACACGCCACGCCAGATAACAGCAATACTGACGATGTGTTTGATTTGCATGACACCGAATCCCCTGTAGGAAACTAGAACGACAAGAAGGAAATAAAAATGAAACACACATTTAAGTGTTTAACGGCATTGGCAGTTTCGTTGCTATGCTCGACAGCCTCTGCGGCAACCATTGATGTGATGGTACTTTATACACAACCGGCCGCCAGTAGTGTGTCGAGTATTGATACTAAGATTAATCAATATATCTCCCATGCTAATAGGGTTTATCGCAACAATGCCGTTGACCTTGAACTTCGCCTTGTTGGTGCACAATCTTCTGCGGCAACGTCAAGCGACTTACAACCTACGGACAGTGCATTAAACCTACTGACTGATAGCTCCGGCGTTCAGAACGCTAGAACATCAGTAAGCGCAGATATGGTTGTGCTACTCGGAAAACGAGAAAATATCTATGAAAACGGCCAGCTTGTGGGCTATGTCTGTGGTATTGGCTGGGTAGGTCAAGGTAATAACGGCACACTTTACTCTAGCTCTAAAAGCCGGATGTATAGCATTAGTGCTGTAGATTGTGGGCTTTCTACTTTTGTTCATGAACTGGGTCACAATATGGGTTTAGGCCACTCAGTCCGTCAGGGCTCAGTTGGTGGGGTTTACAATGATGGTATTGGCCACGGTATAGATAACAACTTCTCAACTATTATGGCCTATCCACAAGCATTTGGAAGTGCGACTCAATTAGACTATTTCTCAGATCCATACTGGTCTGGATGTAATGGCCAAGCCTGTGGAGTCGTCAACGAATCAAACGCATACCGCGCGGTTAATGCCGTCATCGACCAAATTGCTAATTACTATTAATTAAGTGACCTTCAGGGGATATCCTGGTTTTAAATAATAATAAGAAATGTAACAGCGTTAAGGGAACTTAACGCTGTTATTCCTTTTCTTACTTGCCAGTTAAAAAGGCGCTAATGCACAAAGCGCGACTGGTTTGCTGCAACCTTCTCAATTAACCACTTAGTAAATGCCTGAAACCTAGCTTGAGAGTGAGTTTCTTTATGCGTTGCTAACCAAAAGGTACGTTTAATATGGATATCTTCATCTAATAGCTTAACGAGCCCTTCGTTTGCTTCAGCAATAAATGTAGGCAAAATCCCCACGCCTGCCCCATTTATCAACATTTGATATTGCGCATTAATGCTTGTACTGCGCAACGCGCTAAGCTGCGCTAAAGCGGTTTCTTCAATGAATTTGAGTTGGGGGGCATAAACAAGGTCAGGTACATAACTCACTAAATTGAATTGGCTAAGATCTTGGAGCGTTTGTGGTTTACGTGTTTCAACAAGTGACTGATGTGTGTACAAGTAAAGGCTGTAGTCGGTTAGCTTTTGAGTAACGAGTAGCCCCTTGCTTGGCTTTTCTAGCAAAATAGCCATGTCTGCTTCGCGTTTATTCAGGTTCAAAAAGCCGCTGGTCGCCACTAATTCAATACAAATACCGGGGTATAGTCGTTTAAATTCAGGTAATAGTGGTGCCAAAAACCAGCTACCGAAGCCTTCTGATACGCTTACGCGAATGGTGCCGGATAAATGAGAACGTTCATCGCTAAGCTCGTTTTGAGCCTCTAAAAAATAATGCTCGGCTTTTTCGATATAACGAACGAGTTCACTGCCTTGGGTCGTGAGTACATAACCTTTTTTTGTTAGTTCAAATAATTTGCAATTTAGCGAGTCTTCCAGCTTTTTTACACGACGTATTAATGTTGTCGGGTCCACACCTAAACCTTTAGCAGCAATAGCTACACGACCATTTCTTGCCAACCCAAGAAACAGTCGCATGTCATCCCAATTCATAATTTGACCTGCATTTTTACAGCACCTAGCTGCAAGTATATGTATTGCTATTGCAAACACAAGGTTTCAATATTGTTAATATATTATTGAATCGCTTAGTCAGGAGCCATGTCATGAGAAAAATTGTTCACTTTATTGCTGGTAAAGATTTTGAGGATAGCAGCGAGCGTACATCGCCAGTGTATGCCCCTAATACCGGCGAGGTTCAAGCTGAAGTAAGTTTGGCAAACAAAGCAACGCTAGAATATGCAATTGAAACGGCAAAAGCAGCGCAAGCTGAATGGGCCGCTACCAATCCTCAGCGACGCGCTCGTGTTATGTTCAAATTTAAGGAGTTGGTAGAAGCTAACCGCGATCGACTTGCCGCACTACTTTCAAGCGAACACGGTAAAGTACTTGTTGATGCGCAAGGTGATATTCAGCGTGGCCTTGAAGTTATCGAGTTCGCGTGCGGTATTCCTCATGCTCAAAAAGGAGAATATACCGAAGGTGCAGGCCCTGGTATTGACGTTTACTCAATGCGTCAAGCGTTAGGCGTTGTTGCGGGTATTACGCCGTTTAACTTTCCAGCCATGATCCCTATGTGGATGTTTGGTGTGGCTATAGCGTGCGGCAATGCTTTTATCCTCAAACCTTCTGAGCGCGATCCATCGGTTCCGGTGGAACTTGCAAAGTTAATAATTGAAGCTGGTTTACCTGCGGGCGTGCTTAACGTTGTTCATGGCGACAAAGAAGCGGTGGACGGTATTTTAGATCATCAAACCGTTAAGGCCGTCAGTTTCGTTGGCTCATCAGATATTGCTAATTACGTCTACGAACGTGGTGCACGCGCAGGTAAGCGAGTGCAAGCAATGGGTGGAGCAAAAAACCACGGTATTGTTATGCCAGACGCTGATCTAGATCAGGTAGTCACCGACCTTGTAGGCGCAGCCTATGGTTCTGCCGGTGAACGCTGCATGGCTTTACCTGTTGTAGTACCTGTCGGTGACGAGACCGCAGAAAAACTTAAAGCCAAACTTATTCCAGCCATTAAAGACATTATGGTAAGTCACAGTGAAGATCCTAACGCGCACTACGGCCCTGTTGTCACTGCAGCGCACAAAGCGCGCGTAGAAGGCTACATCGACTTAGCCATCGAAGAAGGCGCAGAGTTAGTATACGACGGTAGAAACAGCCAAATTCCAGCGGATAGCAATGGCTACTTTATTGGCCCAACATTCTTTGACCATGTCACCAAAGACATGCGTTCTTACAGAGAAGAAATTTTTGGCCCGGTACTCCAGATGGTGCGCGCTAAAGACTTCAACGAAGCAGTAAACCTAGCAAGCGATCATCAATACGGTAACGGTGTTGCTATGTATACGCGAAATGGCCATGCCGCACGTGAGTTTGCCCAGCGCGTTAATGTAGGCATGGTAGGTATTAACGTACCTATCCCTGTGCCTGTGGCCTACCACACGTTTGGCGGATGGAAGCGTTCTGCATTTGGCGATACAAACCAACACGGCATGGAAGGCGTGAAGTTCTGGACAAAAGTGAAGACCATTACCCAGCGCTGGCCTGATGGCTCAGACTCTAACGATAACGCTTTTGTTATTCCAACCATGGGCTAAATCAGCGAGGACATGACAATGACAACAGTAGCATTTATTGGCCTAGGTAATATGGGCTCAGGCATGGCGGATAACCTTGTCAAAAATGGCTTTAATGTAGTTGCTTTTGACTTAAGTGAAGCGGCACTGACTAAAGCGAAAGACGCTGGCTGCGCTATTGCGCAAAGTTCACAAGAAGCCGTAAGTAATGCCGATATCGTGGTAACTATGTTGCCAGCGGGCAAACATGTAATGGACATATACACATCGCAGATCCTTGATAATGTGGGTGGAAACACGCTACTTATCGACTGCTCGACCATTGATGTTGAAACCGCTAATAAGGTCTCTGAGCTGGCTGCAAGCAAAGGGCTTCAAATGCTTGATGCTCCGGTGTCTGGTGGCATTGCAGCCGCAGCTGGTGGCACACTAACCTTTATGGTTGGTGGAGACAAAGAAGCGTTTGAAAAAGCACAAGGCGTGCTTGGCGCCATGGGTAAGAAAATTGTGCACGCTGGCGGACACGGCGCTGGACAGGCAGCTAAAATTTGCAACAACATGCTGCTTGGCGCAACTATGATAGCCACGTGTGAAAGCTTTCAGCTTGCCAACAAGCTTGGCTTAGACGCCCAAGTCTTTTTCGACATTGCCTCAAATGCATCAGGCCAAACATGGTCTATGACAAGCTATTGTCCAGTAAAAGGGGTTGGCCCACAGAGCCCTGCCGACAATGACTTTGCTGGCGGCTTTGCATCAGCTTTGATGCTTAAAGATTTAGGACTTGCCATGCAGGGCGCCAAAGGTGTAGATGCTCAGGTGCCTATGGGAGAGCTTGCAGCAAGATGGTTTGAAATGCACTGCGAAGAAGGCAATGCGAGCATGGACTTCTCATCTATCATCAATCGCCTCGCGTAGTCCCAACTTACACGCTCTTAAAAACAAAAAGCCAACAATGTTGGCTTTTTTTGTGTGCGCAGTAATTTAGCGTAATGATGACAGCACGCTAATCGTGGCCACCGCAGCAGGACGAAGAATGTTCTGCCCAATTCTTCAATTTTGTGGTTTTACCGATGCCAGGGTTTAAGCTGTTTGTCGGGTCAAGTTCACGATAAAAGTTTTTAAGCGCATCTTTTGCAAAGTACTCATGCCCCACATTGTGCTCAGCTGGGTACTCGGCGCTTCGCGCGTCGAACGTTTCCAAAATTTTACCTTTAAGCACTTTCGCGTCGGCACCCTTTTTCAACACATAGTTCTGGTGCATCACGTGGCAAAATAAGTGGCCGTAGTACAACTTAGTATCTATTTGATCGTCTATTTCTTTAGGCAGTACTTCAAACCAGTCGGGATCATTTCGTCGAAGTGCCACATCAATGGTCATCATAGCGCCAACCTCTTTACTGTGCATAACGTGATAGCGGCCTATTGCGCCACCCGCCACAAAGCGATGTAAAATGGCTTTATCTGCCTCTTCTTCAGTACATTCGAAGTAGCTACCCTCGTTAGTTTTGAAGAATTCATCAAGGTACGCTCTAGCTTCATCAACACCCTCATTACTCATCTCTAAAATCCAGTGATGCTGATATTTATCGCGGTACAACTCCATGCGTTTCGGCAGATGGTTGGGGAAAAGGTAGCTCATGTATTGCATTACACGATCTGACATTTTGTTCGGTAAAAACCCTAACTTGTCGGTAAATGCATCGAACTTGCGTTTAAACGCAAAAAGCTTAGGAATGAATTTTGCGCCTAACTTACTAATAACGATAAACATATCTTTGCCGTACTTTTTAGATACGTCATAACAGTCGCGGTGCAAATACTCACCCGAATCAGGCAGGTTTTTAAACGTAGAGAGAATATCACGGCGTACTTTTGTAAATACGGCTGCGTCATTAGACCCTACGTAGAATACCTGTTTCTTTTCAGGAATAGGAAAGGTGTCTAATCGAACTGCAAATACTGCAAGTTTGCCTGCACACCCTGATGCCTCATGTAATCTGCGGCCATCATTATTAAAACGTGACGGCGTATCTGAATCGACATCGCGAACGCGCTCATCGTATTCATTGTCAGACGCTCTTGCATCGGGGTGTTTAACATCATTCGCTTGATAACGTTGTTGCTCTAGGTTAGCCAGTATCTCTTCTGGCTCACTTCCAAGCTCAATGCCTAAGTTGTTAACCAACGAAAGTTCACCGTTTGCATTTATTTGAGCAAATAAAGAAAGCTCGGTATAAGCAGGTCCACGTTTAACTAATGCGCCACCTGAATTATTACAAATACCACCAACAATAGACGCGCCAATGCAGGATGAACCAATGACCGAATGAGGCTCACGGCCATAAGGCGCTAATGTCTCTTCAAGGCCAAATAATGTGCTTCCCGCTAAACCAACTATCTGCTTGCCATCGTCCACAAGTTGAATAGCATCAATTCGCATTGTGCTAATAATAACAAGCGGGCGATCGTAGTCTTTACCATCAGGAGTTGAACCGCCAGTAAGACCAGTGTTCGCTGCTTGCATGATTACCGCCACATCGGCTTCAACACACAGCTTTAGCACGCGCCAAATTTCAACGAGTGAACCAGGACGCACAACAGCGAGGGCCTCACCCGCGCCAAAGCGGAAACCTTTACAATAGGGCTGTTTTTTCGCTTGGTCAGTTAACAAATAGGCTTGCCCTACTACATCGCGCATTGATGCAATCAAAGACTGAGTGTCAACATATACGGTCATGGTTCTCTCTGTGGTAATAGTGGAAAATGATATTGGTGACGAACTATACACTAATCACATTTTTAACAAAGGGGACAAGTGCATTTTAAGCTGACAATTTACTTATATTTAATGCTGCTTTTAGGCCCCCTAATTGCCCGTTTCTGACTGTTACATTTTGTTACGCTTTGACACATCAAGTAAGACCACACACCTATTGTAAAGATAGGGTTATGCTCGTAAGGTTGAGTGATAGGAAAAGGAGCTTTCATGTCACACCAAGCGTTTGTACTAACAAGAAATAACCATGTTGAAAGCACTCAAAATAAAGGGGTTCACGAGCGTTTTCTGTCAATCTTACCTTCTTGTGGTTTTACCATTACAACGGGTGCAATTCATCCACCTAGAAGCGTATTAGCTAACACTCATACTTTTTTTATAGACGCCGACTACTGTAATCCTCAAGCTATGCTCAATCTTCCGGTTGTCAGTGACTATCCACATCTCAATAAGGTTATTTTTAATGCTCCCGAAAGTAACGTTGAATTTCACTTCAATGCACTTCAAAAGGGGATCAACGGGATTTTTCACGCCGAAGATAACTTGGAATTGATTGTTCGAGGCGTTCAACAGGTTCAGGCTGGAAATAAGTGGTTTAGCAGAGAAATTATGAGTCGCTATATAGATGCTAATTTGGCCACCAAAACCAAGGCGACTTCGACTATTCAAGCAACCGCGTCTGTGCTAACGAAAAGAGAGATGGCTATTACCCGCAAAATTGCAGAAGGCGCCCAAAATCAAGAAATTGCTGATAGCTTTCACATTAGTGTGAATACGGTAAAAACACATGTATACAGCATCTTTCGCAAAACCGATTGCAGAAATCGTGTTGAATTGATCAAATGGTTTGACAGTCAGTTCGACCAAGTACAGTCAGTAAACTATTAAATAGAGGCAAAAGCGCCATATCCTCTTACAGGTAATTGGCGCTTTACAGTGGAAAGCGCTTAAGCCTTAGCGCGCCAAACTCCTTTTTCCATTCCTTGTATAACTAATTCAGCTACCGCTTTTTCAATGCTTTGCTTAACACATTCAAACATTGGCTCGTTGGTTGTGTAGCCGGTTTCTGCCTCAAGTAAACGCTTCAATGAAACATAGCGGAATAAGCCCGCTCTGACTTCTTGGCTTAGTACTTTTTTCGACGTAGACACAGACACGAGTACCTGCCCGGTTCTTACATCCACCGCACGCATATAAATAGAAATAAGATCTTCACGAAATAGCTCGCTTGCACCAATGCCAAAATACTCTACACCAGCACCGCCTGTTCGAATATTCGTATCATAGCTGATGATTCCCCCTTCAATAATAATGCGCGCCGTCGTCAAAGGTGGTAAGTCGGCATTATTGTTTTCATCTGCTCGAATAATCTTTCTTTCAGTAAGGATGTTTTGTAACCCTTCCCGTTCAACAGGGAGAAACCACGCTGTTTCACTTAATGTCTGCACTAATATAGAGGTTGCGCCTTGGGTAACTGCTGTGGAAAACGAGCTTGCACCAGAGCTCGGCTTATACTGACCTGTTTGATCGCGAAATGCATATACCGACACCGGTATTTGCCCCATAGGTTGCGGTAAACTTTTTACTTCAGAAAGCGTGTCACTTTCTTTAATAATAGCTGCTTCTGTGGTGTCAGGTGGCAATGTATTGGTAATTGATTGACACCCTGATAACAAAATAGTTAATACAATAAATACGGTACTTCTCATGTGCGTCCCTACCCAAACCGTGGAATTTCTACAACTGTGACTTCACCCGTCAATAAGTTGGTGATATTGACAATAATGCTATCAGGGTTACTAGTTATTAGCTCAACCTGAAAGTCGCCACTTACAAATAAACTATCTTGGTCAAAAATACTTTGAATGGGATTACCGTTTTCATCGAGCTCTTGCTCTCCAAACGCAAGATCAGTGATTTCTCTGACAATACGATTGATGTAAGCACGCTCTAGTGACTCTTGAAGTCTTTCATCGTATGAACGTTCATTAAAAGGCGCCGAATGCGCATTTTGAGAGTTCGCTTTGCTTAACAGAAAAGATCCATTAAGTGGATTTCCACCAAAAGATGGGTTTATAGGTTCATAGACCAACTCAGTTGCAGATGTTGAAAGCGATAAGACGATACCGCCGACTAAAACCCATGCTGTCTTCGTTATTTTTTTCATTAGAATTCATCCGCTGCTAGATCTGGACTTCGACTGTCCACATTTGCATTTGCTACTGCATCGAGCACTAACATGATTGCTTGTTGCACTTTCTCATCCAGTGGCACTTGCCTTCTTCCCATGTAGGTCTGATACACCACTTTGTTATCATAAATAACAGAAAGTAGCGTGCCCGCCTGAGGTACAATAATTTCTTTTACAATGAGATTTTTGCCTGAGCTATCAGGTACTTCTCGCCAGTACTGGCTTATTTTTGAAGCGAACTCATGGCCCTGACGACTGATACTGTTATCAAGGAGTAATCCACCGAGTCTTATTTCTTCGGCGTGAGAGATAGTTAAAAAAGCGCACGCCACCACAACGTACGCAAAACAAAAAGAGAGAAGTTTCATAACTGTGTTAAAGGCCGAGAGAACTCGGCCTGCTTCTTGTTACATCTGAACAACAGTTGCAACGTTGTAATCACCCACTTGAGTTACGCTGATAGTACCACCACTACCGGTCATGCTGCCCGTAACCAAGTTGTCGTTACCCATTTGCGTTACCTCAAATGTATTAGCATCTCCACTAATAGCAAACTGGCCACCGGCATCATTCGTCACCCAGTTACCCACACCTTCTTGCATAACACTAATCGTGTTATCACTGCCGTTAACGAGTAAATCAAGTAAGTTCAGCTCACCACTTTGTTCTACTGTAATGGCGTTGTAGTTTGTCGGTACTGCACTCGCTAACTCTACAGATGCGGTATTTTCAATGCCGTCTTGCGCCATTTCAATAATGTTGCCATCTGCATAATAGTTAGTTTCACCGATACCGGCTTGCGCTAAGGCTAAGTTAGCTTCACCACTTTGCTCAATTTCTACAGTATTAAAGAAGCCGTTAAAATTGACCGTGCTTATTTCGTTGCCGCTGCCTACTTGTGTTAAATCAAATTCGTTGAATAAACCAATAACACCCGCATAAGCTGTGTTTTCATTACCCGCTTGATTAATCTCGAAGGTATTTAGAATACCGTCAATCGTTTCAACCGTTGCCAGGTTCACATCACCAATCTGGTCGATATTAACTTCGTTGCTAGAACCTTCAAAAACACCTGTGGCAATTTCATTGCCATCACCATCTTGTTCAAATTCAATCGTATTACCATCACCTACAACGCTCCACTCAATTGCATTTCGATCACCATCTTGATCAATCACAATTTCGTTTTCAGAGCCCACTACTGCGGTCAGGTTAGATACGTTGTAATAGCCGTCTTGGACAACTTCAATCACGTTGGCATCGCCGCTAAGATCACGTACATAAGACTCGTGCCAATCGCCTTCTTGTTCAACAAAGAGCGTATTGTCATTACCAGACACAGTGTTATTTGCCCAATGACCCCCGTCACCTTGCACAATCGACATGGTATTACCGCTACCAGTAATACTGTTAATTGAACGATTGAAGATAAAGCCGATTGGTCCACCATCACCCAGTTGTGTTAGCGACACCGCGTTATCATCACCCTCTATCGCAAATTCAGCTGTACTTTGGATACTGTCCTGCTCAGCTTCAACAAGGTTACCATTACCAGAAATGCTGGTTAGGAACGTATTACCCGTTTGCATTTGAGAGGCCATCACTTCATTGGCATCTCCTACAACTTCAACATCAATAACATTCAGGTCACCTTCTTGGCTAAGTACAGACTCGTTACCAATTTCATTACCTTCTGGCGCAGTTTGGGTTAGCGTGATGCTGTTGCCCTCTGCCGCAGCAAGAAAATCTGCCGCTGCGCTAAATTCTACATTTTTGCTGTCAGGTACTTCCTGCGCAGATGCCCATCCTGTTGCTGCAACAAGTAATAATGCACTGGCGATTTTTGTTCTTTTCATTTTGTCTCCCTATGGTAATCACATCATTGTTGATATTGTGTGATGTTGATCACCATCTCGTTCCCTATTTGATAAACAGTAAAGGCCTGCTCACCTAATTGATTAACATTGGCAACGTTGTCAAAACCGTCTTGAACAATTTCAAAGTAGTTGTTGTCGTTTTGTTGCAATAAATTCACAACATTTCCTTCACCAAGCTGTGTGATGATGGCTTCGTTGTTATTGCCGTCTTGTACTACATTTGAAAGGTTTGACGCGTTACCGCTTTGAATGATGTTAGTTATGTTATTTAACCCAAACTGACTGACAGAGATGAGGACCGTTTCATTGTCTACCGTGATCGCTTGGGTATTCAGACTCATTGAAAGAGAAGATTCCACCATGTCTGCATTTGTTGATAGGTCGGAAGACTCCGCTCGAACTGACAGAGGAAGCATAACGCCAAGTAGAAGCCCAAACATCGCGAGTCTTTTTACTTGCAAAGAAAACGGTGCTTGGCACTCTAGGTCTGCGAACTTCTTATCCATGTGAACAATGACTTCCTGAGAAACAACAAATGTGACCCTTCTATATCACTCTGTAATTGTTTCAGAATCCATCACCTTTAAGTTGTATTTATGACGAACTTAATACTACTTGACTACGAAAAATCAGCAGCTTAACGACTTTTTGTCGCACCTTAGTGCTAGTTTTGCACAGAAAGTAATCACGTAATTTGGTTTGGTAAGACCACACAGTGAGAACAAAACGCTCTAGAGCGTGTTGACCTTTGCTGTACGTTTTTGCAGCAAAGTGTTTAGCATTTAGACAAGGAAGTGCACACGTCGTGTAGCCATCTACATAAGTGTGCGCAGACGCAGTATAAATGCTAAACAATTGCTGCCTGAAAGGTTCATCCAAGCGAGCCTCATGCGGCTTTACTCGTCGCTAATTTGGAATAACCAAACCACGCAACTCGTTCATTGCCTGATACTCGCTTGGAATGAACAAAAAGTGTACTGCAAAGGTCAACACGCTCTAGTAAATTAGTACTAATTTCTATGGCAAATACGCTTTTTCCTCATCGAATAGTTGTATTTTGAGTTTAATTACTGGCGATGATTAAAATTTCGGTTATAAGTTTTAACCGTTAGTTATATCAGACCGAATGAGAGGATTTCGTAATTGTACGCATTGTCCTAATTATGGAATCTAAAAATGAAAACAAAGCCTTTTAAAACGGGTCTTTCAGCATTATCTGTAGCTTTACTTCCACTTTTTGCTGCAGGCCATGCGCATGCTTCAAAAGCCGAAATATTTGATGACAGCGTTATTGTTGTTTACAAAGAAAATGTCAGCAAAACCGACAAGATGCGCGCGCGTTCATCAGTAGGTGCACGTATTAGCGACGCAAATCGCGACGAAATTGATGATCGCTTTTCAAACCTGCTAAATGGCCGAATTGCAAAATTACAGCTACGCGGCAAATCGGTAAAAGAAGCCATTGAGATCCTGAGCAAAAACCCTGCTGTCAAAATTGCAGAGCCAAACTATTTATACCGAAAAGCACTTATTCCGAACGATCCCTCTTTGGGCGATCTCTGGGGATTGAATAACACTGGACAAGCTGGCGGGACGAACGATATAGATATTGATGCGCCAGAAGCATGGGATATCACAACCGGTGATCGCGACGTTGTTATCGGTGTTATCGATACGGGCGTTGACTACAACCACGAAGACCTTGCTGACAATGCATGGGTTAACCCTGGTGAAATAGCAGGTAACGGTGTTGATGATGATGGTAACGGCTACATTGACGATGTGTATGGGATAGATGCGTTCAACGTCGACACCGATCCGATGGATGACGACTCTCATGGTACCCATGTAGCAGGAACCATCGGTGCTGTTGGCGATAACGGCATTGGCGTCGTGGGCGTTAACCATCAAGTGTCTATTGCAGCATGTAAATTCTTAGGCCCTGACGGTGGCTCTACTGCTGGCGCAATTGAGTGTATCGACTACTTCACGGACCTAAAGGTTAACCGCGGAATCAATATTAAAGCGACCAATAATAGTTGGGGTGGTGGTGGCTACAGTGAAGCCTTAGAAACCGCTATTGAAGAAGCGGGTCAAGCGGGCATTCTATTCGTTGCTGCTGCAGGTAACTCTGGCTCTAACAACGACAATGTTGATAATTATCCTTCAAACTACCAGACCTCAACAAACAGTGTTCTGGCAGTGGCTAGTATTAACCGTAACGACGGCGATAGCGGTTATTCGTATGGCGTTGAAACCGTTGATTTGGCTGCGCCCGGCACAGCTATATTATCGACCGTCCCAGGTAACGGATATGCTGCTTATTCAGGCACATCAATGGCAACACCCCACGTGGCAGGCGCAGCAGCACTCGTTTGGTCTCTCAACCCTGAGCTAACACCTTCAGAAATGAAAGAACTACTTATGCTGACTGGCGAAACCAGTTTGTGGGCAGATGGGCGCACGGCATCAGGCAATCGCTTAAATGTACTTAATGCGCTTGAAGAAGCTGACCCAACGCCTGGTTTCAAGTTAGGTATTACACCAGGCTCAGCTGAAATTATTGCCGGTGAAACCGCCACGTTTGATATTGAGGTGGGTGCGATTGCAGGCTACGACCAAGCCGTTACTCTATCGCTATCAGAACCAAGCGCTATTGCAACGCTAAGTGCTAGCAGCGCAATGCCTGGTGACACAGTTACACTTACGGTTACTACAACAGAAGATACAGCGTGGGGACAGTACAGCTTTACCATTAACGGGGTGAGTGGCGACATCGAAAAATCGAAAACAGCCAACCTTTACGTTTACCCGGTAGGACTGAACGACTTCCCTTACAGCTATTCAGGCGAGGCAGTCCCAACATTGCCTAACGAAGATGATCCAGATGATGTGGGTGTAGATCTTGTTATTAATGTACCAGACGATATCACTGTATTTGGCATGCAAGCTTCAGTAGATATCACGCACACCTACAGCGGCGACTTAGTGTTGTCACTTACATCGCCTCAAGGCACAACGACAGTTCTTCGCCAGAATCAAGGTGGTGGCACTGATGACATTGTTGAAAGTTACAATACCGACGCATTCAATGGTGAAGTTGCAACGGGAGATTGGACACTCAATGTATTAGACACCTTCAACGGTGACAACGGAACCGTAAACACGTGGAGCATTGTGGTAACGGGTATTGGTGAAGTTGGTCCAACACCTCCAAATTCAGCATTCACATTCGACGCTTCGGGACTGTCTGTAGACTTTACCAACGACAGTAGTGATGTAAATGACGATATTGTGAGTTACAGCTGGGACTTTGGCGATGGAGCAATGTCATCAGATGAAAACCCCACTCACGTTTATGCAGCGACTGGGGCCTATGACGTAACACTCACTGTCACAGATGCCGAGGGTCAAACAGGTGTTTCTACTCAAACTGTCTCGGTTTCCAATAGCAATATCGTGACCGAGATCGATCGCGCTATGCTATCTCGTTTTGGTTCGCTACGTGTTGACCTTTCGTATAGCGGCTCTACCGCTGACACCGTTATGATTTATCGCAATGGTGAATTACTGGAAGAGGTAAGCAACACAGGTCGCTATCGCGATAGAAGCCGTGGCGTTAATCCTGGTAGCTTCACCTATATGGTGTGTGATGAGACATCAGCGTGCTCTGCGCCTGTAACGGTTAATCTTTAATCGTGTGAGTGCTGTGAATTTACACAGCGCAAGTTGAAGTAAATACTGGCCCATGGAAGGGCCGGTTTTTTTTGACTATAACTTCGTCATCTAAGCCTTTGGCTTATTCCACATTAACTATTTTAGTCATACACTTACAAGAATATTGGGGCCGTGTGTAAGTATATGGAAATTGTATTAATTGACGATCATGAAGTAGTAAGAGATGGTATTGCCGCACTTATTGAGCAAGAATATGGGTGGCATGTTAAACACTCCGTCAGTACCCTTTCCGCTCTGCCCTCTCACACTAGTCTCGATGATGTCGATGTTGTGGTATTAGACATTTCGCTTGCTAATGAGTCTGGTTTCGATGTGCTAACCACAATTAAATCGCAAGCTCCCCATGTAAAGTGCCTGATGTTAAGTATGTACGATCACGTGGCATACATAACTAAAGCATTAGAGCTTGGTGCCGATGGATATGTGACAAAAACAGCGGCAACGAAAGAACTAATGGATGCACTTGAAGCGCTAGAGCGAGATGAAAACTACTTAAGTTCAGATATCAGTAGTAAGCTGGCATTTGGAGAAAAGCGCGTTATTGCTCAGCTCACAGAACGAGAAAAAGAAGTTTTCTTATTACTGGCGAAGGGACTACAACCAAAGCAAATTGCTTATCGCATAGATACAGCTCCCAAAACAGTGATGGTCCACAGAACGAATATCTACCGAAAACTTAATACCACCTCACAGTTTGGATTGTTAAAGATTGCGCTGGAAACCGGCATGTTGGACTTGGCAGACTTCATTAATGAAGATGCAATATCACAGTAAACACTGTGATATTTGACTTATTAACAACACACTTCCACTGTTTAAATGGAACTCTCTGACAACTCCCATACTATTTCGACACAACCCACTATGTCTTCCGTTTTTTCACCACACTATCTTCTTTACGGCTTGCTCTATACGTTTTGTTTTCACGGGGTCTGGCTAATCAGCAGCCATTTCGAAACCGTTACCAGTATCGTAAGTTGGTACTTACCTGCAGGTGTTAGGTTAGGCGCATTTTTACTGCTGCCAATCCGAAGCTGGCCTGCCCTGTTACTTTGCGAGAAACTTACTCATCTACTTTTATTTTCCCCAGGTGGGCTTTTAGACAATAGCCAATTTATGAGTGGTAGTGTTTATTGGTATTTAGTCCACTTAATGATTACTCCTCTATTGCTATGCGCTGCGGTTTATACCTTTCGTCGTTTCTATAGCAGCCCCTATCTCGATAATGTATCGAGTACACTTTCTTTACTCAGCTTTTCAATGTTGTTGAGTATTGCACTGGGGTTTATGTTTTTGGGGCGAAGAGCATTGGAATCCAACATGGATTTAGTATCGTTTTTAGTTACCCTTTTCGAATTCTCATTAGGTGACTTCGTAGGAATAATTGTTATTGTTCCTATACTGATAACGCTTTATACCAAACAGTGTTTCAAGCATGGCGGGGGGCAGCTCTATTATATCGTCGCGGGCTGGTTGCTCGCTTTAAGTGGCAGTGTCTTAGCATTCGATAACGGTATAAACCTAAGCTACCAACTAAAATATATCGCTGTACTTCCGGCTCTTTATCTTGCCCATCGGTTTGGCATTTATGGAAGCTCTTTGTCTTGTATTCTTATCGGAGTAACCGCATTTTTAGTTTCTTCACAAACAACATTGAATCCGTTAGAGCATCAGTTCTATATCATTGCCTTGTGTGTAAGTAGCTTGATCTTAGGAGCGTCGGTAACACAAGCCAAAAGAATGAACACGACCCTTGCACTAACTAACGCGAAAATTCGCGAAAAAAACGCATTACTTAACAAAGCAATCGATAATACTCGCGCAGTGACCGCAAAGCTCGTAGCGGTGCAAGAAGAAGAGAGAAGAACGCTTTCACGTGACTTGCATGACGACTTTGGTCATAGAATAGTAGATTTAAAACTTCAACTTTCTCTCAGAAAGAAAGAAGATTTATTAACGGTTCTGTCAGAGAAAATTGATAGCCTCTACTTTGCTATGAAGAAAAGCTTAGGAAGTCTTCGGCCCAGTGGTATAGATACGCTTTCTATCGAAGCCGTGCTGCAACGTTCTGAAGTTATATCGTCACTCAATGCATCTAATATTGCCTACACTTTGAACGTATCAGGAACAGCGGTCGCACTAGAGAATGAAAAGAAAATTCACATCTATCGAATAATTCAAGAAGCGGTGACCAACAGTATCAAACACGCAAACGCCACAAGACTTAATATTGACGTTGTGTATCATCCCACTGTTGCTACGTTTACCATCTCGGATAACGGCATGGGTATTCCCGCCTCCTACCTGACAGATAGTATCAAAGACGCACCCGTCGATTTTTCAATGGGTATACTTTCAATGCACGAGCGAGCGCATTTGATAAATGGTAAGCTCAGCATTTTGAAAAATACGCCTTCTGGCACAGTAGTAAGTATCGCTATTGAAGTGTAATTATCCCGCGTTACCCTTTGTTTTTATGATACATTGCTGACAAGTTTCCCTTTTTGGTACTACACATGGATTTGCATAAAAACGTACATCACCAGCCACCCTTACTAAAGCGACAATTCGCTAAACTCATTACCGCCGTATTCGCCTCTATTGCGTTACTTACTGCCTGTATGAGTACTGAGCAGCCACCGCAATATACCTATGAGGCATCAGCAACGGCTTATGATGACGTAGTTAACGCACAGAAAAGTGCCCTAGAGAATGGAAAGTTACTACTCGTAGTGCTCGGCGCTCAGTGGTGCCATGATAGTACAGGTCTAGCAAAACGTTTCCAAACTCAAGAAATGCAGCCTATTCTTACATCTCATTACGAAACCATATTTGTAGACGTAGGCTTACTGGAAGACCGAAGAGCAATTACTCAACGATTTGACTATCCAACCTATTATGCCACTCCCACGGTAATGATAGTGGACCCTGCTTCAAGTGCATTATTGAATCGCGCTAGCATGGCAATATGGGGACGGGCAGACAGTATCGCCCTTGCTGATTATGTAGACTACTTTTCTAAGTTTGCTCAACTTTCTGATAAACAAAAGTTACCCATGATGAATTGGCAAGCCGACCCGCAAGTTGCTGCGTATGACACTCAACACGCAGCGCGTTTGCAAAAAGCGTACGACTTATTGGGCCCATTATTGCAAAAGGATATTGCTGGAGAGCCACCTGAAGGTTTTTACGATCTGTGGAAAGAAGTACGAGGTTATAGAAGTGATTTACAGGAAACGATGGTTAAGCGCGCTGAAACTCAACTAGAGCAGAATGACAATGGGAAAGCTGACGCCCAAGTCGCGCCAGCTTTGCGTCATTATCATCCTTTTTCATGGGAATCAAAGTAGCGACAGAATGTGCGTGCTACTGTGCAGTAGCACGCTGTGGGGTGTGTTTGCCACTATTGTTCATATTGCCGCTTCTTGAGCGATTGGCGTTATTATTGCGATGCTTGGGCCGTGAATGCTGTTTTTTGGCCCCACTTCTATTGGCCTTGGCATCACTTTTAGTATTCGCAGAAGGCGCCTTTGCCGACGAAGCGCTACTTAGCGTTTTTGGCTTCTTGGGCTTTTTCGGTTTTTTGGGCTTCGACAGTGTTGTTGGCGGTACTGCTTGTTGTGGCTCGAACCCTTCAAGTGTTTCTCTTGGTAATAGCTTTTGAATAAGCGTTTCAATATCTTTTAAGCTTTGAAGTTCTTCTGCACAGACAAACGACCAAGCCTGACCACTGGCACCAGCACGCCCAGTGCGACCTATACGGTGCACATAATCTGCCGCCGTATTTGGCAAATCAAGATTAACCACTATGGGTAGCTCGCTAATATCAATGCCTCGAGCAGCAATATCGGTAGCCACAAGCACTTTGATGTCACCGTTTTTGAAATCGGCCAAGGCTTTTGTTCTCGCCCCTTGGCTTTTATTTCCGTGAATAGCCGCACTTGGAATTTTAGAACGGGTAAGTTTCTCTGCAATTCTGTTGGCGCCGTGCTTGGTACGACTAAAAACGAGTACTTGCTCCCATTTTTGTTGCTTAATAAGACAAATAAGTGCCGTTGTCTTTTTTGACTTATCAATGGTAACAAGATGCTGCTCTACAGCATCAACTGTTGAATTTGCAGGTGTTGTAGAAATGCTAACAGGATCTTGAGTAATGGTTTGAGCCAATGCGGTTATTTCAGGTGAGAACGTTGCTGAAAACAATAAGCTCTGTCTTTTCTCAGGAAGCAATTTAAGCACTTTTTTAATATCGTGGATAAATCCCATATCCAGCATTCTGTCGGCTTCATCAAGCACCAACACTTCAAGCTGAGAAAATTTCACTGCATTCTGCTGATAAAGGTCTAACAGTCTGCCGGGCGTCGCAATAAGCACATCAACGCCTTTTCTAAGCTTCATCATTTGCGGATTTATACCAACACCACCGAACACCACTGCGGTTTTTAGCGGCAAGAATTCACCAAAATGACGAATACTTTCTTCTACTTGTGCAGCGAGTTCTCGGGTAGGCGTTAATATTAGCGCTCTTACGTTGTTGGCAGAAACTTTGTTACCCTGCATGAGCTTTTGAAGAATAGGTAAGCCAAAACCGGCCGTCTTGCCTGTTCCGGTTTGCGCAGCCGCTAACACATCACGCCCTTTTAATACCTCTGGTATTGCTTTTTCCTGTATAGGTGACGGTGTGGTAAAACCACGCTTTTCAATTGCTTTTAGCAACGGTTCAGCAAGCCCAAGCTGGGTAAATGACATTAACTAACTCCTGAAATAGCTATTTGCCTAAATATAGGTCGAAGAATGATTAGTAGCGTGGCAGCTATAGCACTTACCGTGTGAGATTATAGCCTAAGAAGAAATTCTTTAGTGATACGCCAATTCGCCGGTGCCAATAACACCAAGAATTGTCGATTAAGGAAGAATGATATTTACTCTTACA
Source organism: Alteromonas sp. KC3 (assembly GCF_016756315.1). Taxonomy (NCBI): domain Bacteria; kingdom Pseudomonadati; phylum Pseudomonadota; class Gammaproteobacteria; order Alteromonadales; family Alteromonadaceae; genus Alteromonas; species Alteromonas sp. KC3. The sequence continues at coordinate 3,704,864 of NZ_AP024235.1, forward strand.
CAACGCGGCGCGGAGTCTACCACCAATATGCCACGTTCGCTAGCACATTTTTTAGTCAACCAAAAACTGCCATTATGGGCAATGCAGGCATTGGCCTATTTAGCTTTATAACGTAACTATTGGCTGCTTCATCTATCGTTATTTACGATCTCCAAGCCGCAGACTTTTAATGCATTTTAAATATAGGTTAGATGTAATTCTGGTTGGACAAGAAAAAACGAAACTTGTATCGATAAATAAAAAAAGCTTTACGATATTTGGTATAAAGGATAAAAAGCGCTCAATTAAATTTATACTGCCGTGTGGGCGGTTTATAGGATTAAAAAGACAGCATGAATGTAGAGACTATAACGCTTCATCTAGGAGAAAAGCTTGCGCTTATTAAAGCGTCAGTGATGTCTGACAGTTTTCTTATCCAGCTAGCAACAATGCTCGTTATCTACAGCGTTGCCTTTGTGCTTGCAAGACAAGTTAAGAAGCCATTTAAATTTACACGCGAAGCGCCCTCTCAAGGGGCTCACACATTACACGGCTTTATGTATAACTTAGGTGAAGCCTTATTTCCGCTAATCACCATCAGCATGCTGAAATTAACCACCGTACTTGGGGCTCAATTCCAATTTGACGCTTGGCTTTTGGAAATTGCTGTTGTTGTTGCGCTTATGCTTTTTGTGAATTCACTCATCAATGGATTTGTCGTAAACGAAACAATCGCAATGATTATGCGCTGGGTGGGTTTGCCAATTTTGTTTCTCCACCTGATTGGCGTGCTACCGCTTATTACATCAGCACTTGAATCAATTGCTATATCGGTTGGAAATGTAGAAATTTCTGCTTACGGTGTCGTACGAGTATTGTTGTTTGGTGCCCTGTTGTTTTGGCTTGGCAGAAGCTCCAATGCGATTGGTCAAGATATTATTCGAAATCACAAGTCGCTTGATGTATCCACCAAAGAAGTGTTTGCAAAGTTATTTGAAGTTGCCCTGTTCTGCGTTGTATTTCTTCTATTGCTAAATGTAATGGGTATTAATCTAACGGCGCTCGCTGTATTTGGTGGTGCCGTGGGTGTGGGTTTAGGTCTCGGCTTGCAGTCTATAGCATCGAACTTTATATCTGGCATTATTATATTGTTAGACAAGTCTCTTACTGTCGGTGATTACGTAGAACTAGAAGACGGCCAGAAAGGCATAGTACGCGAGTTTAAGATGCGTTACGCCGTGCTAGAAACCTTTGATGGTAAGGATATTTTGGTTCCTAATGAGAAGTTTATTAGCTCATCGTTAATTAATTGGACCCACAAGAATCTAAAACAGCGCTACCGTATTGATTTTTCAGTGGCATACAAGACCGACATTCGCGCCATGGTCGAGATTGTTAAAGAAGCCGTCGCAGCACATCCTCAAGTGATTTCTGGCGATGATATTCCGTTTGAAGAGCTTCCTGATTGTGAAATTGATAGCTTTGGTGATTCGGGTGTGAATATGTTTGTCGAGTTTTGGATGGAAGGCGTGGATGATGGCAAAAATCGCGTAGGTGGTGACTTGCTACTAACGGTTTTTGAAACCTTACGTGAACACAATATCGAAATTCCGTTCCCACAAAGGGAAGTTCGAGTCATCAATGAGCAGGATATCGGTATTCGCAACACCACGCCGTAACTACTGTACTGAATGTCGCGCTAGCTTAAAACCTAGCGCGAAGCGTATCCCATTCCCACTGTTGAGTAAGTAAACCAAACAGACGGGTAAACTTCTCGTAGTCAGCTTTTCCCATCGCAATAGCCACAGTTTTCAGTTGAGATTTAGCTTTGATTGCTTTGACTTGTAACAACTCTAGCCTTTTGTCAGCGCTCTCGTCAAAACTATCGGCAATAATACGACTTGCTTTCTGACTAGCCTCCCACGCTGTGATTACATATTCCACCAGTTTTTTGTACACATTGACCATACGTTTACGTTCAAACACGTCCTCAAAAATAGAGCCGCGCACAACATGTTGAAACCCGGCCTCGGTTTCATACTTCGATTGACTATCTAATTCATTCAATAGCACAAGAATGCTATGTAAAAGGCGTAAATGATCAGCATTATTGTATTGCGAGGGCTCCAAAAGCGAAATGTCATCACTTAACATTTCCAAGTTCACTAATATACGCTGTAGTGTTGCCATTAACTCAGGGCCCGTAGCCAATGTATCGCTGGATAGTCTAAAAGAATTCAGTGTACAGAATGTGTTCTGCTATTGCTAAATATTGTGAGACAAATTTGGTGACTTTGTTTAAACGAATTAAGGCATAGTGAACGTTGCGGTACGTTTTTGCAGCGAAATCTACTAAAAAGTCCAAAAGCCCAAGTGGAAGATAAAAAACGGGGCTTTTGCCCCGTTTTGCGTTTATTGTTTGCTTTGCTGCGTATTGCTATAGCGCATGCTTACAACTATAAGTCGGCGTGTAAGTCATGACGTAAATCGAACCGATCTAACGTCATAACTTTTGTCCATGCATCCACAAAGTCTTCAACAAAACGTTGCTTAGCATTGTCGTAAGCGTAAGCTTCAGCAACAGCGCGTAGCTCACTGTTCGAACCGAAAACCAAGTCCACTGGCGTACCTGTGTACATGACTTCGCCAGTCTGACGGTTAACCCCTTCGTAAACTGCAGGGTTATCAGTTTTTCTCCATTTGATACCCATATCGAGCAGCTTCACGAAGAAGTCGTTATTTAGCGTTCCTACTTTGTCTGTGAACACACCATGCGTTGCGCCACCAGTGTTGGCACCAAGTGAACGCAAGCCACCTAGCAATACCGTCATTTCAGGCACAGTTAAACTAAGCTGGTCCGCTTTATCAACCAACATATCAGTAGGAGAGCGGTAGCTAGCTTCTGCGTTATAGTAGTTTCTAAACGCATCTGCTGTTGGCTCAAGAAGTGAGAAAGAATTCACATCTGTTTGCTCTTGAGTCGCATCAGTTCTGCCAGGGACAACAGGCACAGTTATCTTAACACCGGCATCAGACGCCGCTTTTTCGATAGCTGCCGCACCACCAATAACAATCAAATCTGCAAGCGACACTTTCTTCTTAGAGAACATGCGAGAATTATATTCTTCTTGCACTTCTTTAAGCTTAGTGACTACCGCCTTTACGGTTTCTGGTTCGTTGGCTTCCCAGCTCATTTGTGGCTCAAGGGCGATACGCGCACCATTAGCACCACCACGATAATCTGATGCTCTGAAGCTAGCCGCTGATGCCCACGCTGTTTTTACAAGCTGTTGAACTGATAATCCTGTATCTAAGATTTCTTTTTTCAGCTTCTTCACGTCTTTGTCAGAGATTGCTTTGTAATCTGCTTTTGGTACAGGGTCTTGCCAAATGAAATTTTCTTTTGGTATGTCATTACCCAAATAACGTGCTTTTGGACCCATGTCACGGTGCGTTAGCTTAAACCACGCCTTTGCAAATGCAGTTTGGTATTCTTTCGGATCTGCTAAGAAGCGCTCTGCAATTTTGCGATACTCAGGATCGTACTTAAGCGCTAGGTCTGCGGTTGTCATAACCGGCGGGTTCTTTTTACCCTCAACGTGTGCGTCCGGTACAGACGTATGTGCCGCTTCGTCGGTTGGGATCCAAATAATAGCGCCAGCAGGACTACGCGTTTGCTTCCACTCAAAACCAAGAAGATTCTGCAAATACAAGCTTGTCCATTTAGTCGGAAGCTGTGTCCACGCACCTTCTAAACCACTGGTTACTGTATCTTCAGCGTTACCTTTTCCGCAGTTGTTTTTCCAACCTAATCCTTGTTCCTCAAGGCCAGCGCCACCTGGCTCTGCCTCTAGACAATCAGCAGGCTTGTGCGCACCGTGCATTTTACCAAACGTGTGACCACCCGCGATAAGGGCAACAGTTTCTTCATCGTTCATTGCCATACGGCCAAACGCGGTGCGAATGTTCTTAGCCGACCCCATAGGATCAGGAACGCCTTTTGGACCTTCAGGGTTAACATAGATTAACCCCATATGCGTTGCACCTAGTGGACGCTGAAGCTTGCCGTCTTTTTCTTCGCGATCGCTTGCTAACATTTCAACTTCTGGGCCCCAATAAACCATATCAGGTTCCCAATCATCGGTACGACCGCCAGCAAAACCATAGGTATCGAAACCCATATTCTCCATGCCCACGGTACCCGCTAAGATCATCAGGTCACCCCATGACAAGCTTTCAGCGTACTTTTGTTTGATTGGCCAAAGTAGTCGACGCGCTTTGTCTAGATTGCCATTGTCAGGCCAGCTGTTAAGAGGGTCGAAGCGCATTTGACCACCATCACCGCCACCACGGCCATCTAGCGTTCTATAAGTACCTGCGCTGTGCCAAGAAAGGCGAATAAAGAATGGACCGTAATTACCGAAATCAGCCGGCCACCAATCTTGCGAAGTAGTGAGAAGATCATTAACGTCTTTTTTGACTTGGTCTAAGTCCAGCTTTGAGAACGCTTTAGCATAGTCAAAATCTTCACCAAGTGGATTTGAGCGACTGTCATGATCGCGTAATGGCGAGAGATCCAATTGGTTGGGCCACCAAAACTGATTAGTTTTTGCTTGAAACGCTTTAGACATTCCTGTGCCTTTTGCGCCAGCAGGCTTAGTCATTTGATCGTTTGCTAGTGCGCCAGTGGCACTTAAACTCAATGCTACCAAAGCAGAAAGTGTGGTTTTCTTAAACCTTGATGTGATCATGGTCATTTCCCGTCTTAAATTGTTATTCGTTGTTCGATTGCTAAACAGCAACAAACCCAAGCGTTAACATTTTGTTTACTTGTGCGTTTAAAAAGATAGACAGAGACACTTCATATTTACAGTCAATTAAATGGATTCAGATGATTGATATTTCCAATCAACAATAAAGTTCTTTATTTTCAACAAATTAAATAAAGACACATCAAAAGTAAGAATCAACCACAATAAGAAAAAAGCCACTTGAATTTCATGAATCTATTTCACAGCGCGCGAATTTTTTACGTTGTTCGCCTGAAATACGATTCTTTCACTCCCTAAAAGTGGTTAAAAATAAAGCGCCAAACTGATGATTTTGAAATTTTTTCGTAGTTTTCGATACGTTTTTGCAACTTCTACGCTGGCATAGCATTTGAAACAGGAAAGGAGGACACAGTTGGGAAACATAAATGCCAACTAAAGCACATTTTCTTCATACGAGAAGTCAATGGATTGTTTAAGAAGTAAGAGGACGAACTTATGAAAAACACACTTAAATCACTGACGAGTATTGCTACGGTAGCGTCAATTAGTGCAATGGCCGCTTTTGGTGCGCAGGCCCAAACAAGCGAAATAGAAGTCAAGGACAGTGGCTTCTATGTTGGCGGTAATTATGGTTATCTTCGCGTTGAAGGTGAAGATGATTTTGATGACGATAAAGATGTGTGGCAAGGACTTGTAGGGTATAAGTTTAACGAATGGATTGCACTAGAAGGTGGCTATATCGATTTCGGTGATTATGGCAACGACATAGCCGGCGCTGAAACTGACGGCTACACAGCGGCAATTAAAGGTATTCTTCCGCTAACAGAGCGTTTTTCACTGTACGCCAAAGCAGGCCAGTTGTGGTCAGAAACTGAGTATAACATTGGCACAATTCGCCGAGATAACGATGACGAAAGTCTGTTTGTTGGTGCGGGCTTAAGCTATGCAATCACGAGTAACTTCTTGGTTAATGCCGAATATACTGTTTACGACACTGAATTGGATGCTGACGAAGCATTTGATGACATCGACGACACTGATTTTGAAACAGATCTAAAGCAGGCCAGTATTGGTGTTGAATATCGCTTTTAAGTTTTCAAAGGTGCGAAGGGCCGATTGTGGTCTACGCACCTTTATTTTCTACGACCGCTTGACGTAACCGCTAAGTTGATCGACATGTGCTTTAGTTTCTTCTACTAAACCACCTATTTCTTCAGCAGAGTCGGTGGTTCTCGACGCCAGACTCCGAACTTCATCCGCCACTACTGCAAATCCTCGCCCTGCTTCTCCAGCGCGAGCTGACTCAATAGCCGCATTAAGTGCCAGCAAGTTTGTTTGGTTTGAGATGCTATTGATTGTACTAATGATTGTACTAATCTTAGACAACACTTGAGTCATTGCATTGTGAGTAGTTGCTAACACTGAGTTTCTTTCAGAAACATCAGCTCCGTAGAGAAGTATTTTACTCAGATTACCATCTTCGTCTTGGACAGGAGAGACCGCTACATCGATTTCTGCGGCTCCTTTCGACGACGGAAAACTCAGTTGCTTCGTTATATAGCGGCCAGCTTTCAGTTGCTCCCATTCTTGTTCTGACAAGTAACTGGAAAGAGGTTTGAGCTGAGATAATGTCTGCTCTTTCGACTGGAAACCTAGTGACTTCAAGCCCATTGGATTAATTAAAGTTAACTTTCCTTCGGCGTTAAACTCCATAACTATGTTCGATTTACTGATAGCTTCTAACCTAACATCATTTTCGAGTGCTATTCGTTTCGTTTTGTCGACATTTGCTTGAATTGATACAAACTGTTTTAAATCACCGTTTGAGTCAAAAACAGGATTGATAGCCAAACTTATCCAGTACGGGTCTCCCGACTTTGTATAATTTAGAATTTCTTCGTAAAAGGGTGTTCTATTGTCCAAGTGATTCCGTATGCGCTTTATCGTTCGCTTTGATGTATGCTTACCCTGAACTACTTCGCCAGGTTTTTTACCGATAACTTCCTCTTGTCTGTACCCTGTGAGTTTTGAGAAGCCAGGGTTCACATACTGAATAAACCCCTGATGGTCAGTGATTATAACAGAGTTATCAGTCTCATTTGCAACCAATGAAAGCAAAGCAATCTGATCGCGCTGTTGTTTTTCCTTAGTTATATCTTTGACAAATGCAGTATATGTTATCTTTCCGCCAATCTTTACTTTTGACAAAGATAAGTTCCCCCACACTAGACTACCGTCTTTCCTTTCGATCTTCACATCTCTCGACGTGCCAACAATTCGATCTTGTCCTGTTTCCCTATTCCGGTTTACTAGCTGGTCATGATTACGTTGAATGTCTTGTGGAACCAAGAGCTTGACATTTTTGGTTAACACCTCTTCCCTAGGGTAGCCCCAAAGTATTTCTGCAGCCTTATTGAAAAAAGTGACGCAATTATTTTCATCAATGCTCACCACCGCATCAATACATTGCTCTAGAGTTTGATCTATTCTGTCCTGTGCTTCTTTTTGCTTAGTAATATCTTTTATGAAAGCGGTATAGTGAATCCCGTCACTTTGACGGACCTTTGATAAGGATAAACTGCACCATTTCTTATTGCCGCGCTTAGTTTCAATTTGTATGTCACGAGACGTGCCCACGATCTTGTCCGGTCCTCCATCCCTGTTCGCATTCACGTAGTCATCATGTTGACCAGCAAACTCCCTTGGAACAAGAACTTTAACATTTTTACCCAAGATTTCTGATGCGGAGTAGCCAAACAAGTCTTCCGCAGCATTATTCATGTAAGTGACTTCATTCAGAGTATTGATACTTATCACAGCATCAATTGCCTGATCTAGAATAGATTTAATAGTGTCGTCGCGCTTTTTGAAAATCATTTTGGATTACATAAGGACTGCGTCATATAGTAAACATTATATTAGATGGAAACTATCTGCTCGTCGAAACGCACTCATCAGACCACATACTAATCGATAAATTAGTGCGAACTTTATGTAAATACGAGTCATAAGCGCGTGAACAAATTACACTCTTGTCCTTTTACTCTACACTTTGAAATGGCCTATTTCATAATTTCCTTTAATTATCAGTAATTAGGGAAGTTAGCTGATTTCTCAATTAGCGGAATAAATTCTGCAAGTATGAGAGACTAGTTAATAAGGAATTTAGGTAGGTCGCCATGACATCAAGTAATAATATTTTTCAACCAGGTGAAAATTGTTGGGTAGAAAGCCAAGCCCGCTTTTCTACTCCTTTGATTGATTGTGCGAACTACTACAAAGCATTACACAGTGCCATTGTTAAGGCCTCGCACAGTATATTTATCGTAGGCTGGGACATTGACAGCCGTATACGTCTTCTTCGCGGGAAAGACGAGCAACAAAGCGAAGCGCCAAGTGTAATTAGTGACCTGTTAAAGTGGAAAGCAGAACAAAACCCCGACATTAAAATTTATCTTTTACGTTGGGATTCTTCTCTAGCGTTTTTCGCCCAGCGTGAAATGTGGGCCAAAGAAGTATGGGAAGAGAAAACGCCCGATAACGTAGAGACAGTACTAGATGACACCATACCAATGGGTGGTAGTCAGCATCAAAAAATCGTTGTCATTGACGACGAGTTAGTTTTTTCTGGTGGTATGGATGTATCAACGAACCGATGGGACACGCGAGATCACCCTGTGATATCTGAAGAACGTGATGGACCAGATGGTGAATACGGCCCACTCCACGATGTGCAAATGGTATCGAGTGGCCCTGTCGTCGTTGACTTTGCCAAGCTTGTTCGCTGGCGTTGGCAACGTGTTGCGGATAGCTCACCCATTGATATTCGCGAAGAAGCCCAAAACGGTGAAGATGCGCCATTGCCCGAAGCGTGGCCGGACGATTACCCACCGCTTTTCGAAAATGTACAGTGCGCGCTTGCCCGTACCATACCGTTTATGGATGAAGTAAAACCCGCACAAGAAGTTCGCCATATGCTACTTGACCTCATTAGAGAGGCTGAGTCGGTAATCTATATCGAAAACCAATTTACCACTCGTCAAGAAATAGCTGAAACGCTTAATAAGCAATTAAAGCTGAAGCCCGAACTTAGCGTCATTATAGTGAGCTCTTACGAACCGAAAGGAAAGTTTGAGTGTGAGGCATTCTGGGCAAGTCGTATCGAGTTTAAGGCCATCTTAGAAAAGGGCATCGACGCTAACCGCGTAAAACTTACCTATTCATCGATTGAGGATATGCAAGGCCGAAAAGCCTATAAACGTATCCACTCTAAAGTGATGACAATAGACGACAAATATCTCGTCATTGGCTCATCGAACTTAAGCAATCGGTCAATGACGCTAGATACTGAAATAGATACAGTTCTCTATGGTAATACGCCGCAAAATAAAGAAAAAATTGCGCAAGTGAGAAATGACTTACTGGCGGAACATACTGGCAGAGCACTTGACGATATGCCCGCACTTTTTGAGTCAGAGCATCCCGTAGAAGCACTCATGCATAACCAAATTGCTCACGGTTATGTGTTAACTGAAGTACGTGATGAAGTTTTCACCGAGCACTCTGTTAAAAATGTATTTCGTGCACTTTCCGACCCTGAAGAACCGCTTATTTCAGTCCCTACACTCGACGGTGCGGCACTACCGGCGAGGAACCCTCGAAGACGCAGTATCATGATCATGATAGGTGTCACCATTGTTGCTGTTCTTGGTGGTTTGATGTTCTGGGCAAGCCAATCTATTGAGTGGTTGAGCTCAGATAGTATCAATGCCTTTTTAGAGAAGAGTCGCGGTACCTATTTCGCACTACCTACCGTGTTATTGGTTTACGTAATAGGGGGAATCTTATTTTTCCCTGTTACAGTACTTTCTTTAGCAGTTGCGGCCATTTTCGGTCCCATATGGGGCCCCATCTACGGCATCATGGGGGCATTACTGAGTTCTGCCATCTTATTTGGTATCGGCAAGGTGTCAGGTAACGCAGGTTTGAGGAAAATTGGCGGTCCTAAAGTTGCCGCGGTCGATGAGAAGTTAAAGCGAAGTGGTATTGTTGGCGTCGCGGCAATACGTATGCTTCCTGTAGCACCCTTTAGTTTAGTTAACCTAGTTGCCGGCATTTCATCCATTGGCATTATTCAGTTTCTGATTGGCACCTTTTTAGGCATGTTCCCGCCTATGATAGCCAAAGGCTTGGTAGGCGATTCAATTGCACAAATTTGGCAGAACCCGTCAGTTGAAACCATAAGCTATCTTGCAGGCGGCATTGTGCTGTGGGGCTTGATGATTTGGGGCTCACAAAAATTCGCCCGCTATTACCAGTCTCGAAAGGCGCCATCAGCTGTAGATGAGAGTCAGGATAGTTGTTCGAAAGATGAAGGTGAAAAATGTGCCGCATAGTTTCCTACAACATTCACAGCGGTGTAGGCCGCGATAAGCAACACGATTACAAACGCATTGGCCAGTTTCTGGCGAACACAGGTGCCGATGTAGTGTTGCTTCAGGAAATGGATACCCGCTCTGCACAAAGAGAAACGGCGCAGGACGTTGAAGATATTTGCGCCAGTCACGTGTTTCAAATGGCGCCATCACCTGCTATTCGTGAAGCGCATGGCTGGTATGGCAATGCTGTGTTATCGCGTTTTAAGGTACTATCTCAAGAGGTCATTGATGTTAGTCAAACAGGACGCCAACCGAGAAATGTACAAGTTGTTGTGTTACAAACGGAAAAAGGGCCACTTACTGTGGTTAATACGCACAAAGGACTCAAGAAGCTTGAGCGTCGCTCTCAATTTACTTTACTGCACGACTACTTAGCCAAGCGTCTTGAGGATAAACCCACCCCACTTGTTTTGGCGGGGGATTTTAATGAATGGCAGTTCTTTTCAAAGGCATTCACGTCCCTTGATTCATTATTAGTTCAACACAAAGTAGGGGCTACTTTCCCCAGCCAATTTCCAATCTTCTCGTTAGACAGGGTTTGGGTGACCAGCGATATTCAAGTAAAGGGAGTGACTAAAGTTAAAAACGCGCGTACAAAAGTAATGTCTGATCACCTCCCTATACAAGTGGATATTGTGCTGCCAGAAAAAGACAAGGAAACCGATGCTATATAGCTTGCAACTAACGAGGTTAGAATGTCCTTAAGGGCACATTTTTAAACATTGAAGCAGCAAATTCTAGGGTGCCACACCAGTGCTGCAGTGCATTTTCTTGTGCGACAACCTTGCGAATAATATTGATGACATAATCAAGATGGGAGTCAGTTTTAATTCTCTTATTAACCGCCGCGAACACGCTACGATGCATCTCTGGCTGGGTGATTTTGAGCGTTGACACTAACCCCGATTCTTTGAGGTGAAAAATAGCGGAAGTAGGCAGTATCATTACCCCCTCCCCCTGCATTACTTGCCGCAACCCAGTCATTAGCTGTCCTGAATAAGCAAGATCGTGTTGCAATGATACACCGGTCGCTTTTTCATAATGGTCTATTAATTGCCCCAACGCATCTTTCTTTCCCGGAGAAAGTAACGGTAAATCACTCATCTCCCAAAAGTGAATTGATTGTTTCTGCCTGAGTGCAGTGTACCCAATAGAAGATGTTGAAGCAGTAAAGACTAAGTGCATTTCTTCTTGAATAAGTGGCGTTACTGACATCAGAGTCTCGTCAAGAGCTTGTTCGTAGGTTAGTGCTATGTCCACCTGCTTTGACGCCAGCCAATCATTAATGGTGTATGAAGGACCCGTACTAATTTCGATTTTAAGCGGCGCATGGTGACGTGTTATTTCGTTAAGTAACGGCAACGATAGTACGTTACCAACCGAAGGCAACATGCCTATTTTTATTATGCTAGTTTGCTTTTTATTTAAACCGTCCAGTGCTTTTTGGGCCATTTCCATTTGGCTCAAGATGCTCTGCGCATGCTCGAGAAATAGTTTCCCCGCTGGCGTCAACGTAACACCGGAAAAGCTTCTATTAAACAAGGTAGACTTCGTTTCACGCTCAAGGCTCGCCAGTTGCTGACTAATGGCAGGTTGGGCAATGTCCAGCGCTCTCGCCGCCGCAGCAATACTGCCTTTTTTTGCAGCTGCGACAAAATAATGTAGCTGTTTGGCATGCACTTTACACTTCCCCCCTTATTAGAATTTTCTCGTCAGGTCAGATAGATAGAATCAGGCCTTCCTCATAAATTCAGCAATGAATATGCCATTCGAATTAGTTATATGAGAAAAAAATGTAAAATTCACGACCGTAAGAAAGTGTTTAAAAATTCATATTTTTAGTTTATGAAGCCAACAAATCGCTATACACAAGGCTTTGCTGGGCGGCTATATATTTTTCTTATATCCCTAAATATTCTTCTTTCTTCCTCTAACTCAAAAGAGTTTTTAGCCTAATTCTTGTTCACAGGTATCCGAACAATTCTTACAAGATGCGAACCGCATCAATGTGGTGCCTGTGCGTGCCAAAAAAGGGCGAGTTGGTAAAGGCCTGCCCATCATAAAAGCAATGTTTAAGCACGAGTAGGAACACACATGAAAAAAAATAAGTTACATACCGCAATACTCTATGCGCTCACCACGTTTTCACTTATTGGCGTGTCTCATCTTGCGATGGCACAAGAATCTCAAGAAGTAAAAGAAGAAACTACAGAAGCGAAAGATTTAGAACGTATCGCAGTTGTGGGTGCACGCGGTGCGCCGCGCTCGGTAATGAGTTCACCTGTTCCTGTCGATGTGCTAAGTGCAGAAGATATGGAAGCAGTAGCGTTCACAGACATGAACAACGTACTAATGACATTAGTTCCCTCTTACTCACTGGCTCGACAACCAATTTCTGATGGAGGCACATTTGTAAGGCCTGCGACCTTACGAGGCCTTCCAACAGACAAAACGCTGGTTTTGGTCAACTCTAAAAGGCGACATCGTGCTGCACTGGTACAAATTGGCGGATCAGGTACACAAGGTCCCGACCTTGCGACAATACCCACTTCTGCAATCGGTAGCGTTGAGGTTTTACGCGATGGTGCTGCTGCACAGTATGGCTCTGATGCTATTGCCGGTGTGATAAACTTTCAATTAAAGAATAACAGTGAAGGCGGCTCATTTACCGCAGACTATGGTACTTACTATGAGGGTGATGGTGATCAAATCACCGTTACCGCCAATAAGGGCTTTGCACTAGGCACCGATGGATTTGTCAGTGTTTCTGCTGAGTACTCTGACAGTGAAGCGACATTTCGCGGAGAGCAATACTGTGAAAGCTGGTTTTGTGTAGACGAGCAATCTGATGAATACATCGCAGCTGCACAAGCCATGGCAAACGAAGTACATGGTTCAGACCAAGTACAGCCTTGGGGGCAACCCAATACCAGCGGTACACGTATTTTCGTCAATTCAGGCTACACTCTCTCTTCAGAAGCAGAATTGTATGCTTTTGCAAATTACTCAGAAAGTGAAGGTGACGGTTCCTTTTTTTACCGCTATCCAGGCAACGGCACCATAGAAGATATTCGCCTAGAAGATGGCTCTATTTGGAATCCAACTGAGTTTTTCCCCGGTGGTTTCACACCACGCTTCTTTGGCGATGTCACTGACTACTCATTTGTTGGAGGCATTAAAGGCGCGGTTGGCGATTTAGGCTATGACGTGAGTGGCCGTTATGGTTCAAATGAAATCTCATACACGTTAAAAAATACCATTAACCCTTCGATGGGAAATATGTCACCAACACAATTCAGTCCGGGTGACTTAACCAATGAAGAAACTCAATTTCAAGCAGACTTCACCTACGACTTATCATCTTATGTTCTTGCATTTGGTGTGAGTTATCTCGATGAAAGCTATGAAATTAAAGAGGGCGAATTAGATTCTTATTTTGCAGGTCCTTATGCAACGTCAGACCCGTGGATGTTTTGTAACGATGATTATACTGCTACCGCCGCTGGTCTAGGTGTAATAGCTAATGGTTCATCACTTAACTGTGGTAATTACACCACTTTAGATTCCAATGGTGATGGCGTTGAGGACGACGGTTTTGAAGGAGTAGACGCTGTTTACACAGTTGTTGGTGTAGGCTCTAACGGTTTTCCGGGTTATTCCCCCGAGTTTTCAGATACCTATTCTCGCGACTCTTACGCTATTTATGCTGATGTGTCTGGTGATATCACTGACAACCTATTTGCACAGGGCGCTATTCGTTATGAAGACTACTCGGATTTTGGCTCTGAATTAGTCTATAAAGTGGCTGGCATATATCAGATAACCGACGAAGTGGCCGTTCGCTCCTCTTTTGGTACAGGCTTTAGAGCACCGACGCCAGGGCAACAGGGTACAACTAATGTGTCGACGCGCCTACCTAATGGGTTTCCTGTAGCAACCGGCTTATTCCCAGCTGGAAGTGACGTCGCACAAGCGTTAGGCGCCAATGAGTTAGGGCCTGAAAAGTCTACCAACTTCACCCTAGGTCTCACCGCCAATTACGGCGATATGACACTTACCATCGACTACTACAACATCAAGCTTGAAGACCGCGTTAACTCTGTATCCACCCTTGATGTATCTACAGTGGAAGTAACTGACCCCAATGCATCTGGCTATGATGCCTACCAAAATTACTTAGCGTTGGCTGGAGCAGGTGTAGTTGGAGCAGAATCAATCGGTGGCGTGTTCTTTTTCCAAAACGCGTTCGATACCGTGACCGAAGGAGTTGATGTAGTGGCCACCTATAACATGGAGACCACATATGGTGCTACAACGCTAACTGCCTCCGTTAACTATAACACCAACGAGTTTGATTCTGACCCGAGCGAATTTTTTAATGCTGAAGATCAATTTGATTTTGAAAATGGTACGCCTGAAGTTCGAGGAGTGCTGTCACTCAAACACAGCTATGAAGATTGGATGCTCGTCAGTCGCTTAAATTATTACTCAGACTACGAAAATGCGAGCAACAGCACACTAGAGGTAATTCAAAAGTTTGGCGCTGAGTTCATGTTTGATATGGAAGGTAGTTACCACTTCAATGAAAATCTTACGTTGTCAGTCGGCGTTAGAAACCTATTCGACAACTATCCAGATAAAGGCACCATGGGAGAAACCTGTTGTGGGCGAATATATCGCTCTGATTCTATCGTCGATTGGCAAGGTGGTTATTACTACACACGCTTAGCAGCTCGATTCTAATTAGTCCTGAGCACCGGCTTTTGCCGGTGTTTGTTTTTTCAGCGAATTCTATGTTGTTCGTCCATGCTCATCGGAGAAAAATTAGATGGAAATAGAGCTACTGTGGTTTGTAGTGACACTTTGTATTACCGGCGCAATCGCGGGAATAACAGCAGGACTTTTCGGCAATGGTGGAGGTTTTGTTGTTGTGCCCGCGCTACTCGCGGTGTTTCCTTTTTTTACGCCTCCATCAGAAGCCTTGGTTAAAGTTGCCATAGGCACTTCTTTGGCGTCCATTGTGGTCTCAAGTGCCCGCTCTGTAATGGCACACCGCGCCAAGGGAGCGGTCGATTTTGACATACTCCGCTCTTGGAGCATTTGGCTTATTTTAGGTGTTGGTGGCGGTGTATTCATAGCCAACAATACCAGTGCTAATGGCTTAACCGTCGTATTTGCAGCAGGTGTGCTGCTGTATTCCGTGTACTTTTTGTTTCCTGAGTTCGTCGTTCGTCCGGGTCTAGTCTTTGACATGCCAACGGGTTTAGGAAAAGCGGTACTCGCGTTCGTGCTAGGCGGCTTTTCTGCATTACTCGGTATAGGAGGCGGTACACCCACCGTTATCACAATGGTGATGTGCCAACGCTCTATTCAGCAAGCCGTTGCTACTGCAGCGGGCGTGGGCTTTCTTATCGGACTTCCCGGCGCGATAGGCTTTTTGTTTATGAAGCACCCCGAAAGCGCATCACTACCCTTCGGCACTGTTGGCTTTATCAATATACCCGCCCTAATTGCAATCAGTATAGGCGCCATATTTACCGCTCCTATTGGCGCCAAAATGGCGCACAACTTCAGCGAAAAGAAACTCAAACGCCTTTTTGGCGTTTACTTGGTCATTGTCTCAAGCGCCATGTTTTACAAGGCCATGTAGACTCGAAAATAATGAAATAGAGGAAAATCAGCATGACATACAATCGCTCAAGACGTTTATTTTTAGGCGGAACTGTCGCAGCTACAGCCCTAGGCGCAAGCGGCTTAGTAAGCACAGCAGCAAACGGAGCAGACAGCCTTGTAAATAATGTCACTTACGGTCCTAAACCCGGCGTAGCCAAACTCAATGCCAATGAAAACCCGTTTGGGCCTAGTCCTCTTGCACTCAAAGCTATTGCCAAAGCATCGGCCGAGGGAGGCGCCTATTATGCCTACCCTGCTGCAATGACATTATTAGACATGATTGCAGAACGCCACGGTATCAAACGCGAAAACATTTCTTTAAGCGCAGGGTCCAGTCCAATTCTATCTTATGCTGCGCTTGCGGCTAGTCATAAAGGCAAAATTCTAGGGCCTGATCTTTTTTGGGACACAACGTCGAAAGCGCCAGAAAAGCAAGGCGCACCTGAGATTGTAAGGGTGCCAAATACGCCTGACCTCGATATTGATTTAGACTCAATGTATGCTGCGTTAGATGAATCTGTTGGCATGGTACACATCTGTAATCCAAATAATCCAACTGGGAAAATACTCGATCCTGAAAAACTAAAAGCCTTTTGCATTAAGGCCTCTAAAAAAGCGTTAGTTTTGGTAGACGAAGCGTATAACGAGTTAATTGATGAGCCGCCAAAACACTCTATGATCCCGCTGGTCAAAGCAGGTCACAACGTTATTGTGGCAAGAACATTTTCCAAGATATACGGCTTAGCAGGAATGCGCGTGGGTTACCTCATTGCATCAGAGGAAAATACGCAATGGATTAATCAATACGGTATGGGGGGCTACACGTTAAACCAAGCTGGCCTTGCCGCAGCAATAGCTAGCTATAACGACGATGCGTTTCTCACTTTTTCAAAAGAAAAAATAGATGAAGCAAAGGCAATGGTAATGGCCGCGGTCCAGGCAAACGGCTTAACCGCGTTACCATCAAATACGAACTTTATATTCGTCAATTTGGGTGATGGAAACGCTGAATACTTTCGACAAGCCATGGCTGAAAAAGACGTGCTTATTCGAGGCGTTTACCGAACCTACACAAATTGGTCACGCGTCAGCATGGGTAAAATCGCCGACGTTAAGCGCTATGTAGATGCCATGCCCTACGCACTTGAAAAGATGTCGACACTGCAAAAAACGTAATGAACAATACGTGTTTCTATTTTGGCCTGCAGCACAATTGCTGCAGGTCATCGATTTGTTTCTCCATTACTCTATCTCTTGCATACTCAACACTTAAGTCTAATACGCGAAACTTCCTGTTTTGCCATATATTTAAGGCATTGGCGCTAGCGCAGTTACATTGCTCTTTGAGTATTTTCCTAAGTAGGTTGCACTAACGCCAAAGTTGCACATACTTTATAAAAACGCATAGCGGCCTAAACCTTATTTTCCGGCCCGTTTTTTATGCGCGTTTGATACCAATCAAAAAGTGACGGAAGGAGGTTGTTCATGTCAATTTCTGTATTGGTTGCTGACGACTCAAAGTTATCGAGACGAAGCGTAATCCGCTCGCTTCCAGAAGAGCTTGATTACGACATAACAGAAGCAACCAATGGGCAAGAAGCGATTGATTCGCTCTCTCAGCAAGGTTTTGCTTTGCTGCTGCTAGATTTAACAATGCCAGGCGTTGATGGTGTGGGCGTATTAGAATATCTACAAGACAAGCAAGACAAACCCAACGTTATCGTGATAAGTGCTGACTTTCAGCCGGAAAAGCAAAAAATTGTGATGGCCTTGGGTGCTAAGAGATTCTTGCGAAAGCCGCTCGATAAAGAAGAACTCGCCATGACACTTTTCGAACTGGGGTACTTATGAGTAGTGTATTACCATTAGACGAAGAGCAAAGAGACGCACTCCAAGAGCTCTTAAATATATCTATGGGTCAAGCCGCAAATTCATTGGCACAATTAATTGAAACCAAAATTGACATCTCCATTCCCACCATTTCAGCAGTGACGCCCAATGAGTTGTATAGCTTGCTGTTTGAAACAACTGGCGCATTTTACACTCGCCAGTCTTTTCTCGGCGACATTCACGGTGAAGTAATGTCAGTACTCTCTCGCTCGGGCTTATCTGAAGTGGCAGAGCTTATGGATTATGATGAACCACTCTCTAAGGAAGATGTGCAGGAGATCATTCTTGAGCTTTGCAACATACTCGCAGGTGCCTGTTTAGCCGGTTTATCTGAACAATTAGAACTAACGACTAATTTAAATATGCCAACGCTTTTTGTCCCAGATAAAACTAATTTTGATGCACTCAAATGGCAGCACAGTTTGGTGATGGAAGTTCGCTTTGCTATCGCTATTTCATCTTTCAGTATGCGTGTTGTTTTCTGTTTAGATGATGAATCTCTCACTCGAATGAAAACGACATTGGACGAGTTACTTGAATAATGTTTGAACAACTGGTGGGTAAATTACCTGTCGGCATTGGTGTGGTAAATGAGAACTTTCAGGTTGTCTATCTTAACGAGTTTTTCCTAGACCGCTTGCCTCATGAGCTGCGTGGTGACTATAAAGAAAAAGTGGTTACCGACCTATTTGAAGGCCAAGGTAAGTTTTTAAAGCGCAGGCTCAAATCGGTGTTTGTTTTACAACATCCTAGCTTTAGCTATTGGGAGCAACGCCCGCATATTTTTCCATTCAAAAGCTCTCGCCCAATTACGGGTGAAGAAACGCAGATGTATCAAAATATGGAAATTTTGCCGGTCAAGGACCCGAACACTGGCGAGAGACTCGCGTGCATTTTTCTGCAAGATGTCACTGCTCAAGCGAGCTATTTTCGTACTCAACAAAAACTCTCAGAAGCACTAAAAAAAGAACACGAAGCGCAGCGAAAGCTCATCAAAAAACTCGACAGCGCACAAAGCCAATTAATCCAGGCTGAGAAAATGGCCTCTACGGGTCAACTCGCGGCGGGGATCGCACATGAAATCAATAACCCCATTGGCTTTGTCAACGCAAACTTAAATACTTTGGCACAGTACGCATCACACCTTATCAATATTGCTGACGGTGTACAGGAACAGATAAATGCGTTTAGCGAAGAGCTTGCCGAACAAATTACTTCCCTTTATGAATCTAACCACTATGCGTTGTTAAAAGAAGATATCAACGAGCTGATTAGTGAATCCGCCGAGGGTTTGATGCGGGTTAAAGAAATTGTTGAGAACTTAAAGAACTTCTCTATTGAATCAAAAGAAGGTGTGCAAAACATTGACCTATGTAAAATCTGCCGACAAATTATTTCTCTTGTCTCTGCGCAATACAATAAACCGCTCTACAAACTAGACTATGAACGCGAAGATGTGACTATCACGGGCTATCCAGGCCCAATTAAACAAGCGTTGATGAATATTGTATTGAACGCTGCACAGGCCACTGCGCAAAAGGGCTTCGTGAAAATCTATATAAAGGAAGAGAACCAACATATTCACGTGAAAGTCTTAGACAGCGGCCACGGTATTTCACAACAAAATCTCAAGCGAATTTTCGATCCTTTCTTTACCACAAAACCAGAGGGGCAAGGCCAAGGTTTAGGGCTCTCAGTGGCGTATACTGCTGTTGAGCAACACCAGGGAAAAATAAATGTCAGTAGTAAAGAAGGTAAAGGTACTGTCTTCGAAATTATTCTTCCTAAGTACTTCTTAGCACAAGACGCAGAAATATAAGCAACAGCTCCATTCACCTCTTACTGTCATTAGTGCGTGACATACTCATAAATACCCTGACTGTTTAACGACCTTTTAAGCCTACCTTTTGCCACCAAATAATTAAGATGCGACATACATTCAGCAACAGCAAACACCATGTTTCGACTCGACAGCTCCCTTTTAAACATTACTGGTAGCAATGAAACTAGTGTTTGTGGTTTGTTACACGCTTCACCCAGCGCCGATAAATGTTCCTGATGATGGCAGATCAACTCATCTACCCGTTGATGAAGCCCCACAAAGGGCAGTTTGTGGGCTGGCAATACAATAGTATTTTCAGGAAGTAATTTGAATTGAGGTAGCGTTGTTAGGTAGTCCTCTAGTGTACTCGCCTCAGGCTCCGTAGAGTATGCGCCAATGTTTGGGGTGATGATCGGTAAAATGTGGTCTCCCGAAATCAATACGTTTTTTTCTTTATTGAATAGGCAAACATGCTCTGGCGAGTGGCCACGACCGATAATTACTTTCCAGGTGTCTCCTCCAAACGTTAGCTGCATATCGTGTTTTAAACGTGTATAGCTGATAGGTACAGGAGAAACGACGCTACTATAACCTTTGTTACCGCCGGAAGTTAGCTGTTCAATTAACGTCGAATCGAGCCCCGCCCGTTTATAGTACTCAATATCTCTTTCATTAGTGGCGCCATTTCTCCCTGCACCAAATGCACGAGCAGTAAAGTACTCCGTTTGAGACATGTAAAAAGGCACGTTGTAATTATCAGCAATCCACCCAGCAAGGCCGATATGATCTGGGTGTAAATGTGTCACAATGACACCACATATTGGAGAATCTAGCTGAGCGAATATTGTTTCCCAGAGCGCCTTGGTTTTTGATGTACCTAAGCCTGTATCAACAACCACCCACCCATTTTCAGCGCGTATAAGGTACAAGTTGATGTGGTCAAGCTCAAATGGAAGCGGCATTGTTAACCACAATACGCCGTCAACAATTTCAATTAACTGACCCGGCTCAACTTGTTCGTCGAAAAGGTATTTCATCTTCCTGTCCATCTATAACGGTGCACACACTATATAAGTGTTCTATCGCGTCAATCGTATAAAGACAAACGTATCTGCCGAATAGAGATCTATAGGAGTCGGTGATAGCAAAGGGTATACTTAGAAACATATACACATATTTGCCTTTTGAAATACATTCTCTGCATTACACGACATGTCAAAACCGCTAATAAAACAGGGCTTCATTTTGAGCAAGGGCACGTTTACTCGTTCGGGAAAAGTGCATGTGGAATTATGGGTAAAGACAGACACAACAACAGTAAGGCTGATATCTGAGCCTCAGCAGCCCGTTTGCTTTGTTGCAACCACACAACAAGACGACTTATTGGCAGTATTGGACACACTCCAGAAACACATAACCTTTTCAGACGATGGTTTCACAACGTTAGAGCAAGTTGCAGTTGTAACCGTTAAAGCTGACACAGAAAGCCGCATGCATCAGCTAAGACAAATCGCAAAGCAAGTTGGGGTGACGCTCTACGAAGCCGATATTCGTGTTGCAGATAGGTTTCTAATGGAACGCTTTGTCTATGGCGCGATTGAATTTCTTAGCCCAAGTGACCGTAAATCTGCATCGTCACCCGTTACCATTGAAAATGCGCAAATTAGACCCGGTAACTACCGCCCTACTTTCTCTTCTCTTAGCATCGATATTGAGTGTGACGAGCATGAGACACTTTTCAGCATTGCGCTAGCAGGCGACGGCCTTAGCGAAGTGATACTGAAAAGGCCTGATACTTTGAATAGCGACATTGAATTAAGTACCGCGCAAACAGATTACACGTTAACCGTTGTTGATGATGAAGCGACGTTGCTTGAACACTTTTTTCAACGACTTAGCGCTTTCGACCCCGATATTATTCTAGGTTGGAACGTCAAACAGTTTGATATGGCTGTGATTGCAAGACGTGCCAAATATAACAAACTGCCCTTTGCAATCGGTAGGCATGACAGAGAAGCCTCGGTAAGAGAGTGGGAAGACCAAACGATTGTAGATGTGCCAGGCAGGGCTGTTGTTGATGGTATAGAGTCGCTTAAGACAATGACTTATCAATTTGAGTCTTTCTCACTTGATCATGTATCAGAAGTACTATTGGGCGAAAACAAGCTTATCCAAGATCACAATAAACTTGAAGCAATCAAACAACTCTATCAAAACGATCCGATTGCCCTTGCTAACTACAACTTTAAAGACACGGTGTTAGTTAATCAAATACAGCACGCGACCCAGTTTATCGATTTTCTTGCACTTAGAGGCACGCTAACAGGTTTAGATATAAGCCGTCCGGGAGGCTCTGTCGCAGCCTTTCTCAATGTTTATTTGCCCAAATTACACCGAGAACGCTATGTAGCTGGTGTTCGCCCTGAAAATGGTGGGCTTGCCAGCCCAGGCGGCTATGTGATGCATTCGAAACCTGGATTGTATCAAGACGTTTTGGTACTGGATTTTAAAAGCCTATACCCCTCTATAATTCGAACATTTAAAATCGATCCATTGGGGTTAGCAGAAGGTCTCAAGCACCCCGCTAGCGCAATTGAGGGCTTTAAGGGCGCTGTATTTAGTCGCGACAAACACTTTCTCCCAGATATCATTGAAAACCTTTGGCGTCAGCGTGATGAGGCGAAAAAACAAAATGACGCGCCCCGTTCCCAAGCCATTAAAATACTTATGAATTCATTTTATGGTGTATTAGGTAGTGGAGGATGTCCTTTTTACGACCCCCGGCTAGCCAGTTCAATTACCCTGCGCGGTCACGAAATTATGCAAACCACTGCACGCTGGATAGAAGAACTGGGGTATACCGTTATTTATGGGGATACCGATTCAACTTTTGTGCACGTTGAAGGCAATAATGCATTTGGTACTCCGAAAGAGACAGGAAAGCAGCTTGCTGGGCTTATCAATAAAAAGTGGCGTGAACTTCTGCGTTCGCAATTTCACATTGAGTGCCATTTAGAAATTGAATTTGAATCACATTTCTCGACCTTTTTTATGCCAACAATACGCGGCTCTTCTCAAGGCAGCAAAAAACGTTATTCCGGTTTAAAGAGTGAAGTAATTGATGGAGTAGAAACGAATACGCTCATATTTAAAGGCCTGGAAAATGTACGTTCAGATTGGACAGAGCTTGCCAAGAACTTTCAATACACTTTGTATCAGAAGGTGTTTAACAAAGAGCCGGTTAAAAATTATATTGAGCACACATTAGCTGACATTCGACAGGGAAACGTAGATGCGTTGCTTGTTTATAAGAAACGACTGAGAAAGCCATTGTCATCGTATGTAAAGTCTATACCTCCTCATGTAAAAGCAGCCAGACTAGCAGATGCACTTTATAAAGAACGAGGAGAACCATTACGATTCCAGAACAATACAACAATACCTTACGTAATAACGGTGCAAGGGCCTCAAACGACAGACACAGTTTCCGCCCCTTTAGATTACGAGCACTATATTGAAAAGCAAATTAAACCCATTGCAGATAGTATATTGCCGTTGATTGGCTCAGATTTCGACAAGCTCACTAATCAACAGCTAAACCTGTTCTGAATCATTCTTGTTTGTATGAACATCTTTCAAATGTTGTTACGTATTAACATACCGCCATTATAAGCCCACCAGTTAAAAAACTAGCAATATCTATAATATTCAATTAGATACACCATTGGCACAACTAGTGAATAGTCTTTCGTTGTGTAGTAATGAGCAATTGATCGCTCACATTTATTCTCAAATAGAAGGATTTACATTATGAAGACTACAAAACTTAGTACGATCATGAGTGCAGTATTGGCAGCAACTATTTCATCTACAGCGTTTGCTGGCCATCATGAAACAAAGGTTGATACTAGCTTTAATGCTATGGACACAAATAGCGATGGTTTCATTGTCGCTTCTGAGGTTGAAGGCACACTTGAAGCCAAAACGTTAGCAATGATGGATACAGATGGCGACAACATGGTTAATCGTAATGAGTTTTCTATATTCGTTGATGAAAAGCCGTCTATGTTCAGCGATGAAATTATTACTAAAGTTAAGACTACCAGTACCACAGATGCGGTGTTGATTAAACGCGGCGATGTAGCGTTAATGGAAAAAGCAGATGGTGAGATGATCTCTGAAAAAAATAAAGAGCTTCGTACCGAAATGTCAGCGATGGCCGATGATCGATTTACGCAGATTGATACCAACAGCGACGGTAAACTAACGACTAAAGAGATCGAAGTTGCAGAAATCCAAGGTGACTTTGATGAAATGGATGACAACGATGACCAAGTAATCACGCGAATGGAATATCGTGCCTATTTTGAAGAAATTGAATCGGAATAGCTTTTACTTCGCTACTAAACGTCATAAAGCAAAAAACCCGCCGTAAGGCGGGTTTCTTTAATTAGGACCTGGCAGTGTCCTACTCTCACATGGGGAAGCCCCACACTACCATCGGCGCTAATACGTTTCACTTCTGAGTTCGGAATGGAGTCAGGTGGTACCGTATCGCTATGGCTGCCAGGAAAAACTGGTAACAATCTAGAAAACTGGATATCAATTCAATCGTGAGTAACTACTTTTCACTCTACTTTCTGCTCATTTTTCAGAGCTTAGCTTGTCTACAACACTCAAAAGCCTAAAGCTTCTTGGGCGTTGTATGGTTAAGCCTCTCGGGCAATTAGTACAGGTTAGCTTAACGCCTTACAACGCTTCCACACCCTGCCTATCAACGTCATCGTCTATAACAACCCTTCCAGAACTTAAAGTTCAGGGATGACTCATCTTTGGGCCGGCTTCCCGCTTAGATGCTTTCAGCGGTTATCCGTTCCGAACATAGCTACCGGGCAATGCCATTGGCATGACAACCCGAACACCAGCGGTTCGTCCACTCCGGTCCTCTCGTACTAGGAGCAGCTCCCATCAATCATCCAACGCCCACACCAGATAGGGACCGAACTGTCTCACGACGTTCTAAACCCAGCTCGCGTACCACTTTAAATGGCGAACAGCCATACCCTTGGGACCGACTTCAGCCCCAGGATGTGATGAGCCGACATCGAGGTGCCAAACACCGCCGTCGATATGAACTCTTGGGCGGTATCAGCCTGTTATCCCCGGAGTACCTTTTATCCGTTGAGCGATGGCCCTTCCATACAGAACCACCGGATCACTATGACCTACTTTCGTACCTGCTCGACGTGTCTGTCTCGCAGTTAAGCTAGCTTATGCCATTGCACTAACCTCACGATGTCCGACCGTGATTAGCTAACCTTCGTGCTCCTCCGTTACTATTTGGGAGGAGACCGCCCCAGTCAAACTACCCACCAGACACTGTCCACAACCCCGATAAGGGGCCAATGTTAGAACATCAAACATACAAGGGTGGTATTTCAAGGACGGCTCCACACAATCTAGCGACTGTGCTTCAAAGCCTCCCACCTATCCTACACATGTAGGTTCAATGTTCAGTGCCAAGCTGTAGTAAAGGTTCACGGGGTCTTTCCGTCTAGGTGCGGGTACACAGCATCTTCACTGCGATTTCAATTTCACTGAGTCTCGGGTGGAGACAGCGTGGCCATGGTTACACCATTCGTGCAGGTCGGAACTTACCCGACAAGGAATTTCGCTACCTTAGGACCGTTATAGTTACGGCCGCCGTTTACCGGGGCTTCGATCAAGAGCTTCGCATACGCTAACCCCATCAATTAACCTTCCGGCACCGGGCAGGTGTCACACCCTATACGTCCTCTTACGAGTTTGCAGAGTGCTGTGTTTTTAATAAACAGTCCCAGCCACCT
Source organism: Alteromonas sp. KC3 (assembly GCF_016756315.1). Taxonomy (NCBI): domain Bacteria; kingdom Pseudomonadati; phylum Pseudomonadota; class Gammaproteobacteria; order Alteromonadales; family Alteromonadaceae; genus Alteromonas; species Alteromonas sp. KC3. Next base: position 3,730,284 of record NZ_AP024235.1, read on the forward strand.
GGTCACTGCGGCCCCCATCTGCTTACCGCGCAAGGCGTTCACAAACAGGGGCGTACCTTCTCCCGAAGTTACGGTACAATTTTGCCGAGTTCCTTCACCCGAGTTCTCTCAAGCGCCTTAGTATTCTCTACCTGACCACCTGTGTCGGTTTGGGGTACGGTTCACATAATCATAAGTTTAGAAGCTTTTCCTGGAAGCAGGGCATCAACAACTTCACTACCGTAGTAGCTCGTCTCGCGTCTCAGCTTTAAGAACCCGGATTTACCTAAGTTCTCGGCCTACTCGCTTTCACTTGGACAACCAACGCCAAGCTTGCCTAGCCTTCTCCGTCCCTCCATCACTGATTATATAAGTACGGGAATATTAACCCGTTTCCCATCGACTACGCATTTCTGCCTCGCCTTAGGGGCCGACTTACCCTGCCCTGATTAGCATGGGACAGGAAACCTTGGTCTTCCGGCGTGGGAGTTTTTCACTCCCATTATCGTTACTCATGTCAGCATTCGCACTTGTGATATGTCCAGCAAGCTTTACAACTCACCTTCATCCACTTACACAACGCTCCCCTACCCAGCATGTAAACATGCTGCCGCAGCTTCGGTATATTGCTTAGCCCCGTTACATCTTCCGCGCAGGCCGACTCGACTAGTGAGCTATTACGCTTTCTTTAAAGGGTGGCTGCTTCTAAGCCAACCTCCTAGCTGTCTATGCCTTCCCACATCGTTTCCCACTTAGCAATATTTTGGGACCTTAGCTGGCGGTCTGGGTTGTTTCCCTCTCCACGACGGACGTTAGCACCCGCCGTGTGTCTCCCGGATAGTTCTCATTGGTATTCGGAGTTTGCAAAGGGTTGGTAAGTCGGGATGACCCCCTAGCCTTAACAGTGCTCTACCCCCAATGGAATTCGTCCGAGGCTCTACCTAAATAGATTTCGGGGAGAACCAGCTATCTCCCGGTTTGATTGGCCTTTCACCCCCAGCCACAGGTCATCCCCTAACTTTTCAACGTTAGTGGGTTCGGTCCTCCAGTTGATGTTACTCAACCTTCAACCTGCCCATGGCTAGATCACCGGGTTTCGGGTCTATACCTAGCAACTAAACGCGCAGTTAACACTCGCTTTCGCTACGGCTCCGTTATTCACTTAACCTTGCTACTAAATATAAGTCGCTGACCCATTATACAAAAGGTACGCAGTCACCCCGAAGGGCTCCCACTGCTTGTACGTATACGGTTTCAGGTTCTATTTCACTCCCCTCACAGGGGTTCTTTTCGCCTTTCCCTCACGGTACTGGTTCACTATCGGTCAGTTAGGAGTATTTAGCCTTGGAGGATGGTCCCCCCATATTCAGTCAAGATAACACGTGTCCCGACCTACTCGATTTCACTGTAAAGAATCCGTCGTGTACGGGGCTATCACCCTGTATCGCTCCTCTTCCCAAAGGATTCCACTAAATTCTAAACAGCTTAAGGGCTGCTCCCCGTTCGCTCGCCGCTACTAGGGGAATCTCGGTTGATTTCTTTTCCTAAGGGTACTTAGATGTTTCAGTTCCCCTCGTTCGCCTCGTTACACTATGTATTCATGTAACGATACCTATAAATAGGTGGGTTTCCCCATTCGGACATCTGTGGCTCAAATGCATTTTGTCGGCTCACCACAGCTTTTCGCAGACTTACACGTCCTTCATCGCCTCTAACTGCCAAGGCATCCACCGTATACGCTTCGTCACTTAACCATACAACCCCAAACAGCCTTTTGACTTCTGCCTGAGTTATGTCGCATGAATGACAAGCTAATCGGAAGAATTGCCTTGCTATCAAATCATCGATTGATAACAAGCAATTCAGTCAAGTAGAGTAAAAAGTCATCTTTCGATTTCTCAGTTACTCAATTTTGATTGATTACTATTAATATCAGCTTTCCAAATTGTTAAAGAACGTTAGATGTTTCCTGCAAAAGCAGTACTTTCATCCTTAGAGTAAAAAACCCTAATCAATGCTTACTGAAACAGTAAATATTCATTAGGATTCAACTTCCGTTTTGACACATTTTTGCCATCTATTTCTTGCTTAGACAAGGCATCGGATTGCGTAGCGTGCTAGTAGCACGTGAGCGATACGATAACGCAGTATAAGTAAGAAATGGTAGGCTTGGGCAGACTTGAACTGCCGACCTCACCCTTATCAGGGGTGCGCTCTAACCAGCTGAGCTACAAGCCTTCAGTCTACAACCTGAAGCTTTCAAGCTCAGATTTTCAAGTAGATGGTGGAGCTAAGCAGGATCGAACTGCTGACCTCCTGAATGCAAATCAGGCGCTCTCCCAGCTGAGCTATAGCCCCATAAACTTGTGTCGTTCTTCATTTTAAACAAGACTATCTGTGTAGGCACTGCATCAAGGCGTCTATCGACGTAATGGTAAGGAGGTGATCCAACCCCAGGTTCCCCTAGGGTTACCTTGTTACGACTTCACCCCAGTCATGAAACACAAAGTGGTAATCGTCCTCCCGAAGGTTAGACTAACTACTTCTTTTGCATCCCACTCCCATGGTGTGACGGGCGGTGTGTACAAGGCCCGGGAACGTATTCACCGCAGTATTCTGACCTGCGATTACTAGCGATTCCGACTTCATGGAGTCGAGTTGCAGACTCCAATCCGGACTACGACATTCTTTAAGGGGTCCGCTCCACATCACTGTCTCGCTTCCCTCTGTAAATGCCATTGTAGCACGTGTGTAGCCCTACACGTAAGGGCCATGATGACTTGACGTCGTCCCCACCTTCCTCCGGTTTGTCACCGGCAGTCTCCTTAGAGTGCCCAACTTAATGCTGGCAACTAAGGACAAGGGTTGCGCTCGTTGCGGGACTTAACCCAACATCTCACGACACGAGCTGACGACAGCCATGCAGCACCTGTGTCAGAGTTCCCGAAGGCACCAATCTATCTCTAGAAAGTTCTCTGCATGTCAAGTGTAGGTAAGGTTCTTCGCGTTGCATCGAATTAAACCACATGCTCCACCGCTTGTGCGGGCCCCCGTCAATTCATTTGAGTTTTAACCTTGCGGCCGTACTCCCCAGGCGGTCTACTTAGCGCGTTAGCTTCGCTACGCACGATTTAAAATCACACACAGCTAGTAGACAGCGTTTACGGTGTGGACTACCAGGGTATCTAATCCTGTTCGCTACCCACACTTTCGCACATGAGCGTCAGTCTTTGGCCAGGGAGTCGCCTTCGCCACTGATGTTCCTCCAGATATCTACGCATTTCACCGCTACACCTGGAATTCCACTCCCCTCTCCAAGACTCTAGTCTGCCAGTTCTAAATGACCATCCCAGGTTGAGCCCGGGGCTTTCACATCTAGCTTAACAAACCGCCTGCGTGCGCTTTACGCCCAGTAATTCCGATTAACGCTCGCACCCTCCGTATTACCGCGGCTGCTGGCACGGAGTTAGCCGGTGCTTCTTCTGTTGTTAACGTCACGGCTAGCAGGTATTAACTACTAACTTTTCCTCACAACTGAAAGTGCTTTACAACCCGAAGGCCTTCTTCACACACGCGGCATGGCTGCATCAGGGTTTCCCCCATTGTGCAATATTCCCCACTGCTGCCTCCCGTAGGAGTCTGGGCCGTGTCTCAGTCCCAGTGTGGCTGATCTTCCTCTCAGAACAGCTAGAGATCGTCGCCTTGGTGAGCCTTTACCTCACCAACTAGCTAATCTCACTTGGGCCTCTCTTTGCGCCGGAGCCGAAGCCCCGTTTGGTCCGAAGACATTATGCGGTATTAGCAGTCGTTTCCAACTGTTATCCCCCTCGCAAAGGCAAGTTCCCAAGCATTACTCACCCGTCCGCCACTCGTCAGCGATGTGCAAGCACATCCTGTTACCGTTCGACTTGCATGTGTTAGGCCTGCCGCCAGCGTTCAATCTGAGCCATGATCAAACTCTTCAATTAAATATATCGAAATATGAATCGTCGTTGTGACACTCTTAACGAGTGCCCACACAGATTGTCTTGTCTAAATTTTTAAAGAACGTTGCGACTTCGTCGCAATTCACTAGAAGCTTTGCTTCCTAGTGACTCACCCTGTTCGAGTGAGGTGCGCATTTTACATCGTTTATTTTTGATGTCAACCTTGTTTTTAAACTTTTTATTTGCTTGAAAACTTGGTTTCGCACTTAGCTCTTTGAACACTTCATTTTACTTGAAGCCCCCTCAGAACGTGGAGCGCATTATAGATACCTACTGGAAAAGATCAACAGCTAATTTGTCTTTTTTTGCATTTTAACCCAATTTTAGTGTTAACCGCTCATTTCTCCATCATTTCATATGATCAAATGCACCTTTAGACTAGTTTTTTCACAATTTATTGTTCAATTTGTTACAAATGAGTAAACTATGACCAGCCTCCAACCCATAATAAACAATAGAAAGGTAGGTATATGAAAGTAGGCTTTATTCAATGCGCTGTTATTAGCGCTATTTTTGCAATTGCAGGTTATTTGTTATTTTCTTCAGCTAGTTTAAATGTACACGTTCCATTGACCGTGTCCGCCGCTTTGCTCATTAGCGGTATCGTCACACCATGGCTAGCATCTCTTATTCAAAGCACATCTTCCTCAGATGCCAGAGATAACACTCAAGAAGGTTCCATTGAAACACTCTACGTAGGTAATTTACCTTACCGTGCAAACGAGAGTGCAGTTAAGGAATACTTTAGCAGTTATATAGAAGTACAGTCTGTCCGCCTAATGAAGGATCGCAAAACAGGTAAGCGTAAAGGTTATGGTTTTATTGAAGTGATCACTGACGATCTAAATAGCGTCATTGATAAAACTAACGATTCCATCTTTCAAGAACGTACGCTAAAAGTACGCCCAGCGAAAGATAAGGTCGAACACGCTTAAGGTATGTTCATGTTGATATAAACAAAAGCCCGGACTCGTTCCGGGCTTTTTTATATTTACAAACTCTTCCTAATTATGAATTAGCAGTTGTCTCTGTGCTTTGCGGAAGTCCTTGCAACAAAGTTTGGTTAAAGGTATGAAATCTATTTATTGCCGATACCAAGTCAGGCACCTGAACGTCTTCCATTTTACTAATTAGTCCCGCAATTAAGGTATTGTAATCTTCATTGCTAGATAACGTACTTTCTACATTGGAAAATGTGCTCATCATTTTATCTAGGTATTGCGAGATTGGACTCACAACATTTCCAAATTGCGATTTGTCACTTTTCTCATCATTATAATGCTGAATATTTTCATACGTCTTTAGGACTTCTGTTTGTGTTGTCCTGTTCAGTTGAAGCGCGTAACCAACCAGTTCCTTATCATCAAAGCCCAAACTGAGTGCTTCTTCAAACGCTTTGTCTATGTCTCCACTATAAAACGTATCTGCAAGATCCTGAACTTGCCCAACGAGATCCGCAACTGATTGAAGCTCATCTTCATCTAACTCACCTTTGAGCGAAAAACTAATACCGCTTCTTTCGTAATATTGGTAAGAAGTGGTTTGCTCAGCTGTAAACGATTGCGAATCACTACTTGTTTCAGCGCCGTTGTCATCTGACGCGTTTTGCGTACCAGAATTTTGTGCAGTGAATGACAATTGCTGCGAAGCCTGAAATGACCGCAGACTTTCAAAGCTAAAGGTCACCTCATCGCCATCTTTGGTTCGGATTAAAAGGCTTCCTGACTTTTCATCTGACGCTGATACTGCTTCTAAAGACGTTAATGACACTGCAGTAGCTTCATTGCGACCAAAAATGTCTGTTTCTAGGTCGTCAATGCCCGTATCAATCAAGTCACGGCTTTTTGTCATTCCTTGCTGAATTTCGTCATTCATAAACCCCGCAAGATCTTTTTCTGCCATAGCAAAGCCACGACTCACACCTTCTCTCGCTTGGCTAAATAATCCGGTGAGCTTTTCATCACTAGCCCCACCATTCGCCGCACCTCGAATCACTCCCCCCACAAACTTAAGAACGTTCCTCGCCACCTTTTCAAAATCGAACAAACTGGTCGACTTTTCTTCAATCGCTTTGTCTTTCGATTCCTGTGGTTTTTGGCCGTCAATCTCAAGTGTTTGGTTAAGACTGCTGCTGACAACACGTAGTCCGATACTGGTCTGACTGCTTGATACCGACACCGACGCCGCTTGTTGCTTTGAAAACTCGGCAGCTTGTTGCAACCCATCTTGTTGCAATTGCTTTTTCAGCGCCTCATTCGGGTGAACTGATGCCTTTTGCTCAGCCTTTTGGTCTCCCATAAAGGCTTTAATTTGACCCACGTTCATAATTTGATCCTCACTATCCTCTTTCTTATTATCGGCACTGAATCAGGATTGTTTAATTTTAATACACCTTTTTTATCCCTGCTTGTATAAAAGTGCTTATAAAGCCATTTAGCATTGCACATATTTTGTGAGGGACTACAATTCGCGACCTTGCAAAACAAAACAACGGTGTTAACCACGAAATCGTGATGGAGAGAGTAATATGACCGCACCAGATCTGAAAAACTATCAAGCTCAGCTTGACGAAAAAGTTACCCGCCTAGGTGACTTACTTTCTCCATTTAATGCACCGAAGTTAGAGGTTTTTAGTTCCCAGCCTACGCATTACCGTATGCGTGCTGAGTTTAGGGTTTGGCATGAAGGTGACGACCTATATCACATCATGTTCAACCAAGAGACAAAGGAAAAATACCGTGTCGACGCTTTTCCACCAGCATGCGAGACCATTAATCGCGCAATGACCGCGTTACTGGAACACGTAAGACCGTCAGAAGTCTTAAGGAAAAAGCTTTTTCAGATAGATTACCTTTCTGCGCTTTCAGGAGAATTGGTAATAAGCCTCTTATATCACCGTCAACTCGACGACGAATGGGAACAACAGGCAAGAGCATTAAAGCAATCACTTGAAACTGAGTTTAAAAAAGTAAACATCATTGGCCGAGCTCGTAAGCAGAAACGCGTTATAGATGATGACTTCGTTATTGAGCGATTACCAATTAAAGACAGAACATTCATTTTCAAACATATCGAAAATAGCTTTACCCAACCAAATGCTTCGGTAAATTGCAGCATGATTGAATGGGCTCTTGACTGTGTTACCCCCCTTACCGGTGATCTACTCGAAATGTATTGTGGCGCAGGAAACTTCTCACTTCCTTTGGCGCTTCATTTCGACAATGTGGTTGGAACTGAAATAGCGAAGCCGTCAGTTCAAGCTGCACAGTTCAACATAGAACAAAACAAACTGAATAACGTAAAAATTGTTAGATTAGCCGCGGAAGAATTTACACAAGCCATGAAAGGCGAACGTACGTTTAGTCGGTTAGAAGGAATTGAACTGAAGGATTACAACTTTACAACGGTTCTTGTCGACCCTCCGCGCGCAGGCCTTGATGTAGAATCACTAAAAATGATTCAGGATTACGACAACATTGTATATATCTCATGTAATCCCGAGACGCTTGCACAGAATCTTGAATTACTTTGCAAAACTCACGAAATAAGTGCAGCGGCGTTATTCGACCAATTCCCGTTTACACATCACGTCGAAGCTGGTGTGCTATTGTCACGAAAATAGAGCACGGCTTCTATACAAAAAAAGTATACTAAAGAGGCCAAAAGCGGCCTCTTTTACATTAGAGAATGTTAGTTTTTGCGCTTTAGTTTTACGGTAAAGATCAACACCCTCTCGTTATTTCTTACCTACAGTTGTCGTTGCGCCCACCTGCACAAACCTCAGTTGAGCTTTAACTTTTTCACCAATTTCACCACGCAATTTATCGTCAGCTTCCAGTGCTTCAGCCCCCGCACTGAAAACAAGTCTCACCATCGCATCAGCTTGCAATTGCGCACATGCATATTCCACACTTTGTTGCTCAATAATATAGTCGGTGAGCTCATCAATAAAATGCTGTATTTCTCGAAAAACTGCTAAACGATACGCCGAAGACGTTCCTGTGTGCTCACGCAATAATAAACGAAATACATTTTTATTCGCTGCGATAAACTCCATGAAAGTTTCTACTGAGGTATGAATAACACCGCCGCCAGATGCAATGCGTCGCCTGGCCTGCCGCATCAATTGTCGAAGTGCTAAACCAGCTTCGTCGACCAATGTAAGCCCCAATTCATCCATATCTTTGAAGTGTCGATAGAAAGACGTAGGAGCAATACCTGCTTCACGAGCAACTTCTCTTAAGCTAATTGCCGAAAGACTTCGGTTTTCATCAAGCAAAGAGAACGCGGCGTGGATGATATTTTGGCGGGTTTTTAATTTCTGTTCTTGTCGGCTCACAGTTACACCATATTAAGAGGCCCTAGCATAAGACTTTGTAGTCTATCGTAAGAGTATGCGTCAAAGAAACAAAGAAGGTGAATTCTCGCTTAAGCAAATGTTGACGATATTAAAACGTGACGAAGTTAATATTTTGTTAAGAACTGAAAATAGAGTGTGATACGGTAGTTTAATAGAGTCTGCTGTCAAATAACCAAGGGGCGTATTGTGCCTAGTTTATTGTGAAAAAGGTCATTCAACGCTACTTACTAAGAGCGATATCAAGTGACGTATTGCGAGATGGACGGCGCAAATTTCACCGCTTACTACGCCGTCTTACAAATCGTAAGGCATGCATTAATGTTTATCTGAAAGTGGATGATCCCTATTCATACCTTTTAGTGCAGGCGCTCCCCAGTATAGAAAAGCGCTTTAATGTCGAGTTTAGTGCTAACGTCATTTATTCATTGCAAGAAGACATGTTTCCCGAACCAGAATTATGGGCAAAACACGCGTTAGTTGACGCAAATTATGTGGCTTCTCTTTATCACTTCAAATTTTTACCACACCCCAACAAGTCACAATCGGCGATTGATGTAGCACATTACGACGCCTACGCAATACATTTACAAGATAGAATTGACCAAGGAGACAGTTGGCAAGCTTTACTCCGTATATTTGAAGATTACTGGCAATCACGCAATGCTAACGAGCCATATCGTCAAATGAAACAATCAAAGAACGCTGATGCCCTCAAAATAAAGCTCAAAGAAAATAGTAATTCCCTATCACAGCAAGGGCACTACCTACCTGCGACCCTCTATTTTGAGGGAGAGTGGTATTGGGGCATAGATCGCCTTTGCCATTTGGAAGAGCGTTTGTTACACGAGAATCTAGGAAAACTACCTACTATCCATGTTGTTTTCGACCGCAGTTATTTGAATATTCAAAGCTCAATAATACATAACGCCGCACTACCCTCTGTAAAAGTGGAAAACGTCCCCCCTATTGAACTGTTTTGGTCAGCACGCAGTCCTTATTCCTATATCGCACTTTACAAGGCCATATACCTTGCCAACGCGTATGGTGTACCACTTAACGTAAAGCCTGTCCTACCTATGATGATGAGGGGACTAGATGTCCCTAAAAAGAAAGCCCTTTACATATTCTTAGATACCACACGAGAAGCTCGAAAATTGGGCATTGAATACGGTTTTGTCGCAGATCCCTTAGGCCCTGGCGTTGAGCGTTGTTACTCCCTTTTACGTTTTGCTCGCGAACGAGGACGCTACCTTGAATACCTTTTGGCATTCGCACAAGGCGTAAATGCCAAAGGCATTAGGGCAGACACCAATGAGGGAATGAAACGTATTGTTGAACAAGCGGGATTAAATTGGACCGAAGCAAAATGTCACCTAAGCGACAGTCACTGGAAAGAGGAAGTGGTATCAAATCAACAAGAAATGTACGCCTTTGGTAATTGGGGTGTACCGATTTTTCGCTACAAAAACACGATGGTGTGGGGTCAGGACAGAATGTTTGTCATTGAGAGAGAATTACGAGACGCAATGAGAACATCGCCGGTCTCAATTCATCAACTAGATTAAGAACTGTCAAAATGAATAGCACAAAGTATATTACATCCAATTTATCCATTGAGCAGTGGCAGCAAACTGGCCAAACGTTTCCTTATTGCGAAATGAATATCTTTTACCAGGACAGTAAATACAGTGAATTGGGTGTAAAAAAGATTCATCCCAATAATTTGCAGGTTGCTCCAACAGTAGTTTTAATACATGGATTCCCTACCGCTAGTTGGGACTGGCACAAAATATGGCCTTCACTGTGTCAGCACTTTAGAGTGATTACACTTGATATGCTTGGATTTGGCTTTTCCGATAAACCAAGCGAGTATGACTATTCAATTCACAACCAAGCGAATGTTTTCGAAGCACTGTTAAAGCACCTTAATATAACGCAATGTCATATCATCGCCCATGACTACGGTGATTCTGTTGCGCAAGAGTTACTTTATCGACACGCCCACATTCATCACAATGATGAAGGACTTACCCTACAAAGCGCGACACTCCTTAACGGCGGACTCTTTCCTGAAACTCATCGACCTAAATTTATTCAAACTTTGCTGAATTCTCCTCTGGGCTTCTATGTCGCTAAGTTGATCAGCAAAAAAAGCGTTGATAGCAATATGCGATCTGTCTTTGGAAACGATACTCAACCAAGTGTTCAGGAACTAGAGGAAATGTGGCAGCTTATTAATTTCAACCAAGGAAAGCAGGTTTTCCATAAACTCATCGGGTATATGACACAACGCAAATATCACAGAGAGCGGTGGTTAGAGGCGTTAACACACGCCGTTTGCCCAATACAAATTATCAACGGTAGTGCGGATCCCATATCAGGAGAGCACATGGTAGAGCGGTATGAGACATTAGTCTCAAGCAAGAATATCGTTCGCCTCGCAAATGTTGGGCATTACCCTCAAATGGAAGCACCTGAAGCCGTTAGCGAAACAATCATCTCTTTTATAAACAAGCAATAAGCGATTTTCACTTCAAATGTCGACGCGAATTTGACGGCATAATCTATAATTAAACTTTACACATGTAAGCAGAACTTATCTTGGTTTTGCTTGCCTGAACTTCCGTAAAACGATAAATTAGCGAACAGTTGTAAGCCAAGTTGTATAAAATGAAAAAACCTCCTCTTATTTTGACTAACGTGCTGGTATTTTTAATATCTGGCGCGATTGCATTTATTGGTGTTCCACTTTGGGTGGCATATCAAGGTATTGATTGGGCCGAAATTGGCGCTGCTATATTCCTATTTTACTTTACAGGTATGTCTATCACTGCTGGCTACCATCGCTTGTGGTCACACAAAACTTATGACGCCAATGTTGTGGTACGCGTCATACTCGCAATCGGCGGTGCCATGGCACTGCAAAATAGTATTCTGCACTGGTCGTCAGATCACCGCATTCACCATCGTCACGTTGATGACAATGACAAAGATCCCTACTCAGCCAAAAAGGGGTTGTGGTTCGCTCACATAGGGTGGATGCTGCGTGAATATCAAGCGAAACGCTATGATGATTACAGCAATTGCAAAGACCTACAGAAGGACAAGGTCGTAATGTGGCAACACAATCATTATCTCCCTATCGTTCTGGCGGCTAATTTTGGTATTACTGGATTGCTAGGATATCTAAATGGTGATGTGCTTGGCATGATTTTAATTGCGGGTGTTCTTCGTCTGGTATTGGTTCATCACGTCACCTTCTTTATTAATTCACTTGCCCATTTTTGGGGTAGTCAACCTTATACCGACAAGAACACAGCAAGAGATAATGGTGTTCTAGCATTCTTCACCTTTGGTGAAGGTTATCATAACTATCACCATATCTTTGAGTATGACTATCGCAACGGGATTCGTTGGTATCAGTTTGATCCAACCAAGTGGTTGATTAAAGGTCTTTCTTATTTTGGGTTAACACGTAATCTTCGCAAGGTACCTGAAGAACGTATCGAAAAAGCATTGGCAGCTATGCAACTTCAGCGTGCTAGCGAACAAGTCTCTGTATTACCAAATGCTGAAGAGTTAATGCACACCATTCAGCAAGAATACGACTTACTTATGCAGCGTATGAGCGACTACTACTCAACAAAGAAACGGGTAATGCGTATTAAGCAAAAAACATTGAAGCGCAGTATTGAAGGATTAGAGCTAGCTTATAAGTACAAGGAACTAAAGCACGCGTTTGCTGTTCAAAAAGAAAAATGGTTACAACTGCAAACCTTGTCTTTGCAAATGGCATAAGCCAATTTAGTTAACAATACGCGTAAAAAAACCACACCAGCCTTTGGCTCGTGTGGTTTTTTATTATCTACGACTAGAGTCGGTTGGAATTACTGTGGTAGTCAGGTAATACTATGATAAGAGCGTGCTAAGTTTCACTTGGTACACGCTTATCTAAAATAAAAAACAACGAGTTGGGAAAAACATGGCAACGAAGCAAAAAACAAAGGCACCGTCATACCATTATGATGCAATTGTAATCGGAACAGGCCCTGGCGGTGAAGGTGTGGCAATGCAGCTTGCTAAAGCGGGAAAGAAAGTTGCAATTGTAGAGCGCTACGACGCTGTAGGAGGAGGCTGTACTCATTGGGGTACAATACCCTCTAAAGCGCTGCGCCATTCCGTTAGTCGCTTAATTGAATACAATACGTCGCCACTTTTTGCTGACAACCATTTAAGTAAGAGTCTTACATTTTCCGACATTATGCGCCATGCCAGTGGTGTTGTTAAAAGCCAAACGAGGCTACGCTCTTCATTTTACGATCGAAATCGCGTTACTCTGTTCCATGGAGAAGCAAGCTTTGTTGATGCCCATACGTTAGAAATCACCCGAAAAGACGGTTCGAGAGATACTGTCACTGCGGGGCAAATTGCCATTGCTACGGGCTCTCGCCCTTATTGCCCGAAGGATATCGACTTCAATCACCCGCGTATTTATAACTCAGACACTATTTTGTCTTTAAATCACGATCCTAAGTCCATCATTATTTATGGTGCAGGGGTTATCGGCTCTGAGTACGCCAGTATATTTAGAGGGCTTGGCGTAAAAGTTGATTTGGTGAATATGCGCGATCGTTTACTGTCGTTTCTAGATACCGAAATTTCAGATGCGTTGAGTTATCACTTGTGGAATAACGGCGTGCTTATTCGCCATAACGAAACCTATTCATCGGTGGAAGCAACTGACGATTCAGTGATCCTTAACCTAGCGTCAGGTAAGCGAATGCGTGCAGATTGTTTGTTGTTTGCAAACGGTCGAACGGGTAATACCGATACGCTTAAACTTGAAAACGTAGGACTTAAGGCAGACAGCAGAGGACAATTAAGCGTTAACGAGAACTACCAAACTGAGGTCGATAATATCTATGCCGTGGGCGATGTAATTGGCTACCCTAGCTTGGCATCAGCAGCCTATAATCAAGGTCGTTTTGCCGCAGAAGCGATGCTGGACAAGAAAACCCATGCCGCACTGGTCGCAGATATTCCTTCGGGGATCTATACCATTCCTGAAATAAGCTCTGTTGGTAAAACAGAACAAGAACTCACGGCTGCAAAAGTGCCTTATGAAGTGGGCCGCGCCCAGTTCAAACACTTAGCCCGTGCACAAATTGCCTCTACTCAAACAGGTAGTCTTAAAATTTTGTTTCATAGAGAGACCAAAGAGATCCTTGGGATCCACTGTTTTGGCGAGCGTGCATCGGAGATCGTACATATCGGTCAGGCAATTATGCAGCAAAAAGGCGAAGGCAACACGATTGACTACTTCGTCAATACCACATTTAACTACCCAACGATGGCTGAGGCTTATCGTGTTGCAGCTATTAATGGCTTAAATAGAATTTTTTAACAGGCACAAAAAAGCCGGCATCAAGCGCCGGCTTTGAGCTAACTATATAATTAGTTACGGTTCGCAGCTAACGCATTCAACGCGTCTTTATGAGCCACGATATCAATGTGCATTTTTTCTTGATCGAATGTCATTGTTGCAATGGCGTAGTCGCCTTGACTCTCGCTAGCAACTTCAATCATTTTTGCTTGTGCATCACGGAAACGAATGTTGTTACCGATTTGGTCGGCCATACATTGGTTATTCATTTCGAATGTTTTCGCATCCATGCAATCGAAAAGCTGGTTACTGCCAGATTCCGCATGCGCAATACCAAATGCAGCTGATAATGCTAATCCAAGTACTACTTTACGCATGTCTCTTCTCCTGTGTTACAGTACATTACTGTTAAATGTAAATATACTGTATATACGTTAGATAGTCAATTCAGATCATAGTAATGTTACAGAAGTATGACAGTGTGAAATATTTGACGAGATTTGGAAAAAAATTGTCTGAATTCCGAAACTTAGTAGAAAATATCAAGGCTTGCACTCTATGTAGTGACACACTACCCTATGCGCCGCGTCCAATTTTTTCTCTACATAATAAGTCTAAGATCCTTATTATTGGTCAAGCACCAGGCTTAAAAGCCCATAAAAATGAAAAGCCGTTCGACGACTTAAGCGGTGAGCGTCTACGCCATTGGATGGGGATCAGTGCTGAATTATTTTACCAACCTGAGAATGTCGCTATTCTACCAATGGGGCTCTGCTTTCCGGGCTTAATTGACGGCGCTGATGCACCGCCAATCAAACGTTGTGCGCCTACTTGGCACCCTTCTGTTCTTGCACACTTAAAACCAGTACTTACACTTTACGTCGGCCGTTATGCGCAACAATATTACGTCAAAGAGTACAAGACACTAACAGAAGCGGTAAAATACAATAAGTCCAACGAATATGTGCTTCCTCATCCATCGGGACGAAACAACCGATGGCTAGCTAAGAACCCGTGGTTTGAAAATAATGTCGTTCCTCGGCTGCAGCAGCGCGTAGCCGAGGCATTACGCCGTTAATCTTGCTCTTTCAATAATTCTAGCAGATCGTCAAAGGGCATTGGTTTAGCATATAGATACCCTTGTGCTTCATCGCATCCCAATTTAATCATGTAACTTGCTTGCTCGCGTTTTTCAACGCCTTCTGCAATAGTTAACAATCCCAATTTGTTGCCCAATGTCACGATTGTTTCAGCAAGAACTGCACTTGCACCGGGCTTGATGTCCTTAACAAACGAACGATCGACTTTTAAACGATCCAGTGGTAATTGCTGTAGGTAACTCATAGATGAGAAGCCTGTGCCAAAATCATCAATCGCGATTTTCACACCAAATTCTTTTAATGCTCTAAGTGCATCAATCACAATTTGTGGTTCGTCCATTACCACACTTTCAGTGATCTCCAGTTCTAACAAGCTTGGATCGCAATTAGCGGTAGACAAAGCATGCTTAACTTTATCGACAAATAAACGATCTCTGAATTGTGGAATAGAAATATTCACTGCAACACGCAAATGACCATAATCTAGCTCTCGTAGTTGCTGTAGCCTTCGGCAGGATTCTTCTAATACCCACTCACCTATATCAACAATCAAGCCAGAGTATTCAGCCAAAGGAACAAATACTGCGGGTGAAATATAGCCGCCGTCACCGTCAGGCCAGCGCAATAACCCCTCCATTCCCACTACTTTTTCACTCAGTAAATCTACTTGAGGTTGAAACCACAGTTCGAGCTTGCGTGCAGCAAAATCGTTGCGCAAACGCCTAATCATATCTAGTCGCCACGTAGTTTGGTCTTCAATATCCTTCGCGTAATACTCAAAATTATCGGTTAAGTTCTTCTTAGCACGATTAAGCGCGATATTAGTTCGCTTGAGAATTTCTATACCAATATTACGCTTGTTATCGAGCTTGCATAAACCCAGCGTCACATTAACAGGTAACGTGTGATCCCCAACTTGAAATGAAGATTCAAATATCTCATTGATTGAATCAGGCGAAACTGAGGTTGCTGGCCCTATAAGACCAAAGACATCGGCACCAATTCGCCCTTTTTTAACGTCATCACCAAACGCGGTTTGAAAACGGTCGCTTATTGCGCGTAACAGATCGTTTCCAACTTCCTGACCAAGTCCATCGTTAATATCAGAAAAATGATTTACATCGATAAGCGCCACGCAGCAATCTTCGCATGCAAAGATATGGGGTTTATCGAGCATATTAATAAATTCATTTCGGTTAGGTAAACGCGTTAGCCAATCTCTAAATGCTGCATTTCTCAATTCATGGAATAGATTTACGTTTTCGTAGCCAACGGAAATGCTTGATAAAAACACTTCTAATAAATCGCGGTCAAGGTCACTGATTTCGTGTGTTTGGCGAACGTAGACTGCGGCTTCAAAGCCTGCTCGGCTAATAAATAAAACCGAGAACCCAGCTTCAAAAATGTGTTTTTTAAGGCGTAAGCAGCGTGACACGTTATCTGCAATTTCGTCTTTCTGCAGCTCTTCAATAGGCTTGTTAATGTACTTTGCATACTCACCGGCAGCGCCAAGCACATAAACATCTTCATCTTCACGGTCAATCAATGAGCCCGCTCTGGCACAAAGTAAGCCTTCTGAATCCAGTCCTATAAGCGAACTTATTTGTGTGACGACACCTTCACAAAAAGCTTTAACCGAATGTTCTTCAAACAAATTAGCTGACGACGTAATGATTTTTTCTAAACCGGCGCGATTTTGACTTATGGTAATGATTTGCTGATAAGAACGCAGAGAGGCAATAATTGTGGTAAGTAACTTGGCTCTTGTGAGCTCTGTTTTCGTCTTATAGTCGTTAATGTCGTAAACTTTGATGACTTGCTCTTCCGGCGCATAACCGGGCTGGCCTGTACGTAAAATTATGCGAGGCTCAAATAGCTTCATATCTTCGCGAATGTACTTGACCACTTCAAAACCGGCATCATCGGTTTCCATCACTACATCAAGTAAAATAATGGCAATGCTATTGCCATATTCGTGCAGTAATTCCTTGGCTTGTTTACCTGAATAGGCATGGATGAAATTAAGCTTGCGGTCATTGACCACTAGATCAGACAAAGCAAGACGGGTGACGGTATGAATTTCTTCATCATCATCTACAATAAGAATGTTCCAGTCTTTGCCTAGAAGTACTTGTTCGTCAGTTGACCCATCATCGTCTAAGAAGATGAGTTCGTCATTATCGTAATCCATTGCCGACATTACCACTTATTTCCTCAACATATACAATACTAGAATGCGCTACTCATTGTATAAAGGCAACGATTACATTGATAATTGGGTTACGCAATGCAATAGTGCTCCCCTAGTGCCGTTAAATTTATCACTTAACACATTTATATGAAGATTACGCCACAGCATTTTTCCCAACAGGTAAATAAGACACCTGCACCTGAGGAAAAAGCTAAACCAAACGCTGCAGACAACATACCCACAGAGCGAAACACCGTCAACGCCAAGGTAGACGTGAGTCGTCAACGAATGCTGTCTTGGTTTGCGCGCGTTGGTATTAGCCCTTCGATGTTGTCGCCTGATCCGAAAAAGCAAAAGCATGCTATCGAACGCAGAAAACAAATCCTTGAAACACAAAAGGCCAGTAACCTTCAAGCTGTCCTAAATATAGCACTAAATGTAACAATCAACGAACAAACTACAGAGAATCTTGACCCAGATTGGTTTTTTGCTTTTAGTACTATGGCTGAAGAGATTTACAGCCCGCCTATGCAGGAATTATGGGGAAAAATTTTTGCTGTAGAAGTAGCACGTCCCGGTAGCTTTTCGTTGCGCACCTTACAGCTCTTGAAAACTCTCACTCATCGCGATGCAAAGATTTTCAGTAAAGCGGTAAGCGTGGCAAGTAAAAGAAATAATGATCCCGTGCCGCGAATTTTAGTAGGGTTTCACAGAAGAAAAGGGCTTTTTTCGTTTTTGAAACGCCCTGTGCCTGAGCATGTAAACTTAGCATCGATTGGACTGAGCTACCCTGACTTGTTGTCATTACAAGAAATGAAACTCATTTACGCGAGTGAAATTGAGAGTGGCGAGTATACAGAAGGCCAGAAAGTGTCTCTGCGTTGTGTCAATGACACCATTGATCTCACGTGTCAGACATCGGGTGTCGCGTTGGTGTATTATAAATTTACACCCGTGGGGAGCGAGTTATATACCCTTGTAGGTAAGTCGCCCAATGAACCGTATTTAGCGGCCCTAAAAACAGTTCTGGGCGAAGTATTCAGTATTGCCTAGGTTGTTAAACCTTAAATTCCGTCACCGAATTCGTGAAGTCCACATTCACGTTTCAAGCCGAAGAAACGGGTATCTTGCTCACTCATACCTTCTTGCAGTGATTGCGTTGTGTGCCAATCACCGATAGAAACATATCCTTGCTCCCATAATGGGTGGTACTCAAGGTTGTTCTCTTTTAAGTAGTAGTGAAGATCTTTGTTGCTCCAATCAATAATAGGATACAACTTAAACTGCTTTCCTACCTTTTGAAGCACAGGAAGTTTTCCTCGCGTGTCTGACTGACTGCGACGTAAGCCAGCAAACCATGTTCCTGCATTTAGTTCAGACAATGCGCGCTGCATCGGCTCGACTTTGTTCAGTTTGTTGTACTGTTCGATACCGTCTATACCCTTTTCCCACAAACGGCCGAATCGCGCTTCTTGCCACGCTGAAGACATATCTGCTCGATAAACATGTAAGTTAAGATTCAGTTTTTGAACCAACTCATCAATAAATTTGTACGTTTCTGGGAATAGGTAGCCAGTATCAGTAAGCACAACCGGAATATCCGGTTGTGCTTGCGTCAGCATATGCAGCATCACTGCTGACTGCGCGCCAAAGCTCGATGAGACAATGTGCGTGTCCGGCAAGTTTTCCAGCGCCCAAGCAACTCGCTCTTGCGCCGTCATGGTTTCCAACGTTTCATTGATATCGGCTAACGCTTCTTTGCTGATATCAAGTGACAATGGTTGCTGCGATGTAGCTGTATTATGCGTCATAGAAATCCCGTGCGGAGTCTACTACTGGTTTAACGATACCAGCGCGAATGACAAAATCACCAAAGGCTTCACCATCATTACGCTCTTTCGCCCATTGGCCTAAAAGCGTATCAAGTTCTGCCATGATTTCTTGTTCACTAATATTTTCACGGTACATACGTGGAATGCGTGTACCTTCCCGGTTACCACCTAAATGAAGGTTGTATTTACCTGGCCCTTTACCCACCAAGCCTACTTCTGACAACATGGCGCGACCGCAGCCGTTTGGACAACCGGTTACACGAAAGATCACGCTGTCTTGCTCTAGACCGTGTTTCGCCAATAACCCTTCAAGTTCGGTTACCGCATCAGGCAAGTAACGCTCTGCTTCTGCCATAGCTAATGGACATGTAGGCAATGCTACGCATGCCATTGAGTCAAGGCGCTGATTAGAAATCTCAGGCGCAATCAAACCGTGCTGTCTTGCTAAAGACTCAATAGTGTCTTTATCTTCAGGGGCTACGCCTGCAATAATCAGGTTCTGGTTTGCGGTTAAACGGAAATCGCCTTTGTGGATTTTGGCAATCTCTGCGCAACCTGTTTTCAAGGTCTTATTTGGGTAATCCAAAATACGGCCATTTTCGATAAAGACAGTAAGGTGATATTTACCGTCGATACCTTCTACCCAACCAATGCGATCACCGCGCCCAGTGAATTCGTACGGACGACTTTCTTGGAATGTTACACCAGCGCGCTTTTCAACTTCGGCTTTAAAGTTTTCCACACCAACACGTTCAAGTGTGTACTTTGTCTTTGCGTTTTTACGATTGACACGATTACCCCAATCGCGCTGAGTGGTAACAACCGCCGCTGCAACATCTAGGGTGTTTTCTAGCCCAATGAAACCAAAGTCGCTGGCTTTACGCGGATACGTGCTCTTGTCACCGTGTGTCATCGCAAGACCGCCGCCCACTAGTACATTGAAGCCCACTAACTTGCCGTTCTCGGCAATAGCTACAAAGTTCAAGTCGTTAGCATGTACGTCTACGTCGTTTTGCGGTGGAATGACCACGGTAGTTTTAAACTTACGTGGCAAGTAGTTATCACCTAGAATAGGCTCAACAGGCTTTTCGGTGGTCTCCACTTTTTCGCCGTCTAGCCAAATTTCAGCATAGGCGCGGGTTTTAGGAAGCAAATGCTCACTGATCTTTTTAGCCCACTCAAATGCTTCAACGTGAAGTGCAGACTCAACAGGGTTCGAAGTACATAGCACGTTTCGGTTAACGTCACCTGCTGTGGCAATTGAATCGATACCAACTTTATTTAACATTTGGTGCATCGACTTAATTTTTGGCTTCAACACACCGTGAAACTGAAATGTTTGGCGCGTTGTTAAACGAATACTGCCATAAATAGAGTGATCTGCTGCAAATTTATCGATTGCTAACCATTGATCAGGCGTGATAACACCGCCAGGCAAACGCGCACGAAGCATGACATTGTGCAATGGCTCTAATTTTTGTTTAGCGCGCTCTGCGCGAATATCGCGGTCGTCCTGCTGGTACATACCGTGGAAACGAATTAGCTGGAAATTATCCGCCGTAAATCCGCCGGTAAGATCATCTTTTAAATCGGCTTCAATAGTACCACGTAAGTTATTACTCTCACGCTTAAGACGTTCGTTGTCAGCCAGTTTGCCCTCAACGATAAAAGGTGATTTTTCGTTACTCATTAATAGACATCCTTCTGATAACGTTTCGCTTTACGCAACTCAACAATATAGGCTTTAGCATCAGCTTCAGATTTTCCACCGTGCTCTTGAACAATAGTAATTAAGGCATTTTCTACATCTTTTGCCATGTGCATAGCATCACCACAAACATAGAAATGTGCACCTTGTTCAAGCCATTCGTATACTTCTTTGCCGTTTTCTAATAAACGATGTTGAACGTATACTTTTTCTTCTTGGTCACGTGAGAATGCCAATGTAATTTTGTCCAGTAGACCGTCTTTTACATAACCCTGCCACTCGACTTGATACAAAAAGTCTTGCGTAAAGTGTGGGTTTCCAAAGAACAACCAGTTTTTACCTTCTGCGTCTTGAGCGTCGCGCTCTTGCATAAAGGCTCTAAATGGCGCTATACCTGTACCCGGCCCTACCATAATGACTGGGGTATTTGGATCTGCAGGCAAACGGAAGTTGTCGTTGTTTTCGACAAACACATCCACTTCACCATTTTCTTCAAGGTATTCACACAAGAAACCCGATGCACCACCCTGATGGCGATGACCAAAAGCTTCATAATCAACGTGTGCAACGGTTAGATGAACCTCTTCTTCCACTTCCGCTTGGCTTGATGCAATTGAATACAAACGCGGCGTTAGCGGGCGCAGTGCATCAACTAACTGCTGAGCAGTCAGCGAGCCTGGATGGTCTCGTACAATATCAATTATCTGACGTTCAGCCATGTAAGTACGAAGCTGCGCTTTGTCTTCCATTAATGCCGCTAAACTCTCAGAGCCTGTGGCCGCTTGGTAAGACTTAATAAAATTAGGATAACTTAACGTAAGCTCAAGTTTTGAAGTCAGTGCTTCAGACAAAGGCATACTTGATTCGGCCACAACCACTTCGGCGTTGCCGTCTAAAGAAAGTAGACTAACAAGCTCAGATACCAGTGATGGTGCGTTTTTGAACCATACACCAAGTGCATCACCCGGCTGGTACGTTATACCAGAGTCTTCAAGACTAATTTCGATATGGCGTATGTCTTTTACAGAGTCGCGCCCTGTTATCTTCAATGACTCGATGAGAGACGCTTTAAACGGGGCTTTTTTGGTGTACGTCTGTGCAGCTACACCGTGAACAGCTGCACCGGTTTGCGCTGCAACTGCTGGCGCTGACGCAGCACTAAAATCTTCTTTAAGCGACTCGATAAGTTTGCTTAGCCATGCTTCGGCTTCAGCTTCATAGTCAACGTCACAATCGAGGCGTTCTACAATGGCTTTACCGCCAAGCTTGCCCAAGCGCTCATCAAAGTCTTTACCTGTTTGGCAGAAAAACTCATAGCTGCTATCACCTAAGCCTAAAACAGCATATTTTGTATTGGTGAGCTTAGGCGCTTTTTTGCCTGCTAAAAATTCATGCAATTCAATAGCATCATCAGGCGCATCGCCTTCACCATGCGTACTAACGAAAACAGCAACGTGGGTTTCACCTTTCAAGTTGCGCGGCTTGTAGTCTGCCATGCTAACGAGCTTGCTATTAAACCCAGCTTCTTCTGCTTTTGCTTGGCACTGTGCTGCCACACCTTTTGCATTACCGGTTTGTGAACCATATAAAATGGTCAATGTTGGCGCATCACCCGCAGGCGCAGCTTGCGCTTCCATCATTGGTGCTACTGCACCACCTTGCGCTGCCGCCATACCCGCAGCATATCCACTTACCCAAGTAAGTTGATCACGATTTAACCCCGCAATGGCCTGCGTAATTGCATTCCATTGTTGTTCGTTTAATACGGCGCCTGGCGCTGAGTTCGAATTAGAATCTTGTGACATAGTCTTTTAGCCTTTTATCAATGGCGCTAAGGCTAACGACTTTCTTCAAGAAGAGAAAAGAATAAATGAAACTTTTTTATTACGGAAAGTGCTTAAAAGCGATATTGAAATAAAAAAGGCGTGAACTGAAACTCAGTCACGCCTTATCACTATTTGGCAAAAAGTGCTTAGAAGTGTAGCTCTAGTCCAGCAAATACGCCGTCAAATTCCATGTCTGCATATACGTCGTCAAGATCTTCAATGTCTACTGTTACACTTCGGTAACCGACTTGTAGCGTCATGTCTATCGCAATACTTTCGATAAATGAATACTGCACTGCAGCTTGATAGTCGCTTAACTCGTGATCATCAAATGACAGATAGCTACCTTCAAAGTAGGCAGAAAGCCCTGTAAACGGCAAGCCCAATTGTACCTTCGAGTATGCCATTGGAATAATACCAGAGAACTCCGCAGACCCCGATGTGCTGCTGGCTCTGTCTGCAACCGCTAGAGAACCATCGATATACTTGGCATTTATGCCTAAGTCAAAGCTAACGAGGTCATTGTCAAACAGCTCGTAATACATAATGAAATCGGTTGAATCAATTTCCACATCTGTATTCACTTCACTGTTTGCAGTGTACAACTCACCATCAAAGGTAAAATTGGTGTTCAATACCGTAGAGCCAGAGTTATCCAATGTCGCATGGCTAATTTTAATATTTGGAACAAAAGGCACTGGGTGTTCAAAAGCGATGTAAAGCGCAGTATTTGTTTCATCATCAAAATTAAAGTCTGCTGTACTACTGCTATCAGCAAATCCACCAGATGTGTCGGTTTGCCACATTTGTGCACCTACATATACACCCGCAATGGTGTCAGCTTGAGATGCCGTTGACACTAATGCGCAACCTAATGCTGCAGCTAATAGACCTTTTTTCATTAATTATCCTTGATTGAGCAGTTCAGAAAGTTCAATTAAAGCGGCATTTGCTCGAGAAATATAGTTTGCCATTACTAACGAGTGATTAGCTAACATACCAAAACCGCTTCCATTTAAAATCATTGGGCTATATACCGTTTGTTGAGTAGCCTCTAGCTCTCTAATAATTTGCTGCAGACTCACCAATGCATTTTTATCTTCTAGCACATCGTAAAACTCAATCTCTACTGCTTTTAAAAAGTGCAGTAGTGCCCATGTAGCGCCGCGCGCTTCATAGAAGTTATCATCTAATTTCCACCAACTTGTTTTTACAACACGCTGACTGGCTACCGGTGAAGATTGTCTTGCGTTGGCGTCACCAGCAAGGTCGGTATTAATGCGAGCAGATCCTACGCTGGCACTAAGCCTTTGTGAATAGCTACCTAGCCGCTTTTCCACTTGTTTAAGCCATTCGCGCAAATTATCGGCACGTGTATAAAACTGACTGTCAGAATTACGCGTACTGGCAAGCTCATCGCGATATTGTTTTAACAACGCGATACCTTCAGCGTAACTGGACTCTGAAGAGGGTAACGCCCAGCTTTTGTGGTCCATATTAAATTTGGGATGTGCTTTGGTAAGATAAGGGTTTTCAATTGACTGTGATTGAGAACGGCTGAAGTCTTTACGCATTGATAACGCCAGGTCACGCACCATTTCAAGCGCACCAAACTCCCAAGCCGGCATGTTATCTAAGAAAAGTCCCGGTGGTGTAACGTCATTAGAAAGATAACCACCCGGTTTGTCGAGCAAGGTTTCTGATACATCAATCATTGTTGTGGTTAATGTGTAGCCAGCAATCTTCGTTGGATTTTCAATTGACGAGTTTTTCTGTAAACGCTCTCTCACGTCATACGTATCGGGTGAAAAACTCCAATACCAACCAATAATCCAGAATACGACCAATATTACCGCAGTGAAAATCGCGATCCATTTTGCGTTAATTGATTGTCTCATATCACACCAACCTTCCTTTTAAATGACATATAGCCGGCGTTCACCAGCTATATGATTTTTTACTCTACCTGAAAAATGCGAAACCTTTATGACGGCTGCGTCTATAACATCATCTTTTACTACGTAAACACAACTTAATTTGGCTTATGTTTTCT
The DNA here is from genome assembly GCF_016756315.1 of Alteromonas sp. KC3. Classification (NCBI taxonomy): domain Bacteria; kingdom Pseudomonadati; phylum Pseudomonadota; class Gammaproteobacteria; order Alteromonadales; family Alteromonadaceae; genus Alteromonas; species Alteromonas sp. KC3. The sequence goes on from NZ_AP024235.1 coordinate 3,754,702, forward strand.
ATAAAGTATGGTGCATATTGTGACTATTTCGCTGCTTATACTGTGCAGAGTTACGGTTTTTCAGAGCATAAAGCGCAATACCAATAATGATAATGGGCCAAAACGCGCTGACGCCTACAACAAATAGTGCTAGTAAGCCCGCACCCAAACCAAGCACGATAGTACCTAATACGCTCACTGCCACGACAAAGCCCACCACAACCAAAACCACACCTATAAGTGATAACACCGCTATGTTTTCCCATGGCCCTAACAATTCATCGGCCATGACGATATGCATTCCTAACCAGCTGTCTACTAAATTGCCTAAGCAGTTTACAAGAACAATGGCGATAACCACTGCAATCAAGAAATTTTTCATTAGCCCATCCTCGGCAGAAGAATAACGGCAGCGATATAGGCAACCAGTGTAATTGGGGTAGCGACGAACAGGCTTACCACGGCCGCAGCTCTTACCCATACCGCGTCTATATCAAAGTAGCGTGCAACTCCTGCACAAACACCCGAGATAACGCCTGAGTCTAAATCTCTATACATACGTTTTTGTGTTGGCATTTTCATGATTTTCTCCACTCTATTCTGTACTTTGCTAAATGCGGTTTACACTGGCTGGGGTAAGGTCGCTTAAGCGACCTTATTCTTTTTAAGTTCAGCCAATTCTTTCTCAATTGCCTCATCGGCTTCCATTGCGTCAAACTGAGCTTGCAGTGACGTAGCTTCGTTTGTTTTCGTCAAATCGTAAGCATCAACTTGCGCTTCTAGATAATCGATACGTTGCTCGTAATTTTCAAAACGCGTCATCGCATCATCAATCTTGCTTTCATGGTCTGCTTGCTTCACTTTAAGGCGGGTCTGCGCTGAATTTTTGCGCTGTACCAGTGTTTTCTGTTTTGCCTTTGCTTCAGCTAGTTTGCTATTAAGACGCGAAGTATCTTGCTGGATTTTCTCTACCGTCTCCGATAAATGTTTTTGCTGCTCTTCAAGTGACGCGAGCTTTGCAACGTACTTTTGCTTTTCGATAAGCGCAGCTTTAGCCAGGGTTTCTTTATCGCTGTTCATGGCAAGCTGGGCTTTATCTTGCCAACCATTAATTTCTTTTGTTGCTGCATCGATGTGGCGCGCTAGTGTTTTTTGTTGCGCGATATATCGCGCAGCATCAGTTCGCACTTCTACCAAGGTTTCTTCCATTTCCTGAATAATCAAACGAATGATTTTTTCCGGATCCTCAGCCTTGTCTAGCATTGCGTTGATGTTGGCTTGAACAATATCGTTAATACGCGAAAACATACCCATGATTATTTCTCCGTTAAGAATGTTATTTGGTTACCAGCCCTGTACCACTGTCATATTGTGCTTCGCTGGATTTCCTACTGGATTCCCTATTACTATTACAATCAACGTGCCAAATTATTAAACAATTGTTTTGTATGCATTTTTTCAAAAAATCACTTTTACAGAGGTAAATTCAAAACAAGCTAAACCTAATAATTGGTATTTTTAACCACTGACTTTGTGAATTTGACCACTACTGTGAATTAGCGGTCTTTACACCTAAGCATGAGTAAATAAAGTGCCATTACATCTAAGGGCGAGCTGTAACCATCTTTGAAATTTTTCATTTCATCGACTCTGAATTGTCGGAGTGCGCTATACCCACTAGTGTGTTTGCTTTCTAATCAAGGAATGAAAAGGTAATGGAAAAACATCTCACAACCATTAGGCTCACTATTTGTGGTTTACTGCTACTCACCCCGAATAGTTTTGCACAGCCAATTAAAGTGGTCCCTGATGACGGTAACTCTGAGGATTTTTTTGGTTACAGCGTTGCTATTGATAAAGAAATTGCCTTAGTCGGTGCATATAAAGCAGATTCAAGAGACAGTGAAGATGCGGGTGCTGCCTATATCTTTGCAAAAACAAAAGAGGGTTGGCAGCAGCAAGCCAAACTCATCGCCTCACCGCGCTATCCCCATGATACTTTGGGAGGAAACGTTGCGCTTAAACATGGTTTTGCACTTTTAGGGGCGAGAAATAGTGACGTCAAAAAGAAAAATGCCGGCGCAGTTTTCGTCTTCAAAAAAGAAAACGATACATGGAGCCAAACTCAAGTGTTAACGGCTGTTGATGCACGTGAAGACGATGCATATGGGCAGAGTATTGCACTAACTGAAAAATTTCTTGTGATTGGCGCGCCGCATAGCGATAGTTCGTACACCGATTCGGGTGCAGCTTACGTGTATAAAAAAGCGAATAATCAGTGGCAATTTCAAACCAAACTCACTGCAACCGACGGTGCTGAGGGTGACTTATTTGGCATAAGCGTTGCCATTGATGGCAATACGATCCTTGTGGGTGCTGATCTACACGATGCGAAAGCTGACAACGCAGGGGCCGCCTATACTTTTGTGTTCGATGACAATCAGTGGCATCAACAGGCGAAGTTACTTGCAAGCGATGGAGAGAAAACGGATATATTTGGCGTAAGAGTTGCGCTAAACGGAAATACCGCTTTAATTTCTGCGCGAAGAGGTGATATTGAAGGTGTTGGTATAGACGCTGGCTCCGCCTATATTTTTGAACGCTCCAATGGCGCATGGAAACAGACAGATAAAATCACTGCACCTGATAGCCATGCCGATGACCGATTTGGTCGTGGCGTTGCATTAACAAGTAGTACGGCAATAATTAGTGCTATGCACAGCGACGTAAGCGCAGTTAATCAAGGCGCGTTGTACATATATGAAAAGCAAAATGGACAATGGCGCTTTAAGTTCAAGACAGTAGCGAGTGATGCATCAGAAAATGATAGGTTCGGCTGGAATGTAGCCTTGCATGATCACATGGCCATCGTAGGTACGCCGCATAAGGATGACAATGGCGCTGAATCAGGAGCAGCTTATATACTGGACGTAAAAAAAGCGCCCTAAGGCGCTTTTTTACAACAATGATGTTAGTCGGCATCTTCTTCATTTGATGAGCCTGCTGCGTCAGTACTCACTACCAAGTCTGTTACGCTTACGCTACCTGACTTGCCGCTATTTTTGCCGTCTAATTCGAAGTGATAAGACGTATTGGCAACAGTTTGATAAACGTCTGCGCTTATCTCATTTGCAGTAACTGAAACCGCTGTTGTAACCATGTCAGTTAATAATGTTTGAAGCACTGACTCTTGCGCGCTCACTGCGCTGCTCATCATGCTTGCTGAAAGTAAAGTCGCTGCAATTAGTGAAGTTTTCATAGTTTCCCTCGAACGTTAAGTCAGTGCAACAACACGTTGTCGTTGCGATACTTAGTAGTTAGCGAGAGACGTGCCAACATCAAAACAAATCGTTAAAATGTTGTTTTAAAAGAATTTATTAAAAATAAAATTGCCAGCGAGAGAAAAGAGCCAATAGTACAAATATTAAACTTTAGTCAAAAGCACTAATACTTTAGTCTTTTTGACCATTGTACTGTGCAACTTCTCTTTGTGCTTTTTCCACTGCATCTAATGCATTCATTAAAAGATCAGGATCGGGAGACTTTCCTGTACCGTTTTGACTTAAGTAACGTCGCCAAATTCGTCCACCTGCTTGGCCCTGATAGAGCCCTAGCATGTGACGCGCCACATGCCATGGCTTGAAATACGGATCGTCTTGACGTGCTATGTATTCTTGCATTTTCATAACTAGATCTCGACGAGAGATAATCTCACTGTGATCATCGCCAAAAATAACGTTGTCGACATTGGCTAAAATGTAGGGATTAGCATAAACCTCACGCCCCATCATCACACCATCTACGTCGAGTAGTTGCGTTTTAGTTTCATCTAGCGTTTTAACACCACCATTGATACTAATAGAAAGTTCTGGTCTAGCTGCCTTCAGGCGATGTACGCGAGGATAATTTAGTGGTGGAATTTCACGGTTTTCTTTTGGGCTTAACCCCTGTAGCCACGCTTTTCGCGCATGAACAATAAAAGTATCGCATCCTGCATCGGCTACCACATTGATGAAGCGCGAAAAATCCTCGTCTTCATCCATATCATCAATACCAATACGGCATTTAACGGTAACGGGAATATCGACTTCTTTTTGCATAGCGGCAACGCAATCAGCAACGACTTCAGGTTGCGCCATGAGACACGCCCCGAAGCTGCCGTTTTTTACTCTGTCACTGGGACAACCAACGTTGATATTAACCTCATCATAGCCACGCTCTTGAGACAATATCGCACAGCGTGCCATGTCACTTGGATCGCTACCACCTAGTTGAACAGCGACAGGGTGCTCTTCGTTGTTAAAGCCAAGATAGTCACCCTTGCCATAAATAATGGCGCCAGTTGTAACCATCTCAGTGTAAAGCAAGGTGTGTTTAGTCATAAGACGCAAGAAATAGCGACAATGGCGATCTGTCCAATCCAGCATTGGAGCGACAGATAACTTGCGATTTAAGGGAGTAATAGACACAACACAAACCTCAATAACAACGTAATACAAAAGCAAAGCGAAATGCAGCTATAGCGCGTTTTCGCGAGCCGCGTATACTACCTATGTTCACTAAAAAAACAACGACGAGATTGTATATTTTCACCGCATTTATGTGCCACTAACTACTTCAACTTCAACAGCTTGAACTTCTACCAGTACTTTAATGCTTTTTAAGTTTTACAACACGCTGAATCAAATGCATTTTTTCATTATTTGCGTATTTACTATTAATATACTTTTTGAGTATTTCAAAGTTGCTCATTTACCGTTATTGTAGGAAAAAAAAGCAATGTGACTAGAATAACTACTGAAAGCCAAAGTAGCACCTACATCACGCCTTTCTCGCCGGAGATGATTTATGGAAGACAAGAAGCAAAAGGATGCGAAAGCACCGACTCCTGCCGAGTCTGTTGAACAAACAGATGAACTATCACAACTTAGAGAGATTCTTTTCGGTCAAACTAATCGCGCTTTTCGTGCTGATCTTTCGGCACTGGAAGCACGGGTAGAAGACAGTTTCAGTAAACTCAATGCTCACCTTGACGTGCAATTTGCCCAAATTCGAAAACAAATAGACACTCAAGTAGCAGCGCTGACTGAACAGCTCACCAATGCAAATGACAATCATGGTAATGTGCAAGCTCACCTTCAAGAGACCACCGATAAACTGCAAAGCGAGCTGGAAATAGCTGAAACAACAGCAAAGAATGACAATGACGCACTTGAAGCGCATGTTGTTAAAGAGCTGGAGTCACTTGACAATTTGTTTACCAAGCGTCACCAGGAATTACTCGCTAAGTTGCAACAGGTTACCAGTGAACTATCTGAAAGTAAGACCGACAGAAAAACGCTGGCAAACTTGTTATCAACCATGGCGACAAACCTCGCTACAGACAGCTAAATTATGACAAGCAAGGTGCCATCACCTGAGCGCACAGATCACTCTCTTGATAGTGTAAGAGCACTACTTATTGGGAGAGACGACAAGTATATTGATGAAAAGCTGTCGCACAATGCAAAGCAATACGTTACTGACGTAGTGTCCGAAGCACTATTGACACGTGAAAATAAAGACGGCTCAGTTAATAAAGTACTCGTACCGTTAGTTGAAAAATCGTTACACCGTTCAATTGAAGCCAATAGTGAAAAAATTGTTGGTTCACTTTACCCTCTGGTGGGCACGCTAGTAAGAAAAGCGTTTGCTTCTTTTGTCATAGAGTTCGTTGAGCGCACGAACACGCTCATCGAAAACAGTCTAAGTCCAAGGAGCATATCGTGGCGATTTAAAGCCTGGCAATCGGGCGTGAGATATTCTGAATTTGTGGCTTCACAAATTTATCAATATCAAGTTCAACAACTGCTCGTTATTCACAGAGAAACAGGTACGTTACTTCGCGGTTTGTCATCTGATCCTGAAAAAGAAAAAGATGCCGATCTTATTTCTTCGATGCTTGTAGCAATCAACGACTTTGTCGCAGATGCGTTCAGCCAAGGTAGTGATGCCACAGAAAACGAAATTGGTGAGATTAAAACGGGCGATTTTACCTTGCTTATCAAAATTGGCCCTCAGGCCATTTTGGTTGCAGCAGTTACTGGTGTAATTCCTCCTTCAATACGCCAGAAACTTCAGCTTACCCTAGAAGAATTTCATAAGTTCTATCAGCAACCACTGTCTCAATACAATGGCGACAACGCCCCCTTTGAAGGCGCTGAAACCATTCTGTCAGACTGTTTGGTAAGCGAGCGAAAAGAAGAGCAAAAGAAAAAGCCCAAACGCTTATTGGGAGGCGTGCTATTAATTGTTTTGGTAGGCGCACTGGTTGCGCTGTCAGCAATGCGTCTATCACTGAGTATCTTAAAAAGCGATATTGAAAGCCTTACTCCGCCCGATGGGATTTTAGTGGCAGACACATTTATTACTAACGGCAAAGTACACACTAAAATCCTCAGAGATCCTGCAGTTGAGAGTGTGAGTGAATGGCTAAGTGCCAACGATATCAATGCTGAAGACGTCAACATCATCGAAGAACCTTTCGCCTCGCTGAAAGCGTCTGTTGTTGCCAAAAAGCTCTCTCAACTCGTTCGCCAATATCCTTTGAGTTCAAAAGAAACACTTTCGCTAATACACGACAACGAAAGTGTTGGTATAAGCGGCAGCGTTTTTTCGTCAACGGCGGCACACCTTTCTCAGCAAATGGACGCCATACCAGGTATCGACAACCTCAGTATTGACATTGATGCACTTGAAGTCATACCTGTTATTGAGATAGACGATAGTACACTACAGCGAGCGGCGCTTGCCCGATTGGTAGATAAAATATCCTCACAAAGTGTCCCCTTTGCCACTAACCAAGAAGACATTTCTGCAGTACAGTTAGCTAAATTAGAGGCGCTAGCTAGTGACATTGTGCAGCTAGAAGTGTTAGCAGCGAAAACCAAGACGTTTATAAGTATTGTAGTATTAGGCGCCAGTGACAACTCAGGTTCTAGTGCACGTAATAAGGTGCTTAGTCGTAAGCGTGCCGACAATGTGGTTAATACGCTAATTTCGTTTGGCGTTACAAGCGACACACTGATTGCCGTTAGTCTGGGCGAACTCCCATTAAAGAAACCATCAATGGGGCGCTCTGTTATGATTAACGTTTTGACATCCGATATACAGTAGTAAGGAAGCTTTCTCGTGATCCAGAAGAAAATATGCATATTAGGACCAACAGGCGTAGGTAAAACGAGCCTTACCAAGCAGTTTGTTGAAGGCATTTTTTCTGAAAAATATAAGACGACTATCGGCGTTAAAATCGATAAAAAGCACGTGCATGAAAATGACAGCGATGTGCAATTGCTGATATGGGATTTAGAAGGGATTGACCGTTACTGCGGTTTTAATCCTCGCTACCTTCGCGGAGCGAGTGCATACATTATTGTGGTTGATCAAACTCGCTCACAGTCGCTATTAGAGGGTATGGAAATTTTGGAGTTAGCGAGGGATCATTACCCAAATGTACCCGCTTTTTTTGTGGTGAATAAGACTGATCTTCCCACTAGCTGGCATTGGAGCGAAGAAGAACTGGCGTCTTATGCTCAAAAATTCGCTGCACTTATTAAAACAAGCGCTAAAACCGGTGAGAACGTAGATAAATTATTTAATACGATCGCGTTTTGGTAGGAGGGAACCATGGACATTCACTTATTAAACGCGCTTGGCATTACCAATTGTGCATTGTTCCGTTGCAATGAGGCTAATGACATCGAATGTTTAACCACTGACCTTCCTTGGTTAAACGGCATCGTTACGCTAGATACGCACAACCGCTTATTAAAAGAACAAACTCCCTCTCTCTTTCTCTGTGACTTTTTCATTGATGCCGAGCAAGTTTGGCAAGGTGATACGGCGTTCACCTTATCCTCTGGATTTTGGACCGAACAAATAGACCAAGCTGACTTGCGTCTAGAAGCGTTAGCCATAAACAGCGGCAATGATTCTCGTTATCTTGTTATTAAAAACGTTGAGGACGAATTCAACGACAAGCGAAGAACACTACAAACCGCTAGAGAGTTACTGCTTAGCCATCATGAAATTGTTGGTCAACACGAATACATTCGTCACAAACTTAATGATGTGCTTAGAAAAAATAGTCGGTTGCAACGATTAGTACCACCAATTCAACAAGCAATTTACGACCTTGATACGGGGGTTGTGATCCTCGATGCACAAGGACAATTAGTTCTAGATAACAGGGCCGCTCATCGCTTGCTGGTCTGCAACAGCACCACACCAAGTACTAAGCGTATTTCTGAATTACTGCACTTAATGGACACCTCTCAGTCCTTCTTGCCCTCTCTTGTGAAAAAGAAATCTCCTTGGCAAGGGGAAGTATTTTGGCAACCGCTCGGCAGCTTTAGTACGTGGCTACAAGTCACTATTCACCCGGTGCTTCAAGGAAAAGATCTCACTCATTGGGTTTATCTGTTCACTGATATTACGCATATTCACAATAAGCGTGAGAAAGTACTAAGCAACACTGGAATGGACTCTTTGACAAATGTTGCCAGTAGAAGCATTTTTTTAGATACCATTCGCCGACTTATCAATGAAGGTGTGCCATTTAAGCTTTTTATCATCGATATTTGTCAGTTCAAGCGCATTAACGAAGTGCTCAGCTACAAATCTGGCGATGAAATTCTCAAGTCTTTTGCGCTGCGTCTTCAAAGTTATGTCAACAACAAAGGCTTTATTGCCCGTATAGGAAGCAACGAGTTTGCGTTAATTAAACGCGATGATGCCTTTAATGGCCAAGCTACAGCAGAGTTTATTCAGGGGTTAATAGAAAAACTGACCCGCACCTACACAGTACTTGATGGCACGGAACCAAATTTGGCAGTTAATATTGGTGAAGTCAGTTTTCCAAGCAACTGTAGCTCGCCAGAATCTTTGCTTCATCACGCCGATATAGCGCTGCAAGCAGCGAAATATAAAGGCAAAAATAGTGCGCTAGTCTACAGTGAAGCACTACACCGACAGCATCATGCGGTGAACAAACTTGAGAATGAACTTCGCGAAGCCATCGAAAACAACGAGTTAAAGTTGTACCTGCAACCTATTGTCGACTTATCGTCAGGCAAAATCGTAAAGTGTGAGGCACTAACCCGTTGGATTACTGCCGACGGAAAGTTTATTTCACCCGAGGTTTTTATTCCCCTTGCGGAGAAAAGTGAGCTAATTTTTCCCTTCGGCGAATGGCTTATCAATACAGCCTGTAGCACCATTAAACAACTCACAGCGTTAGATATTGATATCCGGTTGGCGATCAATATTTCTGGTCGACAAGTGAGTGATCTCAATTTACTTGATCAAATTAAAACAGCCATTGTCGAGCATGATATAGCACCACGTCACCTATCTATTGAACTCACCGAAAGCATATTAATTAAACGCCTAGATACCGTCTCTGTACTATTGAATGAACTGAGGGCTATGGGTGTTACCGTGTCAATTGATGACTTTGGCACAGGTTTTAGTTCACTGGTTTATCTGAAGAAGCTGCCGATTGATGAACTTAAGATTGATCGTTCTTTTGTCAGCGAACTTGAAAACAACACTGACGATCAGGCTATTGTGCAAGCCATCCTTGGCCTTGCGAAGAATCTAAATATCAACATTATTGCAGAAGGTATTGAAACCATTGAGCAACAAACCTTCTTACAAACGCATCAGTGCACCTATGGTCAGGGATATTTTTACCAGCGCCCCGTCCCTCTGCCTGAATTTATTGCAGTGGCAAAGCGACTAAATGAGCCCCATGTGGCCAGCGTGAAACTCTAAATGCTCTTCAATAAAAGAAGCAATAAAGTAGTAGCTGTGATCGTAGCCTTCATGCATATTTAACGTAAGTTGTGTTTCAGAGTGCTGAGCTGCGTGAACCAACGACTGTGGTTTTAATTGCTCGTGCAGAAACTCATCTTTTGTACCCTGCTCTACAAGCAATGGAATGTAATGGGTTTTGCTCGCCAATAGAACAGACGCATCATAGTCTTGCCACGCAGTCTTATCGCTTCCAAGATAGTTACCCAGCGCCTTCTGCCCCCATCCACAATCCATTGGGTTAGCTATAGGACTAAATGCTGAGACAGACACATATCTGTTAGGGTTACGCATGCCAATAACTAATGCACCGTGGCCTCCCATCGAGTGACCGCTAATCGCCCTCTCTTTGGTAACTGGAAACGCACTTTCTATGAGTTCGGGTAACTCTTTGGTGATATAGCTATACATATTATAGTGCTCAGACCATGGCGCCTCGGTTGCATCAACATAGAAGCCAGCCCCAAGACCAAAGTCATACGCGCCGTTTTCATCGTCTGGCACATTGTCTCCACGTGGTGAAGTATCGGGTGCAACTATTGCCATACCTAATTCAGCAGCAAGTTTCATCGCCCCAGCTTTTTGCATAAAATTCTGGTCGGTACAGGTCAGCCCAGATAGCCAGTAAAGCACAGGAACAGGTTTCTCGTCTGACGCAAAAGGGGGTAGAAATATCGCAAACGTCATATCGCATTGGGTGGTTTTCGCAGCGTGAGTGTAACGAAGGTGTTTGCCTCCAAATGCTCTATTTTCGCCAATAAGCTCCATTTTTCTTCCTTTTATTCATTTATTTGTGCCTTTATTGTGGAATCAGTAAAGGCTCTATCGGATTTTAGATCAAGTTCGTTTACACTAAGCGCCTAATTTTTGAGGTAAGTACAATGGTTAAAGCCGTGTTGCATCATATTGTTGGCACTATTTCAGTCATATTCTATTTTCTAAATACTGTAATTTGGGCTACGCCCATTTTGTTATTGTCAGTGTTTAAGCTAATACCTATTCCCCAATGGCGTCGCTTCATTTCTTATTTACTCGACGCCTGCGCGACAGCGTGGATTGGGGTTAACAACATGAATCAACGTATCAGCGGTGGCACAACATGGCACGTTAACGGCCTAGAGAAACTCACTCGAGACGACTGGTACCTCGTGTTAGCTAATCATCAATCTTGGGTTGATATACTGGTTCTTCAACGGGTTTTTAACCGCAAAATTCCGTTTTTGAAGTTCTTCCTCAAAAAAGAACTCATTTACGTTCCTATTCTTGGTCTAGCGTGGTGGGCACTCGACTTCCCATTCATGCGTCGCTATTCAAAATCATTTTTGGCCAAAAACCCACACCTAAAAGGCAAGGATATGGAAACTACTCGCAAGGCTTGCGAAAAGTTTCGCTCTAAGCCTGTGAGTATAATGAACTTTGTAGAAGGCACGCGATTCACAAAAGCCAAACACGACAAGCAGGCGTCTCCTTTTAACCACCTGCTAAAGCCCAAAGCAGGCGGTATTGCGTTTGTGCTTTCAGCCATGGGGAATCATCTTCACAAACTCATTGATGTCACTATTGATTATCCTCAGGGCGTACCTTCTTTTTGGGACTTTGTCAGTGGTAAAGTGCGCGATATTCGTGTGAATATTGACGTTATGCCCATAAAAGACATTATGGAAAATGGCATTTTTAGCGATAAATACTTTGAAGATCCGCAAGTTCGAGCACGATTCCAATCGTGGTTAAACGAGCGTTGGCAGGCAAAAGATAATTTATTGGAATCACTTAACGCAACTCAGAAACCATTATGATCCGTGCAGTACTAGCTCCGTTTATTTTTGTTATTCACACCACACTACAAATTTTGAATCTCGCGTTGTGGGGTGGCCTCATTATTTTGCTTGGCCTTGTTAAATTGCTATTGCCTAACGGGGCGGTCAAAGCGCTTTGGAATAAGGTTATGCACGCGCTGATGTTCAGCTTTGGGCGCGTAAGTGTGTTACTTATTCGGTTGTTTAATAACGTGAATATCGAATGCTCAGTACACGGCGAATTAGCCAAAGACCGTTGGTATCTTATTATTGCCAATCATTTGAGCTATCTGGATATAATTCTGCTCATTGAATTTGCTACACATCGTATTCCTGCCCCCAAATTCTTCTTGAAAAAAGAGCTGATCTGGCTACCGTTTGTTGGTTTAGGAGCCTGGGCCCTTGATATGCCTTTTATGCACAGATACACGCGTGCATATCTGGAAAAGCACCCTGAAAAGAAAGGCAAAGATTTAGAAACCACGAAGGCATATTGCGAAAAATTCAGAACTGTACCTACGACAGTTATCAACTTTGTTGAAGGAACACGCTTTACTACAGATAAGCATGTCGCAAAACAAAGTCCGTATGCCCATTTACTCCCGCCAAAAGCAGGCGGCGTGTCGTTTACACTAGCGGCTATGGGGGAATTGTTCACTAATGTATTGGATATTTCCCTTCTGTACCCCGAAAACAAGCGTCATCCAATGATGGCAATGTTAAGCGGGCAAATGACAAAAATCGTAATCGATGTAAATGTCACTCCTATACCTGAATTACAACAAGAGTCAGACCGTTCAGAGTCTGAGTTCCGTCTTTATTTCCAAGATTGGCTCAACAATTTGTGGAAAAACAAAGACAGCCGAATTAAGAAATTGTTGGAGTCGTAAACGATGGAAGTGAGCAGCTCGATACGCGATACCTTTATCCATTTAATTAACGATATTTTTCCGAGCCTCACAACTGAGGACCCGCTCTACAATGTACTCGCGCTGAGTGGCATTTTAATTATCTCGGCGTTTATTTACATAATTGCGCGTCTTCTCATTCGCCCTCAAATTGCCAATTGGGTCTATAAATCAAATAACCGCTGGGACAATGCACTTCAAGAGCATGGTTTCTTTAGACGCTTAATGCATCTTTTCCCAGCATTATTTATCTACATCGCCACTCCAGTGCTCATTGAAGATGTAGCCGTCATGCATGGCATGGTGATTAAAAGTGCACAACTATATATGTTGTATAGTGGGCTGCTAGCTCTGTATGCGCTATTAAGTACTGTCGAGGATGTTTATAACGCCTCAGCCCTATCTAGAAGAGCGCCAATAACGGGCTTTATTCAAGTCACTAAGCTGGCGTTTGCGATTGTGGCTATTTTACTGAGTATTTCACTGATAGTAGACAGGAGCCCGTTACTCATTGTATCGGGGTTAACCGCACTTGCTGCAGTACTTCTACTTATTTTTAGAGATACTATCTTAGGTTTTGTCGCGGGTATCCAAATTGCCGCCAACCGCATGTTTAACACCGGTGACTGGATTGCCATGCCTAAGTACGAGGTAGATGGCGAGATTTTAGAAATTGGTCTCACCAATGTAAAAGTCCAAAATTGGGACAACACAATATCTACCCTGCCGACATACAGCTTAACGACAGAAGCAGTTAAGAACTGGCGCGGTATGCAAGAGTCTGGTGGACGTCGAATAAAGCGGGCTATTTACATTGATGTACATTCTATAAAGCTTTGTGATAACGACATGCTGGCGCGTTTTTCAAGTATTCGTTATATCAATGAGTATATAGAGAAGAAGAAAAACGAGTTACGCGCTTATCATCGCGATTATTCCATTGATGAGTCTGACCTACTCAACAGCCGACGACTTACCAATATTGGTACATTTAGGGCGTATCTTGAAGCGTATTTACGCAAACACCCCAACATTAATCAAGAAATGACATTAATGGTTCGCCAACTACCGCCTAACGAATTAGGCCTTCCACTGGAAATCTATTGCTTTAGTGCTGAGAAAGCATGGGTAAAATACGAAAAGGTTCAGGCTGATATTTTTGATCACGTTATGGCAATGCTTGCGCCATTCGACTTACGCGCTTACCAAAGAGACGGCCATTTGTCGTTATTGGCCCAGCGAGAATCGGCGGTACTCTCATCTAAGTCAGAATCACCATCTAAGTCAGAATCACAGCCCCATCAGCAAGCTGACTAAGCCTTCAGTAAGGCACAAAAAAACCGGCTTAGTGTAGCCGGTTTTTTTATTTAACTCTGAAAAGTACTACTATGCAATTGCATATGCCATTAATAAGCAAAGCACTAGGCCTGTAACACCAAAGAAGCCATACTCGATTTTTTCTTGCATGCCTTCAGCACCAGCTTTCGCTGTCATAAAGCCCATAACGATGCTGCTTAGCCCAAGCGTAAAGGCAATTAGCGCAACACCAAACATAATTGCATTAATCCAATCAGCCATTGTGGTAACCCCTTAAAATAATTGGCGGTATTATGCACCAATTAAAATGTTTTGAACATGCTTAACCTCGGTTTAATTACCTACAATAAGATGACTTTCGCTAACCTTTGATCTTGGTCAAAATTACTACTTTATAGATCATTTCACTAAAAAATTAATTAATGCTTGTCTTGCTCGCAACTCAAAAATAGATAAAACATTGTATTTTATACAAAAATCTTTTTGGCAAGGGCATTGCAATACCTTTCCCAACTATTCAAACAATTACGTATAACCATGCACGCATGCGAGCTAACTACACGTGTATGCCAATTGCTTCGTCACTATTGATTAAGGAAATAACAATGTCGAAAAAACTATTACTTTCAGCTGCAGTAGCAAGTGCTTTATTTGGCGGCCAAGCATTGGCACATAATACAAGCTTCCAAAACAATAGTTGTGATATCGAATTAGATGGACACATTCAGTATTACCAAGGCGATCTTACCGTCAAGATGGATAACGGTTCAGTCATGACTATCGACAAATTTCACAACCTAACGGTAAATGGCCGTGATGTAGCGCTTAATAGCGACCAACAAAAATGGGTTGCCGAGTACTATGACAACATCGATATGGCCATTCCAATGACCTTAACAATTGCAAGTGAAGGTTTGGAAATTGCGAATGTTGCTGTGACAGAAGTGTTTTCTGAACTGCTTGGTGGCGATAACGAACTTGATGATGATTTTCAAACCTTGTTCACTAATTTAGAAACAAAGCTTTCAGCCTCGTTTTATGATGATGCTGGTAACATCCGTGTAGACTCGACAAAATTTGACGAGCCAGGCTGGTTTGACGAAAGTTGGGAGCAAGAATTTGAAGCAGAACTTGAATCACTTATTAGCGAATCAATGGGCAGAATTTTGATTGCACTTGGTACGCAAATGCTATGGGAAGGTGGTGACATGGATGAGTTTGAACAAAGAATGGAGACGTGGGGCGAAGACCTTGAGTTCAGACTGGAGTCTCAAGCTGCGGCGTTGGAAGAAAAAGGCAACGCACTGTGCGAAGTGCTTAAAAAAGCAGACTATGCAGAAAGCCAAATGCAGGCATCTATCTCAGGGCTAGACGATCTCAACTTACTTGATTTAGATAGCCATGGCGAAATGAAAATGTAATTGCCTGAAAATCCCAAAAAGAATACTGCGCCGAGCTTAGAGCTCGGCGTTTTGGTATAAAATAGCGATTCCTGTCACGCTGGTTAAGTGTTTCGTCTTCATAGCCCTTGCCTGTTTTAAAATCCTAAGTAATCATCTTAGTTTCATACACACTTCAATAAAGAAAACACCATGCAGCAAAAACTCGTAATTAGTGGATATGGCTGGCTCGCAGGTTATCTTGGTGACGCGCTTAAACAGCATATGCCTATTGTAGGGACAACAAGAAGCAGTGAAAAACGCACTGCGCTTTCTCAACAAGGAATAAATGCTGTTCAGTTTGCGTTAGGCGATGATACAGCCGAACTTTGTACTCACTTATCAAATGCCACGTTCGTCATTAATATTCCCCCAGGAAGACGCAACACTGACTTAGGCGCCTTTACTGAGAAGATGTGTGCACTTATCGATGATGCCATCGCATCAAACGTTGCACATATCGTTTTTATCAGTACAACATCCGTTTATGGTGACAGCACTGATAACATACTAGACGAGACTGCCCCACTATCCCCTGAGACGGCATCGGCGAAAGCACATGTGGCTATAGAGCAATATTTGTCAGAGCAAGTAGGTTTACCAAGCAGCAGGACTAAGCTCACTTGTGTTCGTCTTGCGGGTCTTGTAGGGCCAGACCGTCACCCTGCAAAATCACTCAGTGGGCGTACAGTGAGTATGGGCAACAAACGCGTTAACTTAGTACATGTTACCGATGTAGTCGCCGCTCTCACCAAAATTATAACATTGCCATCAGATAAAAGGCTTTATCATTTGTGTAGCGCTAATCACCCTAAACGTGGTGAGTATTACACCAGAGCAGCTACAGCATTCGCTATCCCGGAACCTGTCTTTAGCGACACTAACTCTCCCGCTTGCGGCAAAGTAATAGATGCTTCAGCTAGCTGGGCGTCGCTGGGTATTACGCCTTCATTTAATGACCCGTATACAATGTTCTAAAGAAAACGCCCTCTCAAATGCAATAAAAAAGGCGACTCACTGAGTCGCCTTTCTTCACGTTTATGTTAAGTGCTACAACATTAGCCAAAGAAGCTAAAGGAGAAGTACTTCACTGCTACCGTGTTAACGAAGATAACCAGCAGAATAAGTGGTATAAATGTTTTCAAAGAGATATCTACGTACTTTTCGAACCAGCTACCTTTGAAGCCATTGCTTCCTTCTTCCAACGACTTGTTGAAATTAGCACTCTTCCAGCGGTGAATAACGAAAATACAAATGAGTAAGCCGTTAAGTGGCAAAATCGTTTCGTAGAACACATCGAAGATCACATCAAAAAGGGATTTGTCTACGCCCGCGTAGTGCATAAAGGTAGTCAAAAACTCAACCTTGCCAAAAGACAATGCACTGAGGATCGCTAGTACTATCATGATGCTTCCCAGTGAAGCCAATGCCCACTTTCGGCTTACCCCTTTCTCGTCCATCAGTGCAGCTACCGGTACTTCAAAAATTGAAACTAACGAGGTAATTGCCGCAAAGAACACTAACAAGAAGAACAAGCTGGCAACCACCGACGCACCTGTATAACCAATTGACTCTTGTAAGGCCAAGAAGATACTAGGCAAGTACGTAAATATCATGCCTACTGATGACTCACTCAATTCATCAGGATTAATTTCTGGATTAAATGAAAAGATAGCAGGCAAAATCATTAAGCCAGCGGTAAACGCTACAGCAGTATCGGTTAACGCGACAAGTTTTGCAGAGTTTGGTACATCAGCTCGCTTGTCAATGTAACTACCGTAGGTGATCAAAATCCCCATACCCAGCGATAACGAGAAAAAGGCCTGAGATAAGGCACCGTTAATCACTGAAGCAGTAAGCTTTGAGAAGTCTGGAATAATATAAAACTCTACACCTGCCATGGCATTGTCACGAGTCAATACGAATACCACAAGACCCAGAAGCATAACAAAAAGCGCAGGCATCAGTAGCTTTGCAGCCTTTTCAATACCCTCTTTTACGCCACCTTGAAGAATAAGGTATACCACCCCTACCACAACGGCCATGTAAGCGAATATCGACGGTGAATTAATAAATAACCCAAAGGTGTCTGGGTTTGCCAATTTATCTAAGTTTCCGCTTACCGCTTCAAATAAATAACCGAAAATCCATACCGTGATAACCATGTAAAACACGGCGATCATAAATGGCGTAGCAATGGCTAACCAGCCGGCGAGCTTCCATTTAGGGCTGTTGTTACTAATTGCACTATAAGCGCCTAATGGGTCTTTCTTGGCATGACGGCCCACTGACATTTCAGCCAACATGACCGGCAAACAAATGGCAAATACGAAAATAGCGTACATTAATAAAAATGCACCACCGCCGTTTTTGGCAGCGCCAACGGGGAATCCAACCAAATTACCAATACCCACTGCAGAACCTGCAGCAGCTAAAATAAACCCTATGCGCGATCCGAACTGTTCTCTGGCCCCGCTCATATCCCTTCCTCTTGTTGAGTTATTGTTATTTATTATCGGGATGGCGTTATATGTGGTGACTCACTTGTGGCGTCAACGCGTTGTATTGCAACCGGTTAAGGCGTATCAATACGCTGCACCATTCCCAAAAACAGCATGGTAACAGCAGTGAAATAAAAAGTCTTGATGTTGAATACACAGAAATCTGGTCTGACCGTATCACCAGGTTACCACTTGACCATCCCAGTCAATGAAATGACAGGTTTGCTCACGATTAAGTGACGACAAATGTGAAAGAAGTTGCTTGGCTGTGAAGTCAGGTGTGAACAACTTTTTCGCCGCCACATTTTTTTGAAAAGGCTTAGAAAGCGACGTATCAACTGTGCCTGGGTGATAGCAAACGAGAAGCGCATGTTTAAGCCTGCGTTGATATTCAACTGACGCCGTTTTAACAAACATATTAAGCGCCGCCTTTGAGGCGCGATAACCATACCAGCCTCCCAACCCGTTATCGGAAATACTTCCCACCCGCGCACTTAAACAGACTAAGGTTGCATCGTTTTTATCCATAACGTTGACCAAGTGCTTTATCCATAGCGAAGGAATGATGGTATTTACCGCGAAGTATGTTTCAAGTGCGTCTTCACGCACATCTTCTAAGCGTTTTTCAGGGTGTATGTTTTTATTCTCATCGTGAAGAAAACCAGTGGTTATTATCACCGTATTTAACACGACATCGTCTTCTCTAAGCTGTTCAATAAACGATGCAATGTGTTTATCGTCTTGTTCGGCTAATTGAACATACGTTATGTTTGAAGCACTACTATCGGTAGAGACACTGCCACGAGTCACCGCTATGACATCGTCACCTCGCGAAGCACATTGATGAATAAGTGCCGATGCAATTCCACCAGAAGCACCGACTATAAGTGTTTTAGTTGTCATTACTCTCTCCGGGAACACAGCGATCGCAGGTTCGTTTTTTACCTGTTAGCCAGTATGAAATCGTGTAGCGATGCTTTGCGAAAATGTTGTATACGCCGTCTGCGATAATGCGTATACCGGGCCAGCGAAGCGGAGCATATAGCCAGCCCATTCCCACCGCTTTCCAAGCCAGATGGGTGACATCTAGGCCTGTTATTACAATACCATCGTCGGTCATCCCGTGGATGCGCGCGTTTAGTGCTTGCCAATCAAGCGAAGGGTAACGAGAAGCAAAATCAGGAGCCTGAATGTCAACCAGTGTAAGCCGGTTGTGCTTATCTCGCTTTTTCAGATGCCTCATTTCTGCCATACATAATGGGCAATAGCTGTCGTAGAAAATAATCACGAAACCACCTTTGAATTATTTACACTTAGCGCTCTTACAAAACACTTTGTTGAGCTATTGTTATTCACGTTTTACTTAGTTGGTCTGACGACCGTGCTACTTGGGATACCGATTCCCCAGCATGTAAACTCGCAGGGTTGATTTTTTATAATTAATTATTCGTTTATACGCTAAAAAAACAGGCTTGGATGACTTGAGTTGTAAGGCTCTCGCACCCACACTAGAGCAAGTTGATTTTTATTGAGGTTTTATTATGGCTAACAAGCAAGTTGCAACGCTCGCAGGCGGCTGCTTTTGGTGTATTGAGTCGGCTTTCAACACCGTAGAAGGTGTTGATAAAGCGATATCTGGGTACGCTGGCGGAGAAAAAGCAGATCCAACCTATGAAGAAGTCTGCAAAGGTGATACCGGCCATGCAGAAGTGGTACAAATAAATTTTGATGCCGATATTATTTCGTACCGCGAAATACTGGAGATCTTCTTCGCATTACATAACCCTACACAGCTAAATCGACAGGGTAACGATGTGGGTACACAGTATCGCAGTGCTATCTTTTACCACGATGAAGCGCAAAAAGCAGAAGCTGAAAAAATTGTTGCAGAAATTACTGAAGATGCCATTTGGCCAGATCCAGTAGTAACCGAAATTGTCGCAATCAATAATTATTACCCAGCCGAGGAATACCACCAGAGCTATTTTAAAAACAATCCTCAGAACCAATATTGCTCAATGGTTGTTGCGCCTAAACTGGCAAAATTTAAGAAGACATTTGCATCTCGTTTAAGAAGCGACGCTTAATCACATTACTCAACGCAAGTGCGTGCTTAAAGCTGTTCTTCACAAATTAAAAAAGGGTTGTACTAACAACCCTTTTTTTTATCCGACTAATAGGTAAAACTACTCAAACCAACTTGCTTTTAATGTAAGCGGGAATAACAACGGTGCGAGATCTTCGTACCGAGGGGTATCGGCTTCGCAAATGGCGTTTTTCATGTAGTTTTTTTCCCATGGATCGTTAATTATCCATAGCGTTGAATCAACCACAACAAGCCCCTCCATTGACGCATTATCCATGAGATACTCACCGCACGCTTCGCCGCCATTAACTTTAAACGTTATGGGGATCCGCTTTGTGGCTTTTTGTTTTGTACTGTCAATTACCCAAAGTTCATTATCATTGCGTGCAGCCGCGAGCAAAAATACGTCACCGCTTTGTGTGGTGTGAAGCGCAAGTCCGTTTATAGGATGATTTCCCGAAGTAAAAACGGGAAGGCGTAACTGGGGATCTGACACACTGGCAAAATCGCTTGAAGACCAAAAGTCATCGCCAATATTAAGTGTAAAGATTCTAGGTTGACCCGCTTTATCTTTTTCTAGGCCAATATAAAGCGTACCGTCGCTATCCATGGTTAACCCCTCAATGCCATCATTGGGGAAGTTACCTACCTCAAACTCAATAGGAAACTGAAGCGGGCGTACATCGCTCATTTCAACGCTGCCGTTGTCTTTTTGCGTTAGTTTAACCAAAAGTGTTGGATAATCTGTCGAGCCAGTAGCCTCGTACTTAGATTCGCAGCGCGGGCTTAAGGCACCTGTGCGCGTAGCGTCTTCTGTTACGGTATAAATAATCTTGGGGTCGCGAGGATCTACGGCTAACGCTTCTAAATCGGGTTGTGAGCTTAAGTACGTGTAGAAGCAACTGCGTCTGACCGCATTAGAAAATGAAAATGTGGCACTTGAATGCGTAAGCGTAGCGCTAGCAGGGTCAATCGTATGTAACTTCAACTGCTGTGTAACATCAGCACTGGCATCAGCAATAGTGATAAGTTGCCCGCCTACTTCCACCAAACCGGATGTTTGAGGATCAAACATGACCTTTCCACTACTGTCTTTGATCCATTGACCCACTGAGACCTCAGTAAGATCGGTCTTTTGAGGAGCAATAACAACGTCCTTAGGTTCACTGCAGGCAGAGATTGCCAACACCACACAAGCAGTAAACATCGAGTTTCTTAACATGCTAAAAGATTCCTTTTTGAAACATTCTGCTTCTAAATTGTAAGGGAGTATATCCAGCATACCGTTTATAGACAAAAAAGAGTAAGGTAAAGGTTTGTAAATGTGTACTTAGAGGGTTTAGTCATTTCTACGCAGCAACTTCCACTTGTCATTGCAGGGCCTATTGTACGAAAAGTAACAGAAAACTCATGCTACATATGGGTTTGTACTTCTATCGCAGACGCACCAAATTTGTCCTTAACCCACGATAAAACGACAATAAACGGGCAAGCACAAGTCGAAAGTATTCAAGTTGGTAAGCACGCGTATATTCATTTGCTGCATTTTAAAAGCAACACCCACTTTGAGGATCGTAAGCGTATAGGCTATGCCTTACAATTTAACGATTCATCAGAGCAGGCACGATGGAACAACGAACAAGAAGCATTACTTTACAACAATCAAACTGTGCTGAGCTTTCATTACACACAAACTCCCCAAACCATTCTTCATGGCTCGTGTAGAAAACCGCATTTTCACGGTGATGACGCCCTTACACAAGTCGATGTATTGCACGAAACGGCATTTTCAAAGCAAACTCTCTGCCCAGATTTATTGCTAATGACTGGCGATCAAATATATGCAGATGATGTTGCCGGTCCCATGCTTAAAGCGATTCACCACACTATTGAACAACTTGGTCTGTTTCATGAATCTCTTGAGGGAGCGGTGGTAAGCAACACAGATGAACTCGCAACGCATCCACACGGATTCTATGAACGCGAACAGCTTCTTCCGCAGATTGCCACCAATACCGCGTTGTCGTCGCTATTTTTCGGAGCTAAGAAAAAACCTGTTTTCACCTCGGTTAATGCGCAAAACCACCTTATTGGCAGTGCTGAAATTATAGCAATGTACTTGCTGGTCTGGTCTGATGCGCTTTGGCCAAATATCACTATAGATTCGGACCATGTAGGCGAAAAATATGGTGCTTCATTCGATAAAGAAAAGCATGCCATTGAAGGGTTCGTCAACGCTTTACCTAAAGTAAGGCGTGCGCTGGCCCATATCCCTACCTATATGATTTTTGACGATCATGATGTTACCGACGACTGGAACCTAACGCGGGGCTGGGAACAAGAGGTTTATGGAAACCCACTTTCTAAGCGAATGATTGGTAACGCATTAATTGGCTATTTGCTATGCCAGGGTTGGGGTAATGCACCAGAAAAAGTATCGCCGCTAATTAAAAGCGCAATGGAGAAAATGCGAGGTAACGGCATTGAAAAGCACGATGATTTCATTGACGAATTACTCGAATTCGACGAATGGCACTACCGGTTAGACACCACCCCGCCGATTGAAGTTTTAGATACAAGAACACAACGCTGGCGGTCAGAGTCTAGTATGAATAAGCCTTCTGGACTTATGGACTGGGAAGCCCTCTGTGACTTTCAACACTCTATCATAGGTAAAGAAGCCGTAATTGTCGTATCAGCAGCTCCCATTTACGGCGTAAAAGTCATAGAGGCGATTCAAAAAGTATTCACTTTTTTTGGCAAAGCGCTAACGGTAGATGCCGAGAACTGGATGGCACACAAAGGTACGGCCAATGTCATACTCAACATTTTTAGGCACTATAAAACTCCTCCTGAATTCATCATATTGTCAGGTGACGTGCATTACTCGTTTGTTTACGATGTTCGCCTACGCTTTAGACGCAATAGCCCGCACATCACACAATTTACCTGTAGTGGCTTAAAGAACGCTTTCCCCGATGGGCTAATAAAATGGTTAGATCGCTTGAATCGCATTTTATATCGCACTAAATCTCCGTTAAACCTTTTCACCAAGCGACGAAATATGTCAGTTAAGCCCCGCCACCCCAGTATGGGATACGGGGAACTTTTCAACGGTTCTGCACTTGGTGTATTAAAAATTTCACACAAAAGCACACAAGTAGAATGCAAGGCTTTGTTGTCCAACGGTAAAGAGGTAGAATTCCCGCCAATTGAAAATGATTAGTTCAAAAGAGGTATCTAATGAGTGATAGCGCCCTGTCCATCGGATTGTTTTATGGTTCAACAACCTGTTACACAGAAATGGCGGCGGAAAAGATCCAAGCGCAGCTCAATAGTCTCTTTGATGATGATATTGTGGTGCTACACAATATCAAAGACGTTAGCTTGTCACGCGTAGCAGAATACGACATTGTCATTTTTGGCATTTCTACTTGGGATTTCGGGGAACTTCAGGAAGACTGGGAATCTCATTGGGACGAAGCTCATCAGCTTGATTTGCAAGGTAAAACCGTTGCCTTGTTTGGTCTTGGCGATCAACTTGGCTACGGTGAGTGGTTTCAAGATGCACTCGGCATGCTGCACGACGCCATAGCTCCATCAGGATGTAAAATCATCGGTTTCTGGCCTAATGAAGGCTATGAGTTTACTGCTTCTAAAGCCCTTACCGATGATAAATCACAATTTGTTGGGTTATCGCTTGATGACGAAAACCAATACGATAAAAGTGAAGCGCGCATAGAAGCATGGTGTGAGCAATTACTTGGCGAGATGGCGTAAGACGCCACAGCTATCACCTGCTTTGTGAACATGGAATCTAAAGGTCGAATCCATCAACAATTCTATCGCAATGGTCCAAGCCATCGCGATGGTGCTGATGTTTCGTTTCAGGACATAAGAAAGCTTTTTAACTTTGCAACGATCACAGTGGGTCGCTGGGTTACCGCAGAAGAGCAACAGATCGCAGCGAATTTGTTTTTTGACGCATTGTACGATCTCGTGGCGATCTTGAATGTTAACGAACAAGTGCTATCGCTTAATGGCTCATTATCTTTGGCATTTGGTAGCGGTGGTCAAAAGCATTCAAGTGCACACTACAACAGCACCAAACGACAACTTGCACTTGCGAAAAATGCAGGCGCCGGCGCCCTCGCCCATGAGTGGTTTCACGCATTTGACCACTATATTGCTCCGCGTATGTTTGATGGTGTTGCACCCGGGTCGTTTGCCACACAAGCATGGCTAGATAATGCCCCCATGCACTCACATCCATTGAATCAAAAATTGAGCGATTGCTTCTCGTTGTTGTTCCTAAATGATCAAAAGAGGCCCAATGAGTACTTTGTGCGATCCGTAGAGGCTGATCGCGCGTTAAAAATGTATTATTATGCTATGCCTCAGGAGATGGCTGCCCGTGCGTTTGAAGCGTGTATTCAGGATCACGAAATCAAAAACGCGTTTTTAGTGCAAGGCACAAAAAAATCAACGGAAGCTAGACTTGGCATTTATCCTCATGGTAACTTGCGTACATCACTCAATCAGGCATTGATGTTGTATTTTTACCAATTAGGTGTCGCCATTTCACATAAACAGACCTAGTTTGTTGTTTTTTTACTGTGAAACTGAGTATTTTTCCAGCAACAAGTGTTAATGAGCACACTGTTTTTATACAAAAGTCTGTATATTTTTGTAACAAGCAGTATACTAAAGCGCTCGAACGTAACAGAAGAAAGAAGACGAGATGAAAAGAAAGAAGCATACCTCGGCTGAAGACGAGGCTCAGATTGATATGACCCCCATGTTGGACATCGTGTTCATCATGTTGATTTTCTTCATCGTAACGACGTCGTTCGTGAAAGAGAAAGGTTTAGATGTAAACCGTCCTGAAGATAATCAAGCGAAAAATGACAAGCCTTCAAAAGCGCTTTCTATTCGTATTGATGCTGATGGCACTATCATGATGGGTGGTCGTGAAGTTGATATTCGTCGTGTTGTAGCAAACACGCAAACATACCTTGCAGAGAACAACACTGATTCAGCTGCTATCCAGGCTCACGAAGACAGCGAGCACGGTACAGTAGTAGAAGTAATGAACCAGGTTAAAATTGCAGGTATCGAGAAAGTATCTGTATTGGTTAAAAAGAGCTAAAACGCTTTTATAATCAATAAAAAGCCGCCTTCGGGCGGCTTTTTTCGTATATGGACTTATACCAAAGTATCTCTTGTGCTATCGAATGAATTTTGTTCAGATCGTAGTATTCGGTGAGTCTGGAAATCCATGTTGAAAATCGGTTCCAGGCTGTTTAGTCACTGGAGCCAATAAATGAGAATAAAACTAGCCAATAATCAGGCCGCTGCTGTACAGCTGGCCATCGCAACTGCACTATTCACTCAGTGCGTCGACGCTTCGCCTATCGAACTCAGTGACGCATTCAAATACAACGCCCTCATTTTTAATGATTTCGAAGGTGAGCGTTCTGATGTCGAAGGAAAGCTAGCGGTAGGTGGTGACCTCACGGTCGAGCACTTCGATGTGGGTTTGCTATTAACGCCGGATCTGTCTTCCAGTTCACTTTATGTAGGGGGCGATCTCACATACACCCACGGTCAAGTTCACGGTGGTCAAGTAACTGTATCAGGCATGATTACTGCTGAAAATGTGTCTTTTGATGGTGCACTAAATAGTGGCGGATCAACCTCTGTTACTTACGGCAACATCGAGTCAGGCGGTATTTTTAGTAAAGGAGATGCATCGTTAAACAGTGCAGGTATTAATCAAGGCGATATCCATGCCGAAGGTTCTGTTAGCATTACTTATGCTGGACTTGGCGATGGTGAAGTTATTTACGGCAATGATGTCTCAGTGGTCAGTGGCAACGCTGGGCGCGGCGCGACGAAAGATCCGGCAAATCGCGTAACCGTCGACAATATTGACTTTCAGTCGTTGCAAGATGAAGTAACCGCTCAGTCGAACGCGTTTGCAAATATGAACGTGAATGGCACAACAACACTTAAATGCGGTGCTAATGCGTGTTCTGACAGTGCTACTGACACTATTGATACGATCGTTTTTTCTGGCACCGACGACGTTAACGTGTATTCAATTGATACGGATTGGTTTAGCGCAGGTGATAAAGGTATTGTTTTTGATTTCTCAACCACAAGCTACAACATTATTAACGTGTACGGCAAAGAAGTAGAACTGTTCAACACTGGTTTCTTCAATACTGCATTCACTACAGAAAATGAGTATTTTCGCGAGAATGGTCAGTATCGAGACAATGACAATAACATTGACCAACGTCACGATGGCCTATACACCAACAACATTCTCTTTAACTTTGTTGATGCTGACAGCTTAGCCTTACACTCGGTTGGTGTTAAAGGTAGTGTATTGGCCCCCTATGCTGAATTGAGCTTTTACAACGGCCATGTAGACGGTAACGTTATTGCAAGTAGCTTGGTTACGCCAGAGGTGACCTTGTACAACGACAAAGGCGAACCATACCTTGCGCCAACAGGCCAAATCAATAACTATCGCTTTGGTGCAATTAACGTCAGTGAGCCAGCGTCTATTGCGTTGCTATTTGGTGCCGCGTGCTTTATGTATACGAGAAGAAAAAAGCAATAAGCGTGAAGCAAATTACTATAAAACGCGGAGTTGATTAACGAAAACTCCGCGTTTTTTGTTTGTATCGCAGCATATCGCTACAGTGCGAAGCCGCTGCGTCGCGGTGATGACAAGATTAATTCGTCGCTGGTAACACCGGTGCCCTTGCCCTGTCGCCATCTTATCTGAATGCCAGCTTCAAAAGCCTGATACTCCACAGCAAATGCTTTGCCTATGTAACCCGCTACTATCCATTTGTCGGTTATTCGGTATTGCCCTTCAGCCATAATATTACCGCTTAA
This sequence comes from Alteromonas sp. KC3, assembly GCF_016756315.1. Lineage (NCBI taxonomy): Bacteria > Pseudomonadati > Pseudomonadota > Gammaproteobacteria > Alteromonadales > Alteromonadaceae > Alteromonas > Alteromonas sp. KC3. The sequence continues at coordinate 3,781,492 of NZ_AP024235.1, forward strand.
CCCTGTGGTGCGATCGTAGTCTAGTCTTGCTAATGCATCGTCAGGATCATCAAAAAAGTCACTCAGAGGAAAGCGCAGTTCATTTTGCTGCTTCACTCTTGAAAGCGCTAACGCACTACGCAACTTTAACTGCCAATTAAGGGTTTCCAATGTGAGTAGTTCTGAATAGCCACCCACGCTAACGAAATAATCCGGACTAAAATAGCCGCCATTACCATAAGTAAACCCACTTAAATTCTTATCATAGCTGTTGTAACTCACGAAAGGACCCACGCGCCAGTAGTCTAAGTAGGAAGAAACATCCTCTGCCACATCGTAGCTAATATCAAAGCGCAGTGAGAACGCGTTATTATCGTCAACCCGATCACCTTTAAGCGTACTTAACTGAGCAGTAGTCGCCGCTGACCACTTAGGTGCAACGACATAAGCAGCCAATAGCCGAGCGCCCTCTTCTATAACATATCCCCATGGCTGTTGATGATTACTATTAAACGTACCGGTTTGACTTAATAAGCTATCTTCTTTTGCTTGCCTGAACAGCGTTGCCGCCACCGTCGTATCGGTAAAAAAGCCGGTAACCGAAAGCTGCCCGGTTACCTCGGCATCAACAGGTTGTGAAAACATGCCGTACTCTAGGTTAGCGTAAAAATTAAATGCGTTAGCTTGATACAGCACCTCACCGCGAACACCTGTATCCTCAAAGCCTGATATGCCTTCAAAAGGTGCAGACACTGCATCGTCTAACTGGCCACCTGCGAACCAATCTCCTTGCGACGGTGTTCCACTGTAAAATTGCTTATAGTCGAAGGTGACTTGCCACAACCACTTATCATAGGTACTGCCTATGCCTATGTATTGACTAACTACATCAAAATTCCCCAAACCATCTTGTCCGCTGCGCTGGCGCACATTTACACCATATAGCGTGGTAAAAGCATCTTTAGTTTGGGCGGTAGTTACGCGTTCGTCTTCATTCAAATACGCGTACAAAAATTGTTTTCTGGGCCAAGCGTTTTGTACAGTTTGTTGTTGAAGCTGCTTTTTTATTTGAGGATATTTTAACGCTAAGCGCCCAAGGGTAGCGCTATCGTCACGATTTAAGGTTACCAGTTCATTGGCAATAACTTCATTTTGGGGAGTGTTAGAAAGCACTTCTTCAAACGCACTTGTTGCAGCGGCTACATCACCGCGTTCTTTTGATGCCCAACCAAGCAGCGCGCGCTCTTCAAGTGTCAATACTCTGATTTTTTCTAACTGCAACGCGGCATCAATGCTTTTGCTATACGCTTGCGCTTCATAGAAACGAACTTGTCTTTCAGCCAGAGCGTCGGCACATCGACGTAAGAATGTTTCTGAATTAATACTACACGCTAGTGAAAAAGCCTCGTCTACTTTGTTGCTCGCAACGAAGGTAACGTACTGGCCTTCGTTATCGCCTATTAGCGCGAAAAGCATGGCCGCCAACTCGAACTGCTGCGCATCGTAATAGTTCCATGCTTTTCCTTGTAACAGTTGCGCCACGTAACCGCCGCTATCGTTATTGAGATACTGCCGCAGTTTTTCAAAGTCATTTAACGACAATGCTTGCTGTACTTTAACGCCTTTAACGCCATTTAGTCCTTGCTCAACCGACTGTTTTTGGCTTTCGAGAGTCGCAATGCCTTTCGCCTGCTCAAATTGCTGTTGCGCGACATCAAGCATGTTTTTATCAAGCGCGGTCCACCCTATCAACAGATAAAAATCAGTGCGATTCATCGCATTACTGAGTGTTGCAAGCTGCTTCACTTTTGTCGTGCTCGCAGCCGCCCGCGCTTTTGGTGTTAGCGCAGCGAATGCTTCTAGTGGTGCTTCAGGCTTTGGCTGAACTTCTTTTGCAGGCTTTTCTACCTGTGAGGGAACAGACTGCGCGTTTTGGTTAGTTTTTCCATTAATGCGCTCCAAAGCAGTTATTACTTCATCGGGTATTTCCCAACGAGGATATTCCGCTTTTAGTCGATAAAACTCTTCATTTGCAAGACGTATTTGTTTTTCATTTATGTGGTACCACAACCCTGTTGTATCTGGTTGCTGAGACGCTAAAGGCGCAATATTGAGCTCTTTTTCTTGATACGTTGTACTGGTCTGAGCCAATACATCAACACTCATTAGTAACGCAGTCGCTACACTGATATACAAAACATTGTTCAAATTACTCACGACGGATTATCCATAACAGCCAACATAGACAGCAATGTTAAACTTGCTGAGTAATAGTCTGTGGTGCGATTTATTTCAGGCCAATCTACCTCTGTACCTCGTGTTAGGTGAGATACAGCAGTTTCTACAGCACGCATCCCCAGCGTCATCTCATAATCTGCTACTTTTTCTGTAAGTAAATTCACGGTAGCCGGTGTTTTTGGCTGCTCCCACCACGCATTAAATGGTTCAAACAACGTGGCATGCTGCTCAATAGTGCTTGAACCACTCCACGCTAAATGCAGCGGTATACGTACGGCATTGAAGCCATATTCAGCAGAAATGACCTTATCTAATGACAGCCTCACTTCTTCACGGTGATTGTTGTCTATGCGGTTGCCAATGTGGTTGCCAATGCTGTTTTCGACCCTGACCCAATCACTGGGTAGCCCATATTGAGAAAATTGCGATTTCGCGAGCAGTGCCAAGCCACTCGTATAAAGCTGATTCCACTTTTCGGGTTGATTGGCGTGCTGTGCAATGTCCTTTAGTGCAGGAAAAATCCAGTACGACAAGTTAACTTGGACACTGCTATCATCCTCAAAACCGACTTCACCAGGAAGTAGCAGTGTTAGCTGCTCAGTATCTTTGATAAGCGTTGATTCGACTTTATCAATGATAGCTGTTGCCGCAAAAGCATAATCTTCGTCGCCCCATTTATCAGCAGCGCGAAGTAATGCCCAAGCAATTAAAATTTCGCCATCAGATGCGTTGTTAATGTCGTCAATACACGCGCGATCATGAGTTGGACAGGGTCGATAGCGCCAACTAAACAGTTTATCTTCTCGCTGCAACACACGCTGCGACCACTGCCATAGCGCATCAAAGGTATCTTTATCATTAGCACCTACAGCAAACAGCATGGCGTAGCCTTGCCCTTCACTGTGCGACACATTGCCATTACCCGTATCTAGAACGCGCCCGTCATCAATAAACAGCGCTTTATATGCTGCAAAATACTTTACGAAAGTCAGGTCTTGTTGTGTAGAGCACGAGGCTAGTAGCACAACTAACGCTACTACTAACCCGTGAAATATACGCTTTACCATGCGTCTTGCACTTGTTTGTTTCTGCGCTTAAGCAACGTATACATAACGAAGCTTACAATTAGGACAAGAGCGATAAAACCTATCAGCCAATACCATGGATTATTCGACAACCACAAACGTAGATGCAACCAGCTATCATCAGCTTCACCTACTTCAAATTTGTCACTGACCTGCATTACTAGTGCGGGTGATAAATTATCTTTCCATGCAAAGAAATCACCTGCCAATTGGCCCCACATCGACAAGCTCACTAGGTCTTGAATACGCTGATGTAGTATTTCAGGTGTTTGTGCCGCGACAATAAATAGTGTCTCTCGCTGGGTCGCAGTAGGATGCTGTTGAGCCGTTAAAATCGCCTGCTGCCCTAAGTCACTTTCTTGTACGGTGTGGCCATCAACTCGCATCTCTTTAAAAGACAAGTCTTCACTTAACGTACGTACATGATTGTACAAGTTGTTTTGCAAGCGGTAAGACCAACGCTTGCTGGCTTCAATTGCAGTATTAAATTCCGATTGTTCAACTTGCGTAAGGGTTTGTGGTGTTCCCAATACAATAAGCGAACCCTCTGTATCCAAATTATTTCCTATTTTAATTTGTAAGTTCAACAGTGGCGCTCGCGCTACCTGTGCAAGTTTAGCCGCCAAGGTTAACGCACTGTCTAGAAATGCTTCACTTGGCGCATTAATGGTAGCGATAGGTGCTGATTTAAACCGTGCAAAAGGATAAGCCGCCTCAGAAAGTAACGCTAAGTCCGGCTGAACTGCCACATGACCTGCCGAAGGCAAATCAATACCCGAAGAATTATCTAGTTGAAACACCAAATGTGATCCTGGAATATCATCGCAGGGCACACCAGCAAGCGGAGCGCGAGAGGTAATATCAAAATCGATATTGTTTGTACCACCTTTAAAATAACGCGCAGGTATCGACAGCTGATAATCTCGATAAGATTGCCCGTTCGTGTTGGTTAACGAAAGACCGTGTACCAATTCGTCATTTACGCTTACGTTCATAATTGAACCTGGGCCAAAGCCAGCGCCGTAGGCAAAATCCAATAGTAACTTCACACTAGCATTTTCGGGCACATAGAAATCAGCCGGCAACCTAAATGACACGCGCTTATTAAAGTCATTTTCATTTCTAAACTGCGCAGTCGATATGCCAAAATCTTCAAACGTATAGTGCTGACCGGGCGCCAATATTCTATGACGCTGAACATTACCAGCGTCCATCTCTGATTGCGAAAGTACGGTCACTTGGCTAATTGGATTCAACGCATCATCCATTACCGCTAAGGCTTTTGCGGCTTGGTGAACTTCTTCCTCTGTCGTTCCACTGACAATAAGTCGATAACTCGCAGGCACGATAACCTTATCGTTGGCAATGACCGCGGGGGTGCGCTGTGCACGTAAAAATGCACCATCAATCTCGTTAGTGAGTTCATCTGTCAATACAGCAGAGAGTTCGGCGGCAGTCCCCACTAACACATGCACTGGCTGCTTTGGTTTTGACGTTAGGTACCATGCACTGCGTTCAAAACGTTGCACGTTGTCTTGTTGCCAATAGTCGCCTTGCGTATTGTCAATTTCAGGTAACACATAGCTTGCGTCAAACACATTGTGAGACACTGACAAAGGTTGATATTGATTGCGCAATGCTAACGCTTGGGCCACAAGCGGTAACGTTGTTTGTTGTATTTCAAGAGAAGGCGCTTTTGCCGTGTAAAGCGAAACTGCACGCTGGCCACCTATACCTGGGTTGAAAAAGCCACTCAGTTCATCAAGCGTGAATTCGCTTTCATTTATCGATGTCGTCAGTTTAAGCGTAGAGTTGTAGATATTGATCTCACTCCACAATTCAGGTGCGTTACCGTTTACACATTGTTCTGCATAATGCTGACTAACGGCGAACGTAAGGGTATTAAAACCAGGGCGCCACAAGGTTTTGGGGATCGTCATTTCAGACACCAGCGAGGGGCGATCTGGATCAAAGGCAATTTGACCAATGGTGGCATTATTGAAGCGAACATAAAGTTGAGAGCGTTTTTTGATTAACGCTTGCGAGCTGACGACTTCAAGTCGAAGTAACGCATTGTCGACATCGGTTACGGCACTTAGCGGGATAGCAATATCGACATTATCCGATTTTCCCTGCAAACGGAGCGTACTGTCACCACCAAAGAAATCGGTTAATCGAAATGTTTCCGTTTGCGCACAAAGCGAGAAAGACATCAATAAACACGCACATAATGTAAGGTATTTTTTTATCATTATTTTTCCTTTGCCGGTTTGATATAAAGTCCAATTCTTCCGGCAACTTTTCCCATTAAAACAAGCACGTGAAGAAAGACAGGCTTTATGCCTACCTTAAGCACATGCTTTACACCGTACCAATACGATATCGCTCGAGTTCGCCTGCGTTGAAATGACATCCAGCGCAAGCTATCGCAAAGCGCAAATGATACCACCTCGTTTATTTGCGTATCGGTTTCAGGCGCAAACCGTACACGCAAAATTTTTGATTCACTGTCATAGTGCAAAACGTCAATTGGAATATGTACATTCTTATTTTGCGCATGACTCCATGATGTAAATATAGCTTGCTTGGGTACAAGCGCACCCTCTCCTTTCAAGCGTAATCGGGCACCACCTAACGATAAGTCAATAAGATCGCCAACCCATGCTTCATCGCTTCCCGTTTTAATGACAACGCTATTGGTAGCAGGCAAGCGCGCTTGAGCACGCACTTGTTTGCGCTCTAGAAGTACACTCATTACTGATAGCAACAACAGCAAATTAAAGCTATTCCATAGCATTACTACTACTGTCAGCTCGCGAGTAAGTGGCTCGGTAATAAACTTGTACACACCTGCAAATAAGGCAAAAGTAATAATCAGTATTAGCCAATAAAACACATTAGAGAGTGGTGAAACAAAGGTATGGTCGAGGCTCTCTCCTTTTGGTGTAACCACAAAAGAAGGCGCTCTTGGCTTGAGAAACACTTTAACCAACGCATTTAACGTAAATGCACACTGCAAAATTTCATACAATTCTGACACCAGAGGCCAGCGCGTTCGCCCAAACAACATCGTTGAGATAGTGTAAGTGGCAATAACATGCGGCACGGTAAATGCGAGAATTTCGAGCATAGAGGCGTGATAAACCTGTAAATCAAACACCAAGTAAGCCAATGGCATAAGGAGAAAAATGATGCGTGCAAAAGGAAAAAGCCAAAACATGATTGAACTCATGTAGCCTACTCGCTGATACCACTTTAACCCTTGCGCTTTATAGGGCTTTTTAAGTAGCAGGATCTGGGTCATACCTTGCGCCCAGCGCATACGCTGCTGAATGAATGCATCGAAGGTTTCAGGTGCTAAACCACTTACCATTGGTCTGTCTACATACACGGACTCATAGCCCATTTTATGCAAATCTAACGCTGTTTCTGCATCTTCGGTAATTGATTCTCCGGATATTCCACCCACTAAATCTAGATGCGCGCGACGCATAAGCGCAGCAGAACCACAGAAAAAAGAACTACCCCAGTAATCGAGCCCTTTTTGGATGGTGCCATAGAACATGTCGTTTTCTGAAGGCATTCGCGTAAACGCAGAAAAGTAGTTTCGTTCAACCGGGTCAGGGTTTGCCATAAAGTGAGGAGTTTGCACTAAGAACACTTTCTCGTTCTTCAGCATCCATGGCACGGTCCTATCCAAAAAGTCAGACGTGGGGACATGATCAGCATCTAAAATAACAATCAATTCACCTTGGGTGTTTTTAATTGCGCTATTTACGTTACCGGCTTTAGCAAACTCATTTTTTGCCCGAGTGTGATAGGTAATCTCTAAGCGTTTACAAAGTGCCTGCAAGTCCGACCGTCGCTGCTTGGCCGTTTGCGCTGCTATGGGATTATCAGCGTTGATTTTCTGATCGGTACCACCATCATCTAGCAAGTGAATAAACAACTTGTCTTTAGGATAATCGAGCATTTTTGCAGCCCGAATTGTCACTTCCAGAATGTCTTCATCTTCATTGTAACTTGGGATCATGACATCTACCGTAGGCAATGTCGCTTTATCCATTCCTTCTAAAGTCAACAAGGGGCGACTGAGCGGGAAGGCGTTCACGATTGCGCCTAGTATCGAGGTGATCCCCGCGTAGATTTCTGCCGCAAACAGCAACCAAACCGCAATCAACGACAATACATCGGAATATTTGAGCGTATAAATGCCGCGCCAAAGCAAATAACGGATACTAAGCGCAACCGCTAGGACTAGTGCCAGTGTACGAAAAAAGTGTTGGTGTTTCTGTGCGTGATTCGCCTCTTTGCTGCAAAGCGAAATGACAATAAGAATGGTGACAGAAGAGAAAAGTTGCCCAAGAGCATCAATGGGCGCAAGCAGAAGCAGCCCTAATAAAAGCGCTGCAACCCAAAATAATACAAAAAACTGTGTCGTATAGTGAGGTCTATGAGTTTGCCAATTGTCCAAGTTCACGTTCCAGTACGTTTATATGCGTTACATTCGCATAGTTCGCCCTGTTAATTAACGTGATCTTGCCATCAGACATATCAACTTCGTGGTTGCTCATATAGAACATTCTAGAAATCGCATCCCTTTGTTTCTTATTGCTTTTACTTGCTACTAACCAAGCAGGATAAGTCACAAAGCCAAACACTGATAACGCGAATAAACCGTAGAAAAGTGCTGGTGACATTGTTGGCGCCACATACAGGGAAAATAAAAACATAGCCATACTTGCTACAGTAAATATACCAGTAATTTTACGTAAGCGTATAACTTTAATAAGATTATTTTCCGCATCCAGCAACATTTTAAGACGTCGCTTCCACAGTGTTTCAGTTTCGAGCGTTGTGCGCGCTTCCACCAGTAGCGGCTTTTCTTCGCCTGCGAAGGTGTCAGTAAAGTGGTGAGCAGCATCAATAACGTTTTCGGCACTCTCGCCGTACGACGTAACAACACGCTTATGTTCAAGCGCTTTAACGTCACCAAATTGTTGCGAATTATCGAATAATTTCACTACGCACACTCCTCTCATCACTACATACCGAGTCTACTTCCACTCTTCCTGAGGAAAAATTGCTGAAATCATACTTATTGATTAATAATAATACGCTTTAATACCTTATCTGCCATTGAACTTTAGCTTATTAAACTTTGGGATAGTGAGTATTGGCAGGGCGTAGAGAGGTTTTTGAGGGTGGAAAGGACCGCGCCCCTCGCCTTTAAAGCGAGGGGCAAAGGCGATGATTATTTGTGCTTTTTTACGCTGCGCTGAATTTTCAGTTTGCTTACAATGCTGATTAAGTTGCTCACATTAAATACTGTGCCGAAAATACTGCCTACAGAAAAAGCATAAATAAGCCCTAGCGTTTCCGCGACAAGAAAAACTTTGCGAATTGTGTGTGTATCACGAATGACTAACGAGCCGACGGTAAATATAAGGGAAGACGCGTAGGCAATAAAAATAATCCAGGGATGTGACAATACAAACCACTCGTACAACAAGAAACCTACATTAACCCCGACAAATAAAAACAGTATGCCGTTGCTACGGTATTTAATCGCAATAAAATTTCGCAAACTCGCGAGTAACGTGCCAACACCTGCAGCCATAGCATCAAGCATAAAGAAGTGAGCACTTAGCGCGGCCAGTGCAAAAGCAGAAATAAGCAAGTAACGGTCGACGTTATTTTGTCGATAGCCGATAAAATTAAGAATGACAGCAAGCGCTCCAAACGCTTCAGCGACAATGAGCATGAAAAAGTTCTCTTGTTAGAATTTTAAATAAAATGGTTTACACAAGTTTTTAAACTCAGTGGTATACGCGTTGTCCTGTGTACGTATAACAAGGTGCTCTGGTAGCACTTCTCTCATTTTATGCCGGCTAAATCGCATGGCACATAGATAGGGTTGGCTTTGACTGTTGTGCTTCACATGTAGTACCCGCGAGAGGTGCAACTTGTGTGTAGCGGCACAATTTATTACTTCAGTTAATGATGAGTGCGGATAAACACAGTAGACCACACCCTCATCAGCTAAATTTTTGGCGCAAAAGCGAAAGAAATCACTTGGACTTAAATTCGTGGTTTGCCGAGCAACGGTTCGCGCACTCGTTTGCAAGCGATAAGCATTTGTCTTTTTCGTGTTTGCGTCGAAATAAGGTGGGTTAGCAATTATCACGTCATAAGGTTGTGATGCATTAAATTGTGTGACATCACAATGAATAAGGCGCAATCTTGACGACCACTTTGTATTGGCAAAGTTTAGTGATGCTTGTTTTGCAGCGTTATCATCAATTTCAATCGCATCAATAAACGCCTTCGTGGGCGAGTTTTGCGACTTTTGCGCCATCATCAGGGCCAATATTCCCGACCCTGTTCCAACGTCAAGAATTGAGCTTGCGGCATGAACATTAGCCCAACTTCCCAATATCATGCTATCGGTATTGACCTTCATGGCACAATTATCTTGCGCCACAGAAAACTGCTTACAATGAAACATGATAGAACTACCACACTTTATAACTGATATTAGTGACTTGCTTTCCAAAAAGCCTGTTTGTCTACTACGCACTAACTTCAAATACGCGGTACTATTCTACCACTTTTGCAGAGACATCATATTCCTAGCAACGTCAATAGCATGAACAGGACGATACTTTTTTAGTGGTCCTTTCATTACTGTTTGCCATATTGGCGCCGTTTTCTGTGCAATATCTTCAAGAAAGCGTGATTCATTGCGCTCCCCGAGTAACAAAGAGGGGCGAACGGCAGAGGCGTGCGGAAGTTGAGGCATGCGCATTATGGCGTTTTCTAGCTCCCCTTTTACTCGCAAATAAAAATTACTGCTTTTAGCATCTGCACCCACTGATGATATCCACACAAAGCTATCAGCGCGTTGTGCTCGTGTTAACTGCGCCGCAACGTGCACAAATTCAAAGTCAACACGGCGAAACGCTTGCTTTGAGCCAGCTGTCTTCAGAGTTGTTCCCAAACAACAGTACACGTGATTAACACTAAAATACCCCTGATAGTCCTGCAGATTATCGAAATCGATAACAACTGGTTTTAACCTTTTATGAGGGTCATTAAACATCTGCGCCGATAGCGGTTTTCTCACTAAACAGGTGATTTCTGTATAACGCCTATCTTGTAAAAGTATATTTACAAGCGTTCGTCCCACCAAACCTGTCGCTCCTAGCACGATTGCGGTTTTCATACTTCACACCTTGTATCATTAACTGGTTTCTCTACAATCAAACCTTCGACAGGTAAATATGCAGATAAAAATGAAAAAAGCCCTTTTGATTGGAGCCGCTATGCTCTCTACTGCTTTAAACGCTGAAACGCTCACTATTGAGCGTATTTTCTCTTCTCCCTCGTTAGATGGCAACGCACCGCGTTCATTAAAGGTATCCCCCGATGGACAACGCGTAACCTTCTTAAAAGGTAAACAAACCGATTACGAACGTCTCGACCTATGGGAATACCACATTGAAAGTGGTGAAACCCGCATGCTATTCGACTCTAATGATTTATCTAGCGGCGAAGAAGTTTTATCAGACGAGGAAAAAGCGCGACGCGAGCGTATGCGTTTATCGGGTAGCGGCATTGTAAGCTATCAATGGTCTGATGACGGTAAAGCCCTTTTATTCCCGCTAGGCGGTGATGTATTTTATCACAAGCTCGGCGAGAAAGGCGCAAAGCAACTACTTGATACCGACGCATTCGAAACCGATATCAAACTATCGCCCAAAGGCAACTACATTTCATTTATTCGCGACCAAAACCTATACGTAAAACATATTGCGTCTGGCAAAGAAATGGCTATCACTGAAGAAGGTGGCGGCAACATTAAATTCGGTATGGCCGAGTTTGTTGCACAGGAAGAAATGGGCCGCATGACAGGCTACTGGTGGTCTGGCGACGAAAGTAAAATTGCTTTCACTAAAGTGGATGAAAGCCCGGTTGAAGTTATTACCCGTTCAGAAATTTATGCTGACGATATCAAACTTATCGAGCAAAAATACCCTAAGGCAGGAACGCCGAATGTTGTGGTAGAACTCGCGATTCAAGACATTAATACCGGCAAACGTACGTGGGTTGACCTAGGCGAAGATAAAGACATTTACTTTGCACGCGGCAAATGGATGCCAAATAGCACAACGTTTACTTATCAATGGCAAACCCGCGACCAGCAAACGCTAGAGCTTCGTGCATTTGACCTTTTGTCAGGCAAGCAAAATGTGCTACTGACCGAAACCAGCAACACTTGGGTTAACCTACACGACGACCTTTATTTCTTAAAAGATAAGAGCCAGTTTATTTGGGCATCAGAGCGCGATGGCTATAAGCATCTTTACCTTTTCGACAACAACGGTAAATTAGTTAAACAGCTAACAAAAGGCGACTGGGTGGTAGATGATGTTGAAGCTATCGACCTTGCTAACAATCAACTTTACTTCTCTGGCCGCAAAGACACACCATTAGAGAGCCATGTTTACAGCGTCTCTCTAGATGGCGGTGACATCAATCGCGTGACGGAACTTGGCGCCTATCACAGCGCAGCGTTCAGTAAAGATGCGTCAATCTTTATTGACCGCTTCTCTACCATTAATTCACCTGCTCAAGTTAGCCTAAACGACGCATCTGGTAAGCGTATTACATGGCTTGAAGAGAATAAGGTTGATAAAGGCCACCCGCTTTACGCCTACATGGACAGCTGGACAGCGCCTGAATTTGGTGACATCACCACCAAAGACGGTGCAACACTTAAATACCGCATCTACACGCCACAAAGCGCGAAAGAAAACCCGCAACAAAAGCACCCTGTTATCGTTTACTTATACGGCGGCCCGCACGCCCAAGTAGTGACGAATAGCTGGGCAGGTAATCGCGGCTTGCTTTTCCAACATTGGGTAGACCAAGGATATGTGGTATTTACGCTAGACAACCGTGGTTCAAACTATCGTGGCAAAAGCTTTGAAGATCCAATCTATAAGAAGATGGGCTTTATTGAAGTTGATGACCAAGTAGCAGGCGTTGAGTTCTTACGCACACTGCCATTTGTTGATGCTACGCGAATTGGTGTACACGGCCACAGTTATGGCGGTTACATGACGCTTATGACCATGTTCAAAGCAAGCGATTACTTTGCAGCAGGCGTGTCTGGCGCGCCAGTAACGGACTGGCGTTTGTACGATACGCATTATACAGAACGCTACATGGGCAACCCTAACACCGACAATGATGCATATATTGCATCGTCAGTATTCCCTTATGCGAAAGACTTAAAAGGCGACTTGCTTATTTACCACGGAATGGCTGACGACAATGTGCTGTTTACCCATTCAACAATGCTATACAAGCATCTGCAAGACTTGGCTATTCCATTTGAAACCATGGATTACCCGGGTAAGAAACACAGCATTCGCGGAAAGCAAACGGGTATTCACTTATACAAGACAATAACCAATTTCTTTGAAAGAACGCTAAAATAGAAATAACTAGATGATATATAAGGGTATAACTGAAATTTATCGTTATACCCTTTTTTTTGCGTATTAAACTTTATAATAATTTTTTGCTACAAGGTTTGTTAAATTTTTCTTCATAGTGTAGGTTCGAAAGTGAGCATTTTGCTTACCCACTGTAAAAAACAAATATAAAAGTGGGATTAAACAACAGGTGGAACAGAGTGGTACCTATGAAGAATAATAAATTTACCCCTTCTCTTATTGCGGCTGGTTTGGCACTTTCAAGCTTCAGCGCTCTTGCAGAAAACGACCGTTACATTATCCAAGTAGACAACAACGCAAAAGGCATTGTGAAAGCAATTGCGAAGCAATCTGGTGCGGATATTCACGTGGATGCGGACGGCTTTATTGCAGCAACATTTAGCGGTAAGTCGCTAGATGACGTAAAAGGTATTTTGAATAACCCACACGTTAAGTTAGTCGAAGCAGACTTAGTACGTAAGCCTATGGCCCTGTACAACGATGATGCGGGCAACCCCGAGCAAACCCAGCTTACTCCTTACGCAGTATATCAATCACAAGCCGATCAAGTAGCATTTAACAGCAATGCTGGCATGAAAGTATGTGTTATAGATTCAGGTTTAGACTCATCTAATGCTGACTTTAACTGGGCAGGCATTACTGGTGACAACGATCCGGGTACTGGTAACTGGTTTGATAACGGCGGCCCACACGGTACACACGTTGCGGGCACAATCGGCGCTGCAGATAACGGCTTTGGTGTTGTGGGTATGGCACCGGGCGTTGATATGCATATCATCAAGGTATTCAACGCAGCAGGTTGGGGTTACTCATCTGACTTAGCACATGCTGCTCAGCTTTGTTCGCAGGCAGGGGCTAATATCATCAATATGAGTCTTGGTGGCGGTGGTGCAAACTCTACCGAAGAAAATGCCTTTAAAGACTTCGTTGCTGCAGGTGGTCTGGTTGTAGCGGCTGCTGGTAACGATGGCAACAGCGTGCGTTCATACCCAGCAGGCTACTCTTCAGTCATGATGATTGGTGCAAACGATGCCGACAACAACATTGCTGATTTCTCTCAATATCCTTCATGTACTTCTGGTCGCGGCAAGCGCGTAACCACAGATGAAACCATCTGTGTGGAAGTTACCGCTGGTGGTGTTGATACGCTTTCAACCTATCCAGCAGGCGGCGCCTCACTTTCAACAATGAGTGCAGATGGCGTTGGGTTCGCTTCATCTGCGATGGAAAATACAGGAAACGCGTCAGCGTCTACTTATTTCTTCGGATTGGGTGACAGTGTTGATGCAAATGCGGCAGGCAAAGTGTGTGTCATCGACCGTGGTAGCGTGTCGTTTTATGACAAAGTTAATAACTGTGAACTTTCTGGTGGCGTAGGTGCGGTTGTTGTTAATAACGAACCGGGCATGCTTTATGGCACACTGGGTGATACCAACGATACAAGCATTCCGGCAGTCGGCGCTGCATTTGAAGATAGAAGTGCTCTAGTTGCCGCAAGCACTATCGATATTTCTATTGGCGCAAGCGATTACGGTTACATGAGCGGTACATCAATGGCGACACCAGCAGTAGCAGGTATTGCGGCATTGGTATGGTCTAATCACCCTACATGTAGCGGTGAAGAAATTCGTAGCGCGCTGAAAGCAACTGCACAAGATGCAGGTGCCGTAGGTAAAGATGACTTCTTCGGATACGGTATTGTAAAAGCTGCCGATATGGACGCTTACCTTACTCAAAATGGTTGTGCTGGCGGTGACGGCGGTGGCGACAATGGCGGCGGTGATACAGGCGGTACGGGTGACCTAACGCTGAGCGCTACAGGCTACAAAGTAAAAGGTACGCAACGCGTAGACCTTTCTTGGGCAGATGCTACATCATCAAATGTTGATGTTTATCGCAACGGCAGTGTTATTGCGACAACAGCCAACGATGGTGCTTATACTGATGCCTTGAATGTGAAAGGCGGTGGCTCTTACAGCTATCAAGTATGCGAGGCAGGCACTACGACCTGTTCTGCAACAGTAAATGTTGTCTTCTAAGGCACATTATTATAGATCACACTAAAAAGCGGGCATGTAGCCCGCTTTTTTATTATTCGAATCAGCCCTATTAAGCAAACAATTGCGTTGCTAAGTTTTTCTGTACAGCTTGCGCTGACGATGCGCTCAATTCAATTTCGATAGCGTCAGCTTTTCCTGAAAGCCATATTTTGAGTTCTGCATCCGTATCGAAGTGCCCCGCAGTCTCTACAATAAACTGCGTAATCGATTTATACGGAATTGAATGATAGTTCACCTTGCGTCCTGTCAAACCTTGTTTATCAATAAGGATAAGACGTTTATTAGTGAAAACACTTAAGTCACGGACTAGTTTAAATGCCGACGTCACCACTTCATTGTCTGCAAGGATTGGTGACAATTCTTCCTGAACGTCCGAGGCATCCGTCTCACTGGCATTTCCCATGATAGTATCAAATAAGCCCATATTAATTTCCTTCTAGGCAGAGGCAAGTTTTACTCGCCATTGAACTCGATGCGCAAGTGGCTTGGGTTTGTCTAAGGCAAAACCCTGCCCATAATCGACCTTTAACTCACGAAGCACATCTGCTGTTGCTTTATCAACAACAAATTCAGCCACAGTTTGTTTACCCATACTATGCGCAATATTATTTATCGCAGTTACTGTAGCATGATCGATTGGATCGTGAACAATGTTTCGCACAAAGGAACCGTCAATCTTTACATAGTCTACGTCTAGGTTTTTAAGGTAAGTAAACGAAGACATACCCGCACCAAAATCATCGAGTGCGAAGCTACAACCGATATCACGCAGCGTCGAAATAAAGTGTTTGGCCGCGTTAAGGTTAGTTACCGCGGTAGTTTCTGTGATCTCAAAGCAGATTTTTTCAGCAGGTACACTCGTGCTTTGAAGGCGCTGTGTAATTTTATGCAGCGCCATTTCGTCACCTAGGGTAATGCCCGATAAATTGATCGCGACTTTTCCTACATTGTCGATATGAGCAGGGTTTTGCTCTAGTGTTTTAAGCGTATTCTCCACTACCCATAAATCCACTTTATTCATCAGACCATGACGTTCAGCGAGCGGTATAAATAACCCTGGGCTTACCAAGCCTCCCTCGTTTGAATTAAGGCGCAATAAAATTTCGTAATGTTGGAGCTGTGAAGTATGTGCACCGTCAGGCACAGACAAAGGCATTATGGCTTGGCTATACAATTCAAAGCCATCGTTTTGCAGCGCACGATGAAGCGCGTGCAGTACCTGATTTTCACTATCGTCAATCGCCATTTGACCATCGCTTTCCCTGTACACAAAGTAACGATTGCGACCTAAATGTTTTGCCTTATAGCAGGCGTTATCAGCCGCTTTAATTAGCGCTTCTGCACTTGTTGTGCTGGTGTTTATCTCAATAACACCAATGCTGGCACCAACAAAAAATAGTTTATCATCGTACACAAAGCGGTAGTTAGAAATCGCAATAAGCAGTTTATCAAGTACCTTTGTAACGTCGTCTAAGCGTTGATTTCTAAAGATAATACAAAACTCATCACCACCAATACGTGCCAACAGGTCTTTGCTATTTACATATTGCCTAAATATGGTAGAAATTTCTTTTAGCAACTTGTCGCCAGCGGGATGGCCGCAGCTGTCATTAACCAGCTTAAAGCGGTCCATATCAACAAAGCACATTACACTTTGCTTCACCTGTGCACCGCATTGCTCATGCAGTGATATCGGCGTGATATTAGTACTGGGGGACGCGCTTGCTTTGTCTTGTGTTAAGTCGCTTAACAACGAACGAAGCTGTGCGTCAAAGGCATAGCGGTTGAGTAGCCCTGTAAGTTGATCGTGATTTGCCTGAAAGTACACCTCTTCTTGCAGAGCGAGTTCTTTGGTTACGTCGCGAGCAATACCTTCCACGGCAATCAGCAAGCCATCTTCATCTAAAATAGGCGTGTCGGAAAACTCGATAATATGATCATGTCCAGATTTACCACGATAGTGAACTAAATATGGCTCTGGCTTTTCGCCTCGTGCAATAGTCTGGCGTATCTCAAATGTTTCGTCAGGCACTTGCCTTACAAATTTAGACTCATCAGCACAAAAATCTTTGGTGTTGTAACCCAATATATCTTCAATACCTGCACTCACATAAACAAAGCTGTGCTCGGCAGTTTTGGTGTAAACAAAGTGACGTTGCATGCCGTCCACAAGACGCCGATAGCGCTCTTCGCTACGCTTTAAATCTTGCTGTGCTCTAAAGCGCTCGGTGACATCGCGTATGGTTATCGCAATGTTGCTGCCCGCCTTCACCACTTGCACCTTGAGCCATTCTGGCGCGACCTTATCGGATGTCGCTGCAATATGTGCTTCATAAGGTACGCCTGTGGTAGCGACTTGAGTAACATGTACAAAGTCGCCGTCAAAACATAGGTAGCGCATCTGTTCGGATAGCGTCATCTCTTTCAGTTCGTCGCATGCGCCTCGAAATAGATATTTGCTGTAGGAATTCGCTTCAACCAACTGAAAATCATCAGCTTTGGGTTGATAGATAAGTAACGCATCAAGAGAAGCCTCGCTGGCAGTGAGATAACGCTGCTGACTAGCCGAAAGCTTTAGGGCGCCTTTGAGTTGTTTGTGAAACACGTAACTGACTAAGGCAGACATCAGTAACCCTATCACAATGACCAACATTCCAGGATTGTAAGGGCTAAGTTGAGACTGCATCGACAGCACTAACTGGCGCTCAATAAAAGGAAACGGCGAAAGCGACACAATAGTACCATCGCTAATCAGTTCACCGCTCTTAAATAACAAACTGTCATCAGCAATCATCTCAAAGTTAAATTGAGGCCCCACTAGCTCTCCTAGCATTACTCCTAAAATAGTCTGAACATCGAACCCTGCTACCACATAGCCATGTTCAGGCTCTTGCGGACTGATGGCGCGGCCAACCAATATATGGTGATGGTTGGTCTTTTCAGAAAAAATAAGCGTGCTTTCCAGTGATTCAGATAAGTTGGCGATAGTTAAACCCAATGCATCCATAGGTAGGCCTATAAGTGCATTATCAATGCGTGTTCGCATACCTAAAGACGGTGTGGCGACCCACTGTATCGTGCCCTTCTCATTTATGAAGACCAGAGAACTAAACCCTTTTTGCATGCCCATTAGTGACATAGCCTGCGCATTAAACCAATCAACCTGATTAGGTTCGAAGGTAGGCCAATTCAGCATTAGGTTGTTAATAGCTTGAACCCGTTCGGTTGAGAATACTTCTAAGCTAATTTTGACTTGTTCAGCAACAGACTGTGCTTTGGAAATTCGTGCCCGCTTTTCATCTTCTTGAAGATAAATCCCTGCGGATAAAAACAATGTACTAAGGAATATGAATAACATCGTCGGTAAAGCATAAACGCGATGATTTATTCGTTTTAACATGGGGGACACTCGTTGAACTCTTGCGTGCAAAGCATACGCGAGAAATATGAAAATATTATGAATTGTCCTATTTACAGTGATAACGTAGGACTCATAAATAAAAAAGAGCGCTAGTTACATGAATTCAACGTCTTCAATGCCTACGTTCGAGAGCATTAAACAGGCTTTTGAGCGAATAAAACAACACGTAAAACAGACGCCTATTGTCGAATCAAGCTTACTTAATGAGTGGATGGGACAGCGTATTCTGTTTAAAGCGGAATGCCTGCAAACCATAGGGGCTTTTAAGATCCGCGGCGCAATGAATTTTCTCGCCCGTTTAAAAGAAGAAGGCCGTTTGCCGAAATACGTAGTAGCCAATAGTTCTGGAAATCATGCCCAAGCCGTTGCTTATGCGGCAGCACACTTTGGAATAAAGGCGACCGTATTTGCAAGTGAGAACATATCCCCTATAAAAGCTGCCGCAACACAAAGTTATGGTGCAGACCTCAAACTTTTTCCAACCCGTATCGAGGCCGATAATGCCGTAAAAGAAGCGGCAAAAGCGAGCGATACGGTATGGATGCCACCGTTTAATCACGAAGACATAATTGCCGGTCAAGGCACCGCTGCACTGGAAGCCCTCGAGGAAGTTGGCCATGTTGATGCTGTATTTGCTCCGTGTGGAGGTGGAGGGTTGCTATCTGGCACTTTACTAGCAACTAAAGCACTACAACCTGACGCCTTAGTAATTGGCGCTGAGCCTGCCGCTGCAAACGACGCATCAATGTCGCTGCAAGCCGGAGAAATTATTGCGCTTAAAGAAGCGCCAACCACGCTCGCTGACGGCGCTGCCACTCCGTCGGTAGGTGACATTACCTTTCCCATTTTACAAGAGCTTGACGACTTTTATGAAGTAGACGAAATTCAAATCGCTTACTGGACACAATGGCTTCATCATTTATTAAAACTGCATATTGAGCCCACCTGTGCCATGACAATGGCGGCTGTAGCGTCTTGGGCAGCGAATACGCCTAAAGGGCAAACTGCGCTGGTCATACTATCTGGCGGAAATATAAGTCAAAGTGCAATGGCTAAAATTTGGGAACGCGACTTTTTACTGCAGCCCCCCATTTTAGATACCGACGATAACATGGAAGAAGAATAACGATATGAGTACAACTCCCTACCCGACAACCACTCAAGTAGCACTAAGTGGACTTAATTCGATAAGACAATCTTGCTTAGCGCGCGCATCTATTTTGGCGCTGAGTGTTTGTTTAGGCGCCCTATCAAGTGTTACTCATGCAGCAACGTTAGTTAATAATGTCAAAGGGTACACGCTTGATAATGATGGCAAACTCATGACCTTTTCGAACTTGGTGATGGAAGACGGCAAAGTTGTAGCGCTAAATATCTCACCTGAAAAAGACAACGCCAAATATGATATCGATAGCACTATCGATGGTGACGGAAAAGTGATGCTTCCTGGGCTTATTGATGCTCACGGGCACTTGCTTGGCCTTGGCGCGAATCTACTTGAGGTGAATTTACGCGACAGCAAAAGTGCACAAGATGCCGCCAGTATGGTGGCTGATTACGCCTTTGCTAACAATACGCAGTCGTGGATAACAGGCAGAGGGTGGAACCAAGAGCTGTGGTCAGACAGAGCATTTCCAACTGCCGCCGATTTAGACAAAGTGGTATCAGACCGCCCTGTATTTCTTACCCGTGTTGATGGCCACGCCGCTTGGGTAAACAGCAAAGCCATGGCGCTAGCTGGGATCACCAAAGATACCGTTTCGCCGGTTGGTGGAGAAATAGTTAAAGATGCAAATGGAAATCCTACGGGCATTTTTATTGATAATGCATCGTTGTTGATTGAAGAATATCTGCCTAAAGCCAGCAATGCGATATATGAGCAGCAACTGCACGCAGCAGGTGAGCACTTACTATCAAATGGCATCACATCGATGCACGATGCGGGTGTAAGTAGAGATGTTTACGACTTCTACCTAAAAGAAGCTGTAGAGGGCGACTTACCTGTGCGCATTTACGCTATGGTTAGCGCGACAGATCCCGAGCTTTCTACCATGCTTGGCAATGGTGTAATTCGCGATAAACAAGATTTCTTGTATATTCGCTCAGTAAAAGCGTATGGCGATGGCGCCTTAGGAAGTAGAGGTGCTGCACTACTTGCCCCTTACTCAGACGCGCCTCATCAGCACGGTTTGTTGTTAACGCAACCTGAAGATATGACACAGCTTTTCACAACCGTTATTGGTGCAGGTTTTCAGCTTAACTATCATGCCATTGGCGATAAGGCTAACCATGTTGCGCTGAACGAGTTTGAGTCGACCTTTGACACTATTGGCGGCAGTGAACTTCGTAATCGCATTGAGCATGCACAGGTTATTGCCCCAAACGACCTTGCTCGTTTTGCCTCTTTGCGCGTTTTGCCATCAATGCAGCCTACCCACGCAACGAGCGATAAGAACATGGCTGAGGATCGCATTGGAAAAGACAGAATGAAAGGCGCTTATGCATGGAAGACACTGCTTGATTCAGGTATAGCGTTGCCACTGGGCTCTGACTTCCCCGTAGAACTTGCTAACCCCTTCTACGGTCTTCATGCCGCGGTTACCCGCCAAGACCGTAACAATCAGCCCGTAAAAGGTTGGTATGCTCATGAGGCGCTGACCATCGAACAAGCGTTTAAGGGCTTTACTCTGGATGCCGCATACGCCGGCCACATGGAAGATACCCTTGGCACACTAACGCCAGGAAAATGGGCCGACTTTATCCTTGTGGACCAAGATATTTTTACTATTGATGCTAAAGATATTTGGAAAACAAAAGTACATGCTACTTATGTGGCAGGCAAAAACGTATTTGAAAGCAATTAATACTGTATGCGACATTCTGTTTCGAACGCTGGCTTGTTGAGCCGCGGTATTGGCGGCCTTGGCGCCGCCTTGTTAGTTTTAAATGGCTTAATTGGTGCAGGTATTTTTGCGCTGCCCGCTAAGATGGCTGCCGAACTTGGCGCATTTAGCCCGTACATATTTTTGATTTTCGGTGCCCTTATGCTCACCGTTGTATGGTGTTTTGGGCAACTTGCAAGCCTGTATCAAGAAACGGGTGGCCCTGTAGTGTATGCCAGAAAAGGATTCGGTGATGCCGCTGCCTTTCAAACGGGTTTTATTTACTATCTTGCTAGGGCAACGGCAATTGCCGCAAATATGCATGTACTCTTGCTGTATGCGGGATATTTATGGCCTGAGCTGAATACAGGCATTGGTAAATCTATCGCCATCGTTGTGATAACAACAGCGTTAATTACGGTGAACATTGTGGGCTTAAAAGCCGCAATGCGATCACTAGATACACTCTCGTTAGTAAAGTTACTCCCTTTTGTCGTGCTTATTGCTGTGGGTTATTGGCAACTAGACCTCAGCGTGTTTAATACATCTCAAGACAATGCACTTGTGATCCCAGCGTTGGATACTATCTCAGCCGGTGCGCTTTTAACCTTATATGCGTTTATCGGGTTTGAAACCGTTGTAGTGACAAGCGGCGAAACAAGCTCGCCAAAGAAAACTATTCCGCGCGCATTAATGTTCACTGTGGCCAGCATCGCCTTGTTTTACTTCTGTGTACAATGGCTTCACTGGCATACCGTTGGCACACAACAGCAACTTGAACCACAACAAAATGCACCACTTATCACGCTGGCTAACATCATATTCGGCAACACTGGAGCGCTGGTCATGACATTTACAGCGGTAGTGTCAGTGGCAGGAAACCTTCTGGCTAATATGATTTCTACCTCGCGCTTAACCTACTCTATGGCGCACCAATCTCTGATACCTGGCAAGTTAGGGAAAAATGGCCTAGGTCGCGTGCATCAGCGGTTTGCTACACCGCACATATCTATACTGGTCTTGGGTATTTTTGCTGGGATCATGGCATTAAGTGGCAGCTTTGTATGGCTTGCTATTGCCAGTGTACTTGCAAGACTTGTCGTATATGCAGTGTGTATTGTTGTGCTTATCCGTGCTCAGCACGAACTCACTCAGTCACCCACTATAGTTAATCGTCTACTACCTTTTGTAGCGCTCTTAGTATGCATCTGGTCAATCACACAATCTTCGACAAGTGCATGGCAGTTCTTACTTGGTGAACTTGTAGTAGGAGCGCTTCTCTATACTATTTGCAGCAGAACTCACGTGCGATAATGCAGCCAAAGGCTAGCGATGTATAATGCTCGATATTGATTTCGCAATATAAAAAGGTTTTTACGTGGAAATTGCCGTTATTCCTGTTACCCCCTTTGCCCAAAATTGTTCACTAATTTGGGACCCATCGACCAACAAGGGCGCATTTGTCGACCCCGGTGGTGAGACCGATAAACTGATCGCGGCAGCATCAGCGCGCGGAATCGATATAGACAAGATAATACTCACCCATGGTCACCTTGATCACGTGGGCGGCACAGTAGCAATAGCCGAGCATTATGGCGTACCGATTGTAGGCCCACATATTGGTGATAAATTCTGGTTAGATGCATTGTTACAACAAAGCCAAATGTTTGGGTTCCCACCCGCTGAACCGTTCACACCGCATACATGGTTAAACGACAATGACTCAGTTCAAGTAGGAAACCTTTCCCTTGATGTCCTGCATTGTCCGGGCCACACCCCGGGGCATATTGCACTGGTTGAGCGCGCGAGCAACAAGGTCATTGTGGGGGATATTATTTTCGCAGGCTCTATTGGCCGTACCGACTTTCCTCAAGGCAATCATCAACAACTCATCGATTCGATAAACCAGAAAATCATGGTATTACCTGATGATATGATTATTTATCCGGGACATGGGCCAACGACAACCGTTGCTAAAGAAAAGTCATCAAATCCCTACGTATCGGGAAGGTTTGGTTAAATCGAAGATTTAGATAAATCAAAGGTTTGGTTATATGAAATAATGCGTGTTGCACTTTGCATTTCGCTTTGTTCAGCAAAGCTCAACACGCACTCTGTAATATCGGCTCTGTGCTTATTCGTAAGCGCCGCTGGCATAGTGTAATTCATAGCTGTGGCTATAAATTTCTAGAATATTGCCAAATGGGTCTTCCATGTAAATCATACGATATGGCTTTTTACCCGGGTAATAGTAGCGAGGGGCTTTCATACGCTTTTTACCACCCGCGGCAACGATCTTTTCAGCTAACCCTTCCACATCTGGGTCTTGAACACAGAAATGGAAAATACCAGTTTTCCAGTACTCGAAATTATCCTCTGGGTCCTCTTGGTTACTAAACTCAAAAATTTCTACACCTACGCGATCGCCAGTTGAAAGATGCGCTATGCGAAACTTCCCCCACCCTGGGCCAAACACATCAGTACACATCTCCCCGATGGCCGAGTCATCTTCAACAATTTCAGTTGGCTTCATAATCAGATACCAACCAAGTACTTCAGTGTAAAACTTCACTGCGGCTTCCAGATCAGGTACTGAAATACCTATGTGCGAAAACGTACGTGGGTACGGTGTCTTTACTGCTTCAGTCATAACTCACTCCTGCGGTTTTGCTTAATTGAAAGTGCATTTATGCTAGCTAGACATACAGAAAATATGAAATTATCATTAATTCTCAAATTGATAATTTAAATTTATACCTATGCTCAATCCAACATGGTTAGATACGTTTATAACGCTCGTAGAGACCGGAAATTTTACGCGAACAGCCGAGCAACGATTTATGACGCAGCCCGGCGTAAGCCAGCATCTTAAGAAACTAGAAGAAGCATGCCGATGCGAACTAGTCGTGAGATTAGGTAAAGGCATTCAGTTGACTGAACAAGGCGGACGGGTTTATGAGTATGCTTGTGCCCAAATAAACAAAGAACAAGACTTTATCGAGAGCCTGCAGTTTGATGCGCCGTTCGAAGGTAAATGTGTGGTAGCGTGCTCTGGTGCGATAGCGCAACGTATCTACCCTGCATTACTTAAATTACAATCAATTCATCGCGCCCTGACCATTCATGTTGAAGTTGCACCTCGACGTACTATCTTACAGGGCATTCGAGACAACAGTATTGCCCTTGGAATAGTGACCAATAGCCCTAGTACAGAAGATATTGACTGCACCTATGTAGGTGAGGAAACACTCGCGCTTATACTCCCCAAAACAGCAATGCCAATAAAGGGCAGCAAAGACGGTAACCCAATCCCTATTGATAGGCGATTAAACCAGCTTGGATTGATCAATCATCCCGATGCGATGCACTACTTACAGCGTTACATCAAAGACAGTGGCGAGGAAAAACTTGCAAGCCTAAATCCAAACAAGCTGCCTCATTCAGGCTATATCAACCAGTTGTCACAAATTCTTCTGCCGGTCAGTGAAGGGCATGGATTTACAGTGCTCCCAAAAAGCACGTTAGCATACACCCATGTTGCAAGTAAGTTGACGGTTCATGATGGTCCAAATGAGGTAACAGAGCCGCTATACTGTGTGCAAACACCGCATAGTTCACTACCCGTCCGCTATCAACTGATTAAAGATACACTGCATGACGTGTTGTCATAGTGAATGTCTAGTGTATTGCAGCTGGTATTGGATTGTCATTTAACAGCTTGAGTGAAGAGAAGGGTCTGGTGACACCATTTCAGATTCTTTTTTGTGTTCGGGTACATCAACTTTACCACGAGCAATCACTTCGCCCTCTTGCCACAGTTTCCACTCACCGCGTTCATAAATGTCCCATTGCTCATCATTGGTTAGCGGCTCGGTAGCGATGATGCTTACCACATCTTTAGGGGTAGTTTCAGCGGCAAAATCAATTTCCACTTCGACATCTTTAAGGCATGCAGGGCCAAAAGGTGCCCGACGCGTAATACTAGCAAGTTTGGTACTGCAAAACGTGAACAGCCAGTCGCCGTTACTCAATAAGCAATTAAAAACGCCTTGTTGAGCATAACGCTGCGCTAAAGTAACGAGTGTTTGTGCAAGCGCTTCTGGCGCTGTATCACGAGAAAGGTTTTGCCGCACATTATTCATAATATCGCAAAACAAAGCTTCGCTATCGGTATCCCCGACTGCTTCATATACTCCGCTTGAAGGCGTAAATTGCGGAAGTTGCCCATTGTGCGCAAAAACCCAATATCGGCCCCATAACTCACGCGTAAAAGGATGCGTATTAGCAAGATTAATATTGCCAACATTGGCTTGCCTAATATGACAAATTGCGTTTTTACTCTTAATCGGCAAGGTTGATACAAAATCGGCGATGGGCGATGTGGCACAAGGTTCAGGGTCATGAAACATTCGAACTCCCTTACCTTCGTAAAATGCAACGCCCCAGCCGTCTTTGTGAGGGCCGGTTTCACCACCACGGCGGGTTAGCCCTGTGAAACTAAAACACAAATCTGTAGGAGTATTGGCACTCATGCCTAAAAGTTCACACACAGCCTATTTTGCCTTCATATCAGTTAATAACTATAGTCTGCCAGAGCATACGCAAGGTATGTCTACTAATCAATTCGTCCTTAGAGTGAACCGACAAGTCCCCAGAGATTGTTCAAAATAGGTCTTTCGCAAACGAATTGGCCGTAAATGGAAAAAACCGTCAAACTATTTTACACCACTCAATAGGAATAGCGAAAATATTCAAATTATTCATAAACTTAAAAAATGGATCACAATTTGCTTCTGGCAGAAAATAAAAATACATGAAGTCACCCACAAGGTATATGTAATGAACAAGTTACTTTCTGCTTTTTTGCTCCTCGTAAGCTTTTCAAGCTCAGCAAGCATGATTACTAGCGAATCACTTAACTTTGATTACCATCAATACGTTAACTCTAGTGGCACAACCACTGACTCTACCGTTCAAAACCTATATATCAATGGTTTTGATTCATCACTTGGTAATTTGCTAAACGTTACTATTGAGCTTGACTCAACATTGACGTTATATAAGAAAGTAAGTGGTTACACTTCTAATGTGTGCCTTTTCGGGTGTAGTGTGAGTGCAAATGCTAAAGGCGAGCACAGCGCAGACTTTCGTATTTTTGAAAATGGAGCTGGATACTTTTACTTAAACGACAATGACCGCACGCTGAACATTTCCTGTACTGGTTCTAGAGATAGTTGTTCACAAAGCAATACGCAAACTTACGATTATGACCTCAGTCTGAATGGATTGGCGTTAAATGATACTAGCTACTTTGAGCAAGCACGCTTTCTAATTACCTTAATAAACTCTGTAAAATTCACTCAATGTAAGGGGAACGAGTGCTATTACAATGCCAACGCACGTTGGAAAGGTAACATCACGGTAAGCTATGAATATGAACCTGCGACAACCGTTTCAGCGCCCACGACGATGCCAACGCTGTTAATCGGCATGCTACTGCTATTTGTTTCAAAGCGTAAAAGACACGCTTAATATAAAACGATAAAGGAGCCAACATTAGTTGGCTCCTCGTTAAACTAGCATCTCGACTTACACTTTTTATTGGCTAACTTTGGCCTTCGTTTGCTCAACTTCCATTAAATATCGAGAGTTGTCGTTCTTTCCCTCTTCAATTTTTCCTTTGGGCTTGTGCTGCGTGGTTGTGCCGTTTAATTCAAGTGCAGCGCCATCTCTTACATTTTTCTGTACAGTAATGGCGGCGAACAAACTTAATGTAAACGCCATACCAAAGAATCCCTTCTCGCTAAGTAGTAGCTCGGCATTTATTAGCCCGATAACCAAGAGCACTATTGCACTTGCTACCGCTACGCCTGAGGCTAAAAAGTAAGCTTTGGTACTTGGAACACCTTCCATTTTATCTCTGACTGTTTTCTGCAAGCTGATCACCGAGAATAGTCCAAACAACATAATGGTGAAGTAGTACCCTTTCTCATTGAGTGCCATTGGCGCGTTGTATAGTCCAATGAAATATGCACCTACACCCACAACTAAGGCTACAATCGACGCTATTCGAAATGCTTTTGTTGGTTTGATACTTTGCTGCATGTCTTTCTCCTAAAGAATTTCCGTTTTACCACTTTGTGTAAACACTACCGCATGACTTGCAAGGTCATATTTATCCATGTAACGCGCTAGGCTGCCAAACGTTGTGGTTTCAATTTTTCTGCCGTGATCTCGGGTTGTTATTCCGTCGCTAAACATACTAGCCAAACCAAGTTTCGCTCGACTCATATGCACTTTTTGCGCTTCAAAGTACGCTTTTGCATTCACTTTTAATTGCCCGACGTCAGTGGTTGAGTACACTGCTGCATTCAAAACATCTAAAGTGTATTCGGTACAATTTTGTCGTTCACTATTGAACGGGTTAGCGATGACCGAATAGCGCGGGTTGTGTAACAATTTAGCTTTATCTTGCAGATACATTTCTACAAGTGCCTCTTGCACCTCTTGTGTGGGGATGATGATCCCGGCCTCTAATGCATATGCCGCCCAGAAGAAATCGACCGGATAATCCGTAACAAGATGGCTAATATCGGGTTGATCTGCATCTTGATATAAATTGTGAATGGCATAGCCCTTTGCGATATCACCATTATCTAGTTCAATGTTTGAGTAGATGGCAATCGCTGTATGTGTAAAGCGTATGCCATTTGGCAAATCTTCTGCGGGTCTCCCACGTCTGGCAATAATAAATGCTCTTGCCCCCTCAGCGGCAGCGTACCTCTCTACCGATTTTGAAAACTGTGCTATGGCTTCAGGTGTAAAGTTGGGTTTGCCTGTTTGTTCACTTCCAGCATAAACAGGCCCAACAGCTACAGAACCCAACACCATTATGAATAGTAAAAAGCGTTTCATACCGTCACCTATCGCGTGGTGGTTGTCGTGACTTTTACTTTGTTTGGCGCAGGGTCTGCCGTAATAATGGTTTCGGTGATCACCAAGGGACCATTGTGATGAGTATTACTTGTATGTGAATGTCTACTTTGTGCTATCGAATCTGCACTTTCTGCAATCACACTTCCCGTTGCGAGAACCACACTGCCGGTAACGATAATTGGGGCAGCTACTACTGCGCTGGCTACTGTTGCGGCAGAGGCTAGGCCTTCAGACGCAGCGAGTACGCTATGCTTACTTGCTTTACCACTGTGCGTTACTGAGTCATCAGCATAGACAGCGTTGACACAAAGAGCACTGCTCAACGCAGCGACTAACATCAATGTTAATGGTGTATTTTTCATATCACTCACTCCTAAGGTGGAAAGCTAAAATGTTGCTTTCGTCACTTCCTACACTAGAGAAAGGATTAAATTTCGTAAACCATAATAATTAATGTAGTATTAATTTACACCAAGAGTATAAATATTTAATACCATGAGCCAGATTAGTCTGATCTACGACACGCTTAAACAATGTTTGCGAGAGCAGCGAATAACCTACAAGCAGCTTGCACAAACACTCAATGTCAGTGAAGCCAGTGTAAAGCGTAATTTTTCACTTCAGGCCTTCACATTGGAAAAGCTCGAGCAAATTTGTGAATGTTTGCACCTATCATTGAGTGAGCTCTTTCAGTTGTCGCAAAAGCAGCAAGAAAAGATATCTCAACTCTCTGAAGAGCAAGAGCTCAAACTGCTGGCTAACCCTAAGTTATTGTTAGCTGCGGTATGCGTAAGAGATGGATGGCGGTTTGATGAAATTATTAGCCACTACAACATTGAAGAAGTTGAAGGTATTAAACTAATGACAACGCTTGATAAACTCAAACTCATTGAGCTACTGCCCAACAACCGTTACAAGTTGCTCATTGCGCAAGATTTTAGATGGATACCAGGTGGGCCGTTGGCGAAATTTATGGAAAATGAGGTGATGGTGAAATTCATGGCCCCAAAAAAGAATGAACCATGGATGTTTCGCTCATATCTTCGCGGTCGCTACTCTCCATCCTCAGTAGCCATTATTCAGCGCCGATTGGAACAGTTACGCCAAGAAGCGGCCAAGCTAAGTAGCGAAGACAACGCTCTTCCTATTGAAGAGCGTCAGCATATAGGCTTACTCATGGCAATGCGGCCTTGGGAGCCTTCGCTTTTTGAGAACATGCGGCGTAGTTAAAGGTTGCGATAAGCCACAATACTTCATGGACAATGTCAGTGTATTACGTGTTTCGTGATAAACTTTGCTTTTAGATTCACAACAAAGCAGCATTTAATAATGGATCAGCAACCTAACAACCCGTTACACGGGGTTACCTTAGAAAAGATAGTAACTCAACTGCAGGAACGCTATGGTTGGGAGGGCTTGTATTACCGAATAAAAATAAATTGCTTTAACAATGACCCTTCAGTGAAATCATCACTAAAGTTTTTACGAAAAACACAGTGGGCAAGAGACAAAGTAGAGCAACTTTATATTCAAACTTTCACTAACTAATTATCGAGCGTGCTGCATTTTCGGTTTGGAAAAGCAACACGCTCCAATGCGTGGAATGAACCTGCTCACCCCACTAGGTTCCTTGATGGCTACTTAAGCATCGGTATACAAAGTAGTTATCCATTTCTCTTCACTAATGAAGTTCCAACTCCAGTCAGCCCATTTGTCGTCTAAGCCCATCGCTTTGACCTCTTCGAGAGATTTGCCATCTTGCTTGAGTGATTTAACGTAGCTGAACGTTTCGCTGATCATATTCAAAAAGGTGGTGTATTCCTTCTTGTTACTCAATTTACCATGACCAGGAATAATAACCGTATCGTCATCAATTTTATTAAGTAAGTGCTGCACAGATTCCATATATCCCTCGACGTTACCACCCGCGCCTTGGTCAATATAAGGAAACATACCGTTAAAGAATAAATCGCCAGTGTGTAGTACGTCAGGCTGTTCAAACCACACAACGCTATCACCATCAGTATGCCCAACTGGCAGGTGCATCACGTGAACCGTTTCACCGTTGAAGTAAATTTTGATGCCATCATCATAGGTTACTGTTGGCAGTGCTTCAGGTTTTACTTTTTCATCACTTGCCAAGCGTACACGAACATTCTCGTGCGCAAAAATGGTTGCGCCCTTGTGACTATGGAAAAACGCATTAGAGCCCGTGTGATCACCATGGTAGTGTGTATTGATTACATATTTAGGCTTGTCGCTGCCCAGTTCACCTAATGCAGCTGCAATTTTTTCAGCCAAAGGCGCGAATTGATCATCAATAATAAGTACGCCATCTTCACCAGCAGAAACACCAATATTTCCCCCCATACCAGTAAGCATATGTACAGCCCCTCTTACTTCAGTGGCTTTAACTTCAACATCAGCGAACCTATCTTGGGCGAAAGCTAGATTCAAAGGAGATATGGCCACCAATGCCGCCAATATGAGAGATCGTGAACGAATTGCACAGTGCATGAGTTATTCCTTGTGTTATGGGCGTATTATTATTCTTAAATAAGACCTTCTACACTATGACCTAATTTCAAAATTAGATCATTTTTTCGTCATTAGGTATATCTCCCACGTAGGCAAACCGCGGCAATGTTTTACCATCTCGGTCAACCGTTTCAATAAACATGTCCAGCGGCCTTACCCACAATGCACGTTCACCATAGCAGGGTCTATAAACAACAAGTTTAGTTTCATCCTCAGAATGCGTGGCAACCTCGTATACATCGTACAAATTACCTTTATAGTGTCTATAGCGGCCTGGCGTAATTAACTGTGTGTGATTCATTTTAGAGCCCAATAAATAGTTGTTAGTATGCTTAGAGATCAAAAGGCAATGTAAGTTGCTGTGTCGAGTGCTGTGCGGCAAGTCCAATATGAAGACCCACTAAGCGGATCCCGCGTCCATTAGCCCGTTCAAACGCTTCTTCCATCAACTCATGAAAGTAACGCTCATTAAGCGATGCTTGACGATGTTCTACTGTCGTCAATTGAAAGTCGTTAAATTTTAGCTTTACGCCTTGAGTTCGCAAACGTACGGGTTTGCCAGTGCGTTTGCTGTGATTTTCCATACGCTGCTCAAGCTTTTCAAGTAAATGAGGTAAATAGGCCTTACACTGCTCTAACGTGTGGATATCCTCGCTCAAGGTACGCTCTACGCCTATCGATTTTCGCTCTCTTGACACCGACAACTCGCGATCATCAATGCCATGTGCACGTTCCCACAACACACTACCAAACTTACCTAGTTCTTTCTGAATGCGCTCAAAAGGATACTGCCTGACATCGTTGCAGGTGGTCAGACCGAGCCTTTGAAGTTTTTGCATAGTGACTTTGCCCACACCGGGGATCTTTTTAAGCGGCATTTCACGAACGAACTCATCAAGCTTTTCAGGAGTTATCACACAAATTCCATCAGGCTTGTTTTCATCACTGGCAACCTTTGCAACGAACTTGCAAGGCGCTATCCCCGCAGAGGCGGTAAGTCCCAACTCACTCTTAATACGTGCTCTTATCTCCTCTGCCATCAACGTGGCACTACCACCACAAAACTGACTGTTAGTAACATCAAGATAGGCTTCATCTAGAGATAGTGGCTCTATTAGGTCTGTGTAGTCGGCAAAAATCTTTCGTATTTTCTGTGACTCATTGGCGTAGACCTCCATTCGTCCCTTTACCAAAGTAAGGTTTGGGCACAATTTCATGGCATAAGCCGTGGCCATAGCAGAGCGCACACCAAATTTACGTGCGGGGTAGTTGCAGGTAGAGATAACACCGCGCCTGTCGGAGCTCCCCCCAATGGCGATGGGAATATCACGCAGCGCTGGGTTATCGCGCATTTCAACTGCGGCATAAAAACAATCCATGTCGACGTGGATAATTTTTCGCATAACCCGCCTTTGCTATTAACGCCATATTGCGTAAAACTGTACAAATAGACAGTATATTATTAAAGCCGTTAAATTACACTATCAAAGCAATAATAAGCATATCATTGTGTTTAGACGGCATAGTTATGGAATTAGAGTTGTTCGAGCAATTCATCAATCGAAGAACGTTGCACAGCATATTTAGTCGAGATCAAAAAAGCGCCGTTTAAAACATCAAACAGCGCTTTTAAATAGTAGTTTAGATTGCTAAGAACGTTACAAAATTTGATTTTGCTTCCATTCGTTTAGCTTTTTCTGACGCGCTTCTTCTTTTTCCATACGCATCTTTTTGCGATCGCATGGTTCAGGGCAATCACATGCCTTTTCTATACCAAGCGCGCCAAGGCCACCGCAGCTTCCAGAAATAGATTTCTTCTGTACCAAGTAACCTACCGCCATGGCTAAAACCATGGCAAGAAAGAAACCAAACGCAAGAATGAATGTAGACATTGCTACCCCCTAATTATGAACTGTCACCAGTTTATCAAATTCTGGCGATGCGTACTCGTCAAAACCTTCAGATGTGCGACGAATGAGAAATACCGCAAGTTGTTCTTGCTCTGCTACCGCAATAGCCTGTTCCCATCCCATCACGTTAAATGCAGTGGCAAGCCCATCTGCTGTCATTGACGAAGGATGAACCACAGTCACCGACACTAAGTTGTGTGAAATAGGCGAACCCGTCGTTGGATCGATCAAATGCGAATAGCGCTTTCCATCTTCTTCGTAATAGTTACGATAATCGCCCGATGTCGCTACTGCATTAGTCCCAATAGACACAACTTTTTGCACCGCACGTTCAGTAGTAACCGGCTTTTCTATTGCTATAAGCCATTCACTTCCATCACCACGCTCGCCGCGTACGCGCATTTCTCCGCCTATCTCAACAAGGTAGTCTTCAATACCACGTTGTTCCAATATTTCAGCAACTTCGTCAACACCAAAGCCCTTAGCAATGGTCGATAGGTCGACGTAAAGCATAGGGTGTGACTTCTTAAGACCGGTTGGCGTGGTAGAAAGTTTCGCATAGCCCACATAATCTGCTATCTCGTCAATATCAGCTTGTGTAGGCACCTTTTCAGGCCGCTTTGTAGGGCCAAAACCCCACAAATTGACTAAAGGTCCAACGGTAACATCAAGAACGCCGCCACTTAAACGAGCAAGGCGTAGCGCTTCGTTCACTACCACCAATGTATCTGGCGATACTGCAAAATTATCGGTATAGCGATATTGATTAAAGCGAGACAGCTCTGACGTTGGATCATACGTAGACATCATTTTGTTCACGTCCACCAAGCGCGCATCTATTTCAGCTTGCAGTGCATTGGCATCTACGCCGTCTGTCTCTTTTTCATCAACAAGGTATTTAACGTTATAGGTTGTCCCCATTGTATGCCCTTGCAGATGCACCACTGGGCGCTGCTCATCACTGCAGCTGGCAAGCAACAAGATACCAATAGCGACTACTGCCAAAAAAATTCGCAAAGCAAATCGAACCACGTTGTTGTCCTTAATTCATTTCCATACAGCTTAGACCCTACCCTTATGGGGCTTTGGATCAACTTGAATAAAAAAGGGGCTTGCGCCCCTTTTAAATATTCTTAATTGCTAGTTGTAAGCAGTATATTAACCACCAAAGTCATCTAGCATGATGTTTTCGTCTTCAACACCTAAATCTTTAAGCATGTTGATAACGGCTGCGTTCATCATAGGTGGTCCACACATGTAGAACTCACAGTCTTCTGGCGCAGGGTGATCTTTCAAGTAGTTCTCTAGAAGAACTTGGTGAATAAACCCTGTATAGCCTTCCCAGTTGTCCTCTGGCTGAGGATCTGAAAGTGCTACATGCCATTCAAAGTTATCATTCTCTGCTGCTAGTTCATCGAAATCTTCTACGTAGAACATTTCGCGAAGTGAACGAGCACCGTACCAGAAGCTGATCTTACGGTCAGACTTAAGACGACGAAGTTGATCGAAAATATGTGAACGCATTGGCGCCATACCTGCACCACCACCAACGAATACCATTTCTGCATCAGTGTCTTTCGCGAAGAATTCACCAAATGGACCAGAGATAGTCGCTTTATCACCTTCTTTCAGGCTCCAGATGTACGATGACATCTTACCTGCAGGCAGGCTTAGGTTATTAGGCGGCGGCGTAGCGATACGCACGTTCAGCATGATAATGCCTTCTTCTTCTGGGTAGTTCGCCATTGAGTATGCACGAATTGTTTCTTCGTCAACTTTAGACTCAATATCAAAGAAGCCGAAACGCTCCCAGTCGCCACGATATTCTTCAGGAATATCGAACTCTTTGTACTTAACGTGGTGCGCAGGCGCTTCAATTTGAATGTAACCACCCGCACGGAATGGAACGCTCTCGCCATTTGGAATTTTAAGCTTAAGTTCTTTGATGAACGTTGCTTTGTTATCGTTAGAGATAACTTCACAATCCCACTTCTTAACACCAAATACAGACTCTTCAAGTTCGATTTCCATGTCTTGCTTAACGGCAACCTGACATGAAAGACGACAACCTTCGCGTGCTTCACCTTTAGTGATGTGGTCAAGCTCTGTAGGTAGAATCTCACCACCACCAGAATGTACGTCTACACGACACTGACCACATGAACCACCGCCACCACATGCTGATGATACGAAGAAACCTGCGTCTGCTAGTGCACCTAGTAGCTTGCCACCCGGTGCAGTTTTAATTGCTTTGTCTGGGTCACCATTAATAGTGATAGTTACATCACCAGTTGGTACCAGCTTAGACTTAGCAAACATGATTATAAATACTAGCGCCAATACAATGGCAATGAACATGCCGACGCCAAGAAATATTTCTACATTATTCATTTAGATGCTCCCGAGCTTATTACAGCTGAATACCAGTGAAAGACTGGAAGCCAAGGGCCATTAGACCCGCGATCATGAATACAGAACCCAGACCACGAACACCATCAGGCATATCGGCATACTTCAGTTTTTCACGTACTGCCGCTAGCAATACAATTGCTAGTGCCCAGCCCATACCACTACCTACGCCGTATACGATGCTTTCAGTAAAGTTGTATTCACGTTGAACCGCAAACGCTACACCACCGAAGATCGCACAGTTAACAGTAATTAGCGGAAGGAAGATACCTAGTGCGTTATAAAGCGCAGGGAAGAACTTATCTAAGCTCATCTCTAGAATCTGTACCAATGCCGCAATAACACCGATAAACGTTAGGAAGTTTAGGAAGCTTAAGTCAGCTTCTGGGAAACCTGCCCACGCAAGCGCGCCTGGAGCAAGGATGTTTACATAAATAACTTGGTTAACCGGTACAGAGATACCTAGTACCACGATAACGGCAACACCAAGGCCCATAGCAGTTTTAACTTTCTTAGATACCGCAAGGAAGGTACACATACCCAAGAATAGTGACAACGCCATGTTCTCAACGAAGATTGAGCGAACAAATAACGACAAATAATGTTCCATGACTTACTCCTTAGGCTCAACTTGCTCTGGACGGATAGTACGGATAAACCAAATCATACCGCCGATTAAGAAGAATGAGCTGAATGGTAGGATTAACAAACCGTTACCCTGATACCAACCACCGTTTTGAACCAGTGGAAGAATTTCGAAACCTAAGATAGTACCGAAACCAAATAGCTCTTTAATTGTACCGATAACAATTAGAATGAAAGAGTAACCCAAGCCGTTACCAATACCATCAAGGAAGCTCATCAGAGGTGGGCTCTTCATGGCATAGGCTTCTGCACGACCCATTACGATACAGTTCGTGATAATCAGACCAACGAATACCGACAGCTGCTTCGATATTTCATATGAATAGGCTTTCAGAATTTGGTCAACAACGATTACCAACGACGCAATGATGGTCATCTGGATAATAATTCGAACGCTAGATGGAATCTGGTTACGAATTAATGAAATAAACAAGTTTGAGAACGCTACAACGCTCGTAAGCGCAAGCGACATTACCAAAGCTGTTTCCAACTTGGTTGTAATAGCAAGTGCTGAACAAATCCCTAGTACCTGAAGGGCGATCGGGTTGTTGTCCAGAATTGGCCCAAAGAGGGCCTTTTTCATTTCTTTAGTATCTGCCATGAGACTTCCCTTATGAACGCCATGCTTGGTTCTTCAGGAATTGGCCGAAGCCTTGCTCGCCTACCCAGTAACGTACTGTGTTTTCAACACCGTTGCTGGTTAGGGTTGCACCTGAAAGCGCATCAATAGTGTGAGGATTGCTAGGGTTAGCATTTTTAACTACACGAATAGCTACTTCGCCATTTTCGTACAGTTCCTTGCCGTCCCATTTTGCCTGCCAAGCAGGGTTTTGCACTTCACCACCTAGTCCTGGCGTTTCTTTTTGCTGGTAGTAAATAAGCTCGCGAACTGTTTGTCCGTCAGCATCTACCGCTAAGAAACCGTACATAAGATCCCAAAGGCCGCTGCCGTGTACAGGAAGAATGATACGAGATACATCACCTGCCTCGTCGCGCACTAAGTAAACACTTGCCACGTTAGGGCGACGTTGGAAGCCGACATTGCTGCCTTCTACTTTAGTGCTTGTCTCAGTTACCTTTGCTGCTTTGTACATATCGTAATCTTGACTCGGCGCTTCTACGAACGCACCGTTGTCTAGGTCTACGTAACGCTGTTCTACTCGCTCGCTGTACGTGCTTTCAATTGCGCTATTGCTCATGCCCGTTTCATAAAGGCCAGCAGCAGTTAGGATGTTGCTCTTCTTATCTAGAGCTGCGTTTGTTTGCTGTAAAGAGCGAAGGCCAACAGCCGCGCCAGAAACAACAATTGAACAAACTAAACATACGGCAACAACAATACCTACCGTTTTGCCTAAAGATTCTTTCTTAGCCGACACGTGCTACCCTCCGCTTGATATTGCTTTGTGCGACGAAATAGTCGAACAGTGGCGCCCACAAGTTAGCAAATAGAATTGCTAGCATTACACCTTCAGGGAAGGCTGGGTTTAGGACGCGGATTAGTACCGTCATGAAACCAATGAAGATACCATAAGCCCACTTACCTTGGTTTGTGAACGACGCAGAAACTGGGTCTGTCGCCATAAAGAACATACCAAAAGCAAGACCACCAACAACAAAGTGCCAATGTGCAGGCATTGCAAACATAGGGTTAGTATCACTGCCGATTAGGTTTAGCAAGGTTGCGAAGAACGCCACACCAATCGCCACACCAGCAACAATGCGCCAGCTTGCTATACGCATATACATGATGAACAAACCACCAAGAATAATAGCAAGAGTAGACACCTCACCCGCTGAACCTGAGATAGTACCGATGAAGCTGTTCATCCACTGATCCATGTTCGCGTAGTCAAGGTTGCCAGAAGCCGCTTGGCTTAGAGACGTTGCACCTGAATAACCATCAGCTGCTACCCATACTTGGTCACCTGAAATTTGCGCTGGATACGCAAAGTAAAGGAATGCACGACCAGATAGTGCTGGGTTAAGGAAGTTACGACCTGTACCACCGAATACTTCTTTTGCAATTACAACACCAAAAGTAATACCTAGTGCAACTTGCCACAGTGGGATAGTAGCCGGAAGCGTTAGTGCAAACAGTACCGATGTTACGAAGAAACCTTCGTTAACTTCGTGCTTACGCACAGAAGCGAAAAGTACTTCCCAGAAACCACCTACCGCAAACGTAACTGCGTAGATTGGAAGCCAGAAACACGCACCGTAGAAGAACAAGCCCAATGTGCCTGCATTCGTCAAGTCACCACCTAGTGCAGCGAATAAGCCCGCTTGCCACGTGTCAGGTAGTGTACCTGCACCAGCTGCAATTGCTTCTTGCGCTTGGAAACCGATGTTGTACATACCGAAGAACATAGCTGGGAATGTTGCCATCCATACCATGATCATGATGCGCTTAAGGTCGATGCTATCACGCACGTGCGTGTTAGCTTTGTTTACTTTACCTGGGGTGTAGAAAATGGTCGCCGCAGCTTCGTAAAGCGCATACCACTTTTCATGTTTACCACCTGGCTCGAAGTTTGGTTCGATCTTTTCTAAATACGCTTTTAAACCCATGACTTAACCCTCTTTCTCTATCGTGGTCAAACAGTCGCGTAAGATAGGCGCGTAATTGTATTTGCCAGGGCATACATAAGTACACAATGCCAAATCTTCTTCGTCTAACTCTAAGCAACCCAGCGTCTGAGCACCGTCAGTATCACCAGAAATCAGGTCCCTAAGCAGTAGCGTAGGAATGATATCTAGGGGCATAACGCGTTCGTAATTACCAATTGGAACCATTGAACGTTCAGAACCATTGGTAGTTGTTGTCATATCAAATTTCTTGCTGCCACTTAGGTGACCTAAGTAAGCACGAGTCACTGAGTGTTGGTTTGAACCAGGCATGATCCAACCGAAGAACTTCTTCTCGCGACCTTCTTTTAATAGTGAAACTTGTGTGTGGAAGCGACCTAGGAAACCGTGTACGCCCATCGCAGTTGTACCGTTAAGTACAGAACCTGAGATAACACGAACTTCACCGTCTTCTTGCTCGCTAGCAGTAAGTTCAGTTAGGTCTGCACCAATCACTGTACGAACTAAGCGAGGGTTTTTAGCAGCAGGACCCGCTAAAGAAATAACACGACGGCTATCAAGTTCACCTGTAGTCAGCAACGCACCAATCGCCATAACGTCTTGGTAGTTGATGTGCCACACTGTTTTGTTCATGCCAGCAGAATCAAGGTAGTGAATGTGAGTTCCTGGTAGGCCCGCAGGGTGAGGACCGCCAAACTCTTCAACATCAACTGCTGCATCACCGGTTGCTACAGAAGCACCAGGCGCTTTACAAACAAAAGTTTTACCACCGCTCAATTGCGCTAGCGCTTTAAGACCATTTACAAAATCGTCTTGACGCTCAGCAATAATTACAGCTGGATCAGCTGCAAGTGGATTTGTATCCATTGCTGTTACGAAAATTGAACTTGGTACAGAGTCAAGCTTAGGAGATTTGCTAAATGGACGCGTACGCAACGCTGTCCACATGCCAGACTCTACAAGGATTGATTGAAGTTGCTCGCGTGAAGCACTCGCGATCTGGTCAGCTGCAATTTTATCAAAGCTAACAGCATCGTTGCCGTTTACCTTGATAACTACAGACTGAAGAACACGTTTTGCACCACGGTTAACCTCTACCACTTCACCCGCTGCTGGAGCAGTGAATTTAACGCCAGGGTTCTTTTTGTCTTCAAAAAGTACCTGACCTTTCTTCACTACATCGCCAACTTGGACGTGCATGGTAGGGCGCATACCCACATATTCTTCTCCCAGAATGGCAACGCGCGTTGCAGCAGATGCATCAGCAATCTCCTGCTTCGGCGCTCCCTCAATTGGGAGGTCGAGACCTTTCTTGATTTTTATCATATGTAATCGCACTACTCTAATAGAAATACCCTTTTGCATGACCGCAGAAAACCTGCCTGTCAGCATGCAAAAGCGCACTATTAACAGGTGATAAACACCTAATTCATTGATTGTCGGAACTTGCTGTAAAACCTTTGGTCAGCATAACTACAGTCAGCCTGTTATGAAGCTGTAATCATTCATTCCAATTTGCGAGCGTTTTTAATGCGCTCTATTTTTATAGACCACCAGCAGAAATTCACACTTATTTTTATTATTGTGCGCTGCAATCGCTACTGCTGTTTTGGTAGTGGGTAGAAAGCCCCCTACTTAATTTCGGGATTTTAGCATTAACCCACACGTTTGTGCCACGCAATTTCAGAATAAAGCCAAATTTTTCTACAATTTAATGTAAACCTTTAGTCGCAATTAATAGCAAAACTGAGCAAAACTAACGCCAAGAACAAAAAAAGCCGTCATATCAGACGGCTTCAGTACAAATCAGTAAATATTATTTACGTATTACCAATTAACCATTGGGTCAACATCTTGCTCGTAATCTACGCTTTCAATGTCAAATCCAAACAGTTTTAAAAACTCATGGTGATAGCCCTTATAGTCACTCACATCATGAAAGTTTTCTTGGGTAACATCATCCCAAATGGCTTTTATTTTAGCTTGTGTAGCATCGTTAGTTTCTTTGCCATCCATTCGGTAACGATTAGCTTCATCAAGGGTTGGCGTTTCACCAAATAGGCATTCGGTAAACAAACCGAATATTTGCTCAATACACCCTTCGTGCGTCCCTTCTTCTTTCATTACTTTGTAAATCAACGAAATATAGAGTGGCATTACAGGAATAGCAGAGCTTGCTTGAGTCACCAAAGCTTTTAATGAACTAACGTTCGCCTGTACCAGCAAATCACTGTTTTTGCCAATGATAGCGGCAGCAGCACGATCGAGATCTTCTTTTGCTTTTCCGATAGTAGCTTGACCGTAAATAGGCCATGTAAGCTCTTTGCCTATGTAGGTGTAAGCGGTTGTTTTACAGCCTTCAGCCAACACATCCGCTTCGCGTAAGAAGTCCATCCAACGCTCCCAGTCTTCGCCCCCCATCACTTTGATGGTATTAAGAATTTCATCGTCATTTGCGGGCTCTAGTGACACTTCGTGAACTTTGTCTTTGTCTGTGTCATAGGTCTTTGTTGTATATGCTTGCCCTACAGGCTTTAACGTAGACTTATATGTCACGCCTGTTTCAGGATCGGTTCGACGCGGTGACGCAAGGCTATAAATAACCAAGTCAACTTTGCCCATTTCCGCTTTGATTTTCTCAATCGCTTCGTGTTTTATCTCATCAGAAAACGCATCGCCATTGATGGTTTCAGCGTATACGCCTTTCGCTTTTGCCTGCGCGTGAAAAGCCGCCGTATTGTACCAGCCTGCCGTACCCGTTTTACGTTCTGTAGGTGCCTTTTCAAAACACACACCAAGCGTTTTAGCACCATAGCCAAATGCTGATGTAATGCGCGACGCCAAACCGTAGCCAGTAGAGCTTCCGATCACCAAAACGTTTTTAGGGCCTTCGCCTAAGTCGCCTTTTGCTTCTACATAAGCAATTTGTTCTTCTACCGACGCAGCACAGCCAACAGGATGTGCGTTTGTACAAATGAAGCCTCTTACTTTAGGCTTGATAACCATAATAATTTTCCTTATTTAAGCATGGCGCTATTGTAATGCCGAAGCTACTGATAACAACTCGGAGCAGATAGATACCAAGGGACTGTCCGCTGTAAGAAAGTGTGAAAGTATTAGGCTATACCATACCGAAAGGTAGTGTGAAGAAAAGAGATTTTGTTGAAGATTTCTAAAGTGTATTGACGTATGTGGTACGTTTTTATAGCAAAGGCCAATACGCTCTTGTATGAAGGAGCGCCGGGCGGCACTCCCTCAAAGGCGAACTAGCCTAGGATGTCAAGTAGCTCAACATCAAATACAAGTGTGCTGTAAGGTGCGATAGCGGCACCTGCACCTTGCTCACCGTAGGCAAGATCATGTGGGATATATAGACGATACTTAGCACCCACCTTCATAAGCTGAAGTGCCTCAGTCCAACCTTTGATTACGCCACCCACTGGGAATTCAGCCGGCTGACCGCGCTCATATGAACTGTCAAAAGTAGTACCGTTGATAAGAGTGCCGTGATAGTGAACGCGAACAGTGCTTGCTGCAACAGGAGTGTCACCGTCACCTTCAGCAATAACTTCGTATTGAAGGCCAGATTCAGTAACAGTTACTTCATCACGTTTCGCATTTTCTTCAAGGTACTTCGTGCCTTCTTCAATAACCGCTTTGCTAGCTTCTTCTTTAGCCGCTTGCATACGCTTGTGAATTTCACCAAACGCGTCACGTAGCGTGTCGTTGTCAACTTGAGGTGCTTGACCTGCGAATGCATCTTTTAGGCCCGCTACCACAGCATCAATTGCTAGACCATCGAAAGGATTAGATTGCAATTGTTGACCCATTTGAAAACCAATGCCGTAACTTGCTTGGGTTTCTACTGTATTGAATGTATCAGTCACGATAACTCCTGAAATTTAATTACAAATGCAGTACAAATTTCAAACAAAACGCATACTGCGAGAATGTTTCTGCATTTTCCGGTGAAAGAGTGTATCACACCAGAAATTATCTTGCTTTGAGCAATACTATGATGGGTGTAAAAGTATCAAAATGTTGTAAATTATAACCGAAAGTGGTTAGACAAGTTGTAAAGGACACAGTATGGTTAAGACCATATATTTAGGAGGATAGCATGCAAACACACTACGATGCTGAACTAAAAGACACCGTTCGTTACCTAGGAAAAACCCTTGGTGAAACTATCAAAAATCAACTGGGTCAAGAATGGCTTGACCGCATTGAAAAGATAAGAAAGGGCGGCCGAGCGTCTTATCAGGGCGATGCTGCTTGCAGCGAAGAACTGAAAGAAACTTTCAAAAACATGTCTGACAGCGATTTATTAACTGTTGGTCGTGCTTTCGCGCAATTCTTAAACTTAGGTAACATTGCCGAACAAGAATACAACGCTGCGATGAATGTTGATGCGTCGATAGATGCGCTGTTTAAACACCTAGATAAAGCTGAACTTACTGCAGATAAAGTGCAAGAAGCAGTAGCCAAGCTAAACATTGATTTAGTACTCACCGCTCACCCAACCGAGGTAACGCGCCGCACTTTAATTCACAAACACAAAGAGCTGGCAAACTGCTTACAGGCCATTCACCAAGAATCGTTGAGTGATGTTGAGCGTACAAAGATTGAAACACGTATTGCAGATCTCATCGCTCAGGCTTGGCACACCGAAGAAATTCGCTCGGTACGCCCGACCCCTGTTGATGAAGCACGTTGGGGTTTCTCAGTTATTGAGAATTCACTTTGGGAAGCAGTACCAGATTTCATGCGCGAGCTGGACGGCCGCTTAAATGAAGACTATCAAGTCTCATTGCCACTCGATGCATCCCCTGTTCAATTTAGCTCGTGGATGGGTGGTGACCGTGACGGTAACCCATTCGTAACGTCAAAAGTCACTGAACAAGTGTTATTACTTGCTCGTAAACGTGCAGCCAAGCTATTTGCAATCGACCTAGACCGTTTGCAGGTAGAGCTGTCAATGTATGACTGCAACGACGAGCTTCGCGCAAAAGTAGGTGATGCCAATGAACCTTATCGCGCCCTACTTCGCCCGTTAGTCGACCGTTTTGTCGCAACGCGTGACGGTATTAGTGACTACCTAGCGGGTAAAAACCCAGATACGTCTAACTGGGTTAATTACGACGAAGAACTTATTGAGCCACTAATGCTGTGCTACCAATCATTGCTTGATTGCGGTATGCAGGTAGTCGCCAACGGTTTACTGTTAGACACTATTCGTCGTGCTCGCGTATTCGGTGTGCACTTGTTACGTCTTGACGTTCGCCAAGACTCAGAACGTCACGCCGATGTATTTAGTGAGTTGACCCGCTACTTAGGTCTTGGTGATTACGCACAGTGGAGTGAAGCTGACAAGCAGGCCTTCTTATTGCGTGAACTTGGTTCTAAGCGCCCGTTATTCCCTGCACAATGGGATGCGTCTGACGACGTAAAAGAAGTACTTGATACCTGTAAAGTAATTGCTAAACACAGCAAACATGGTTTTGGTATTTATATTATTTCAATGGCAAGTGAACCATCAGACGTCATGGCAGTACAGCTTCTACTTCAAGAAAGCGGCGTAGATTGGCCAATGCCTGTTGCGCCTTTGTTTGAAACGCTGGACGACTTAAACAATTCACCTGATGTCATGCGCAAGCTTCTATCCATCGACTGGTATCGCGGCTATGTGAAGGGTCGTCAGTTTGTCATGATTGGTTACTCTGACTCAGCGAAAGATGCTGGTGCATTAGCTGCAGGCTGGGCACAATACCAATCACAGGAAGCGTTAGTTGCCATTGCTGAAGAATTCGACGTCAGCCTGACCTTGTTCCACGGTCGTGGTGGTACAATTGGCCGCGGAGGCTTGCCAGCACATGCTGCCATTTATTCACAGCCTCCAGGCTCGCTAGAAGGTGGCTTCCGTGTAACTGAGCAAGGCGAGACCATTCGCTACAAATTCGGTATGCCGAAGCT
Organism: Alteromonas sp. KC3; assembly: GCF_016756315.1. Taxonomy (NCBI): domain Bacteria; kingdom Pseudomonadati; phylum Pseudomonadota; class Gammaproteobacteria; order Alteromonadales; family Alteromonadaceae; genus Alteromonas; species Alteromonas sp. KC3. The sequence goes on from NZ_AP024235.1 coordinate 3,825,678, forward strand.
GGCTAAGCGCAGCTTGGGTATTTACGCCAGTGCTATCATTGAAGCTATGTTATTCCCACCACCGGCACCAAAAGAAGAGTGGCGCGAGCTTATTACGGCAATGGCCGCACAAGGCCGCGATAACTATCGCGCAACGGTAAGACACGATGAAGAGTTTGTTCCTTACTTCCGCGTTGCCACTCCTGAGCAAGAGCTTGGCAAATTGCCGCTAGGAAGTCGACCGGCTAAACGTAAGCCACAAGGTGGTATTGAGAGCTTACGCGCTATTCCTTGGATCTTTGCATGGGCACAGACCCGCTTGGTATTGCCGAGCTGGCTAGGTGTAATGCGCGCCATTGACAGCGTTAAAAACGAAGAGAACGAAAAGGTCGTGAACGAAATGTTCAGTGAATGGCCGTTCTACCGCTCTCGTCTATCAATGCTAGACATGGTGTTCCACAAAGCTGACCCGCGTATCAGTGAAGCGTATGACGAACGTCTTGTACCTAAAGAGCTTAAGCACTTTGGTGAAGCTTTGCGCACAGAGCTTAAAGAAAGTATTTCGTCGCTGCTTGCTATTACCGGTGACGACGACATTATGAAGAACGACCCGCAGGGTAAAGAGTCTATGGAAATTCGCGCAGCGTATTTACAGCCTTTGCACTACCTGCAAATTGAGCTTCTTGACCGTATCCGTAAAGCCGGTGATGAGTCGCAAAATACCAGCTTAGAGCGCGCAATGATGGTTACCATTGCCGGTATTGCCATTGGTATGCGTAACACAGGTTAAGTACTCTAACCCTGTAAATCATAAAAGCCCGCTTCTTAACACGTAGCGGGCTTTTTTATTGCGTTACTGAAAGTGCAACGCTAACCAACTATTGATTTCGCTTTCCACCTCTTCGCGATAGAACGTTAAGCTGTGATCGCCGTTATCAAAAACAACCAGCTTATGCGAGTGGTTATTGTCTTTTAGATGCTGTGCCGCCTTAAGCGAATGTGAAACGTCGACGCGCACATCTGCACTTCCGTGCACTAGCAAAATAGGTACATTCGGATTTAGCTCATCAATCCATTTTACCGCTGAGCGTTCATCGAGGGCTTTTGTTTGGTTTTGCTCCATATTCGGAACAAGTTTATTAAGCAGCGCCTGCATGTCTGGGCGGCGCGCCACAACTGTATGTAAATCAGACGGGCCTGCTACAATAACGGCACTAGCAATGTCATTTGTGTTATTTCGAAGCGCCTGCCAAGTCATCATGCCGCCACGACTTACGCCATATAAGGCAATCTTATTGGAGTCGGCATTAGGTAACTGCTTGGCTATTTCAATCAGTCGCAAAACGTCGTTTACATCATCGCCGCCAAATTCATCTTTCCCTTGGCTAAATTTAGCGCCTCGATAATTACTCGCCAAAACAATATAACCCTGTTCGGCGAGCGGCATTAAACGCTCAACCACCGCTATGCGCGTTACATTATGCTTATGGTTACCACCGCGATTATAAATGATCACTGGTAGTTTTTTGTCGCCAACATGCTTTGGTGACACCATAACACCTGAAATCTTTAAACCATCCGATTCATACTCAATCCATTGCGCACTTGTTGTCTTCATAAGCGCATTGAATTTTTTAGGGTTTACCGCTTTTTGCCATCTATCCACATACGCGACTTTTTGGTTATTGCTTTGCGCATGTGCTAACCATGCTTTGTAATCAGTAAAGGGAAGTGCATCGCCTTTAAGGGTTAATGCTTCTGGCAGTTTAGCAAATGCAGTACCTGCCAATGGCGCAGTATTGCTTGTAGCTGCAACCGTATTGGCGTTTATGCAAAGGGCTAAAAGAGCGATGGAAAGTAAAGCAGTGCGTTTTAAAAGACTCATAACACATCCTTGTTGAATTCAAATAAAAAACAGTCAGAATGAAGCTAGTAAATAACGAAAACGTATGCGACTCAACAAAATACGAACCTGATTAGTAACAAAATTTGTCGTTGCGCATTGAATTAAACGGCCAATAGCGAAGCAGGTTTTTACTTGTAGATGTAAGTAAGCGTTACTCTTCTTTTTCAATTTATATCTATCTATTAAACCAAGGAAGTATTGTGCAAGAATCAAGGAAGCTAGAAGACTATTTGATCGGTAGACCTAAACCCAGTGGAATTGATGTCCTATGCAGTTTAGAACATTTTGCAATTATTACTTATGCAGTACCAGCCAAACGTTTTGAAGGAATTTTCCCCGAGAGGTTTCAACTCGACACTATTGAAATAAATGGTCAAGAACTTGGGCTTATTTCCGTAGTACCTTTTATTGACGTTGATTTTACTTCCGCCGTGTTCCCCTTCCCTAAATTTACCATGGGGCAAACCAATTATCGCATCTACATCATCGATAAAGAAACGGGGGAACGTTGTGTCTGGTTTCTTGGTACTACACTCGATTCCTGGACGCTAGCCGTTCCTCGATACGTTTGGAACTTACCCTGGCATGCAGGAAGAGTGAGTTTTGATTGTGAACGAGATGAGGTGAGTGGCCTCTACAACAAGTATCAAATGAATACCGAGTCTGATTGGGCCCCTGCGTCGGTAGAGTTAGTACAAGATGAAAGTGACAAGCTTAGTTTCCCCGGCTTTCCCGACACAGAATCTGCTTTAGTTTATTTAACCCACCCTCTTGCCGGTTTTTATTATCGAAGGGATAACAAACTGGGGACTTACCGCGTCTGGCATAAAGAATTAGCAGTAAAGCCCGCTAAACTTGTATCTGCGAATTTTAAGCTTTTATCTGATCTCGACATTGTCAAAGCGTCAGAACAACACTCGCCCTATAGCGTCCTGATAGAACCCATCAATGAGTTTACTATTTACTTACCACCCACAGTTATTGGATAACGCAAAGAGAATACAAGCCCTTTCAAGTAAGGATACCGTGACGAGGCCTATATAGACACAACAAAAAGGCTAGATTCGTAAGGTCGGAACAGACTGTTCTTTTCTGAACAACTTCAGTAATTGGACTGTTGGGGAGTTTGGAGTTGGCGGGGCTTTAATAAGTAGGCTCTCCTGTGCCAAGGATGCCGTGACTAAGCCTACAGAGATGCAACAATTAGGCTGGAAACGTAAGGTCGTAACAGACTATTCTTTTTTAAAACTTCAATGATTAGGCTAATGAGGTGCCTAGAGTTGGCGGGGGTTTGATAAGTAGGCTCTCCTGTGCCAAGGATGCCGTGACTAAGCCTACAGAGATGCAACAAAAAGGCTGGATACGTAAGGTTGTAACAGACTTTCTACTCTCTAAAGTAATTAGCGCTAATAAAATAGCATCTTGGAGAGAAGACTGGAAAGGTAATTAAAATGTAGGCTCTCCTGTGCCAAGGAAGCCGTGACTAAGCCTACAGAGATGAAACAATTAGGCTGGAAACGTAAGATCGTAACAGACTATTCTTTTTTAAAACTTCAATGATTAGGCTATTGAGGTGCCTAGAGTTGGCGGGGGTTTGATAAGTAGGCTCTCCACCGCAAGGATGCGGTGGCGAAGCCTACAGGGAAGTATTCACGGCGTGCCTACGTTCAAAGGCCCGCCAATGATGCTCTCCAATTAGCCGTTTACGAAGTCAACGCCTAGCTTGATGTCGCCGCGTAGGCCTTCAAGCATGTCGTTTTTCGCTTTTTCTTCGAATGCGCTAAGCTCGCCATATGGCAAGATTTCTTCAACACCGTTTGCGCCTAGGCGAACTGGGTGTGCGAAGAATGCTGCGTCGTCGCTGTCGTCAGTTTGTACGTAAGTGTACTCAACAACGTTCTCACCTTGCATTGCTGCAACTAGAGATAGACAGAAACGCGCTGCTGCTTGACCCATAGATAGGGTTGCAGAGCCGCCGCCTGCTTTTGCTTCAACAACTTCAGTACCTGCGTTCTGGATACGCGTTGTTAGGCTAGCAACTTCTTCGTCTGTGAACTCTACACCTTCAACTTGTGAAAGAAGAGGAAGGATTGTAGTACCAGAGTGACCACCGATTACCGGTACGTGTACAGAAGATACGTCTACACCTTTAAGCTCAGCAACAAACGTTTCAGCACGGATAACGTCAAGCGTAGTTACACCGAAAAGCTTGTTCTTGTCGTAAACGCCTTTTGCTTTTAGCGTTTCTGCTGCAATCGCAACAGTTGTGTTTACAGGGTTAGTGATGATACCAACACACGCGTTCGGGCAGTTATCAGCTACACCTTCAATTAGGTTCTTAACAATGCCGGCGTTGATGTTGAACAGATCAGAACGATCCATACCTGGCTTACGAGGCATACCAGCTGGGATAAGAACAACGTCAGATCCAGTTAGTGCTTCAGCTAGGTCATCTTTACCGTGACCGGTTACTTTTACTGCAGTGGGGATGTGGCTCAAATCAACAGCAACACCAGGAACAACTGGCGCTACGTCGTAAAGCGCTAATTCTGAACCTGCTGGCAATTGTGTTTTCAACAACAAAGACAGCGCCTGACCAATACCACCGGCAGCACCTAACACGGCTACTTTCATACCATTTCTCCTATGGGATTACTTCACGTATTTAAACGGAACGTCACACTAATGCAACGCGGGGGAAAACTCAATCACCGGATCGTCTTATTAACGTTATTTTTAGCGATTTTTATGCGATATTCATTATCATGAATGATTATGCAAACAAATTGCGCAAAGTCCACCTGTGGGGCACAATATAGCAACAATAAATAAAAACCTTTTTAACGAACGATAGAATAGAAAGAGCGCTAATGGCTAACGCAAAACAAGAGCAACTGATAAAAGCTTTCAAAGAAATACTTAAAGCAGAGAGTTACGGTTCACAAGGCGAAATTGTTGATGCTTTAAAAGCACAAGGTTTTGACAATATTAGCCAGTCCAAAATATCTCGCATGCTAAGTAAGTTTGGTGCGGTGCGCACGCGTAACGCCCGAGGTGACATGGTGTATTGCTTACCGCCAGAACTCGGTATGCCTACAGCAAAAAGCCCGCTTAAACAGTTGGTGCTGGATATTGTTCATAACAACGTGATGGTAATCATTAGAACAAGCCCAGGCGCAGCACAGCTTATTGCACGCCTTCTCGACTCCCTAAGCAAAAAAGACGGCGTGCTAGGGACTATTGCTGGCGACGATACTATTTTTATTGCACCGGCAGATGTATCGAACATAGAAGAGCTTCGTCAACGCGTAGAAGACTTGTTCGAAAACGTATAGGTTTACTGTCGAATAGCAAAAAGCCGCGAGGCCTTGTGGAGGGTTCGCGGCTTTTTTGCATCTAATCGTGACGCTACGACAACAAATTAATAAGCGCGTCAGCAGCCGGACGAGACGATGGCGGATTTTGCCCGGTCACCAACAGTCCGTCACTACACACTTTCACAGCAAAATCATCGGCACTTTCATACTTACCGCCTTTTTTAACCAACTCATCTTCGACTAAGTACGGCACCACATCGGTAAGTTCCATTGCAGCCTCTTCGCTGTTTGAAAAACCGGTTACCGCTTTTCCATCAACTAAGTACTTACCCTCTGGGTCTTTAACATCTTTAAGTACAATCGGTGCGTGGCAGACTGCACCTACCGGTTTTTTCGCTGCAATAGTGTCTTCAATTAGCTTAATTGAATGCGCGTTATCCGATAAGTCCCAAAGTGGGCCATGTCCACCTGGATAAAACACCGCATCGAACTCGTCGGCTCTTACATCTTCTAGCGGAATTGTTGAGGCTACAGCACTGCGAGCAACTTCATCTTTTGTGTAACGGATAGCGTCATCTGTCATGGCGTCATCCGTCAAACTGTTGGGGTCAATTGGCACTTGCCCCCCCATAGGCGATGCTAACGTTAAGGTATAGCCGGCATCTTTAAATGCATAGTACGGGGCGGCAAACTCCTCTAGCCACATACCGGTTTTCTTACCTGTATCACCCATTAGCTCGTGTGATGTCATTACCATTAATACATGCTTAGACATTATTCCTCCTTGCTTGATTATTTAAATCTTGTGCAAGTTGGTTCGCATAAAGAGAGGCGTTAGATCAGTTTTTTGGAAAATCTTAATGAAAGGGAAAGCGGAGCTATTGAATTTTGGGCTTAAAAAAGTGCCACCCCCGATTAAGGAAAGTGGCACCTAACACTACAATTGGTTCACACCATTGGATTAGAAGTCGTATTTAATACCGAACTGAACTTGCCAAACAGACTGGTCAAGAACTTCTAGGTTCTTAATACGGCTGTCGCTGTTCAGGTCAAAGTACTCGTACTGACCATCAACGATGTTTGCAGAAACCACTGCACGCTCATACTCGTAACGAGTACGCTCGATACGACCCCAGTCGTCATTTAGTAAGTTACCGAAGTTCTCGATATCGAAGAACACAGTAAGCTTATGCTCTGGGTAGAATGCAGGTAGTTGCTGCTGAATACGTACATCGATGATAGTAGACCAACGAGAGTTGTCGCCATTACGCTCAGCGATGCCGCCTTTGTACTGTGCAAGCTCAGAGCTGTTGATGTAATCAATGAACTCTTGCTGAGCAGCTAGGTCGCCACCGAATGACGTAGATGCAAACAACGGATCGTCGATACCGTTAGGAACGTATAGCAAGTGACCCGCATCATCGTTACGGCTTTCACGCGCACAACGACCGCCACCAACATCTAGCACACACGCGTTGTTTTCGTCGAATGTGTAGCTGTAAGGCTGACCTGAACGACGTTCAGCAAACACAGACACTTTAGTCTCGTAACCGTCGATTAGCTCTTTGCTCCAGTTGAAGCGCATTTTCCATAGGTGCTCAGTCTGGAAGTTAGACGTACCAGCACGTGGCGCTTGGCGGTCATAAGCTGCGAAGTCAGAGTAGTTTGATGTTGCAGTAGATGAAGTACCGTAGCCCACATCTTCTACATCAGCGTATGTATAGCTAGTGAAGAAGTCGAACGAACCGTAAGACGTTTCCCACGCTTTTGACGCAGACAATGCGTATAGCATAGCGTCGCCGTCGTCTACAGAACCTGTAACAATCGCTTCTGGACCTTCGCTACAGTCGTATACGCCACGACCATCTGGTGCTGTTCCAACAGGGTTTTCACAGCGCTGGTCATACCAGTAAGTTGCATTTTCAAGCTTGTTATATAGAACGTCAGCAGAGAACAACCAGCCTTCAAGTACTTCGATTTCTGGCTCATGTGCAACACCCAAGCTTACTTTCCATGTAGTAGGAATTTCGAAATCTGGTGCTAGTGCATTTACAGTGCCGTCAGGTGCTGTATTCGCTAGCGCATCAAGTACATTTTGAGGGATATACTGACCAGTAGCCGCATCAGGCGTAGTTGGTACTTGGTAAGTTTGACCAGAACCAAAATCTTCGTAATCATCAGAGATCACGCCATCGTTAGAGTAGCTGTTTGAAATCCAAACACTTGGTGCACCGCCAGAGAAACGACCAATACCACCACGAACAGTTGTGTAGTCAGACGCATACCACTGGAAAGACACACGAGGAAGAATTACGTCAAGACCATCGATGTCTGTCGTATTTGTGAAACCGTAGCGGTCAACAAAGTTTTGGTTTTCACGGATAGAGCCTTCTGACTCATACCAGTCATAGCGAATACCGGCGTCGATAGTTAGCTCAGCTGACGCTTCCCATGAATCTTGGAAGTATAGTGAGTTGTAGTTATAACCCCAGATTGCACGAAGGTCGTTTTCGTTGTTAGTAACAGCGTTGTTATAAAGAAGCGCAGACGCTTGTGCATTTGCTAAGTCTTCAATGCTGTCGAACAAGTATGAACCTTCAGAGTTCTGCGCAAACAAGTTGTCTACGTCTACTTCTTCACGCTCGTAACCAAGTTTAAGGATGTGGTCACCAGTAGTGTAAATACCTACTAATTTAACTTGGAAGAAGTCTTGGTCTAGTGAGTTACCGTGACGGAAACGGTCTGGACCAATTGTTAGGTAGTTCTCATCGCCATCTACTTCACGTAGGAAAACAGCGAAGTTAGGGAATTCTGCACCGTTAAGTGAGTTCTGGCCAGTTTCCTGAGTCGTACTTGCAATCTTGAACTGAGTCGAGAAATTTGACGTCCAGTCAGAGAAAACGTGAGCAATGAAGCTTTCAACTTTTTCTGAGCGGTCGTACCATGCAGAAGAAGGAGAAATTCTGTCATCTTGAGTTAGGAAGTTATTACCGTTCTGCTCATTAATAGCGTTACCTTCGGTACTCATGTAAGTGAACTTAGCACGGTGATCAGCATTGATGTTCCAGTCGATGTTAGCAAGGATCTTTTCGTCCTGAACATCGTCTTTCTGGAAGTCACCGATATCGAAGCCCCATACATCAGAAACGACTTGGCGAACTTGCGCAACATCATCTAATGTAATATTCGGGAATTCGTTAACCGCACCTGAACCCGCTGGGCCATTGTTCAGTGGAGCAACAGAATCAAACTTGTCATATGCAACAAAGAAAAACAACTTGTCTTTGATGATTGGACCACCAAGTGTTGCAACGAACGTTTTTTCTTCGAAGTCGAAGTTAAACTCTTCATCACCGTTCTTGTCGCCCATCATTGAGTCGTCAGTGTAGTAGTAAGCTACTGAACCGTGGAACTCGTTAGTACCTGATTTAGTTACGGCATTGATTGTACCGCCAGTAAAACCGTTGTACTCAACGTCAAACGGAGCAGTTTGGATTGAAAGTGATTCAATTGCATCGTAAGAAATTGGTGAACGCTGAGTTGGGTAACCGTTAGCGTTAAGACCGAAACGGTCATTTAGTGCTACACCATCAACAGTTAAAGAGTTGAAACGGTTGTTTGCACCAGCAATTGTTAGTTCTTTCGCACCACCGCTTTGCACGTTAACAGACGCAAACGGGTCTAGTTGAGCAGCATCAGTGATGTCACGGTCAATTGAAGCAACTTGGTTAAGTGCTTCTAAACCTAAGCTAGTGCTCAAGCCTTCGTTAGTATAGCCAGTACCAGCACTGCTACCCGTTACAACGATAACTTCGGTGCTTTGAGCAGATTCAACAGTGATAGGTAATGCAAGCGCTTGGTCAAGAGAAAGATAAACGTTCTCTACTTTTGTAGGAACAAAACCGTCGCCTGTAATCGTTACTGTGTATGGACCACCAACACGAAGACCACGTGCTGAGAAGGTACCACTTTCGTTTGTAGTTGCAGTAGATACTGTACCTGAAGGTTCGTGCTTGATGGTAACTGTTGCACCAGCAAGGTTTGAACCAGCTTCACTAACAACGTTGCCTCGAATTGCTGACGTTGTTGTCTGCGCCATAACTGTACCAGCTAGGCCAGCAGAAACAGCAACAGCGATAGCAACGCGGCTGAGTTTTGCTTTGAAGTTCATGTGTGTGTTTCCCTTTTTGTTTAAAATTCTTTTTTATGGACTTGCGCAGGGCGTTGTCCCTATCAAGACCATTGACTATTTTAGTACCGCGAGAAATTGTTATCGAGGTTCATGTCAAATTTATTACAGTTTTACATTTTTATTTAACACCAATCGCCCGAGGCTAGTGACTTTGCAAAAAAATACTTGACCACATGGTCAAGTTAATTTACTTGTTATAATTGTTGTCTATCTGCAGCGATTGGACGGTTCTATTCTTGGCAGATGTGCGACTAATAAACAGCGTTTAATAAAAATCAGGTTTACCTATAAAAATAAACCTAATTTCAACAACTTAACGCTTTAAAATAAATTTACCTATTGCAATAAATAACCTTAACTGATGAAATCCCTACATAAATCGTTAATTCATTTGGTCGTTTTTTTGGCGAATTTTAGAATTGTTGCCTCCGGAAAGTGGATATTATTTGTCATCGTCGCTATCGCGTGCGGTGCTTTTAGCTATTTACAAAAAAACAATATTTATAATGACATCACCCCACAAACCGGTCAATTTTTATACTGCAAAACTGAATTAAGTGCGAATAGCGACATTTTTTCAGTGTACGTTACCGATGGCCGCATTGCTGAAATGGCAAGAGACAGATTGTGCGCTGACAGCACAATAAAAAGGCAATTCGGCGAAGTGAAAATTATCATCGGCCAAAGCGACTACGACACGTTTCGCTACATCAACCACGGCGTTGTTGACCTAGCATTAGTGAAAAAGAACGTGGTCGACGCATTTGGCGCTGACCAAATATATGGGTTGTCTAGAGTGGCATCGCACCCTAATTACAGTGCCTTTTTCATTGCGTTACGCGAACGCCCGCAGTTAAATAAAGAATACTTGCTTGGTAAAAAGATTGGTCTATTAGATTACCCCAGTAGTCGCTCAGGCCACATTGTGCCCAAAACTGTTCTACAAAATTTAGGGTTAAGCGACACAAACGTATCAATTGTATATTACAGTTCGCACCAAGAGCTTCGAAGAGCACTGTTAGCAGGTGACGTTGATATTATTTCGTCTTATTGGGCTGAAGATGACAGTGACCGCTTTTCAAGAAATTACGCAACACCGTTACAAGAAAGCATAGGTGGAATGCAGTGGTATCTAAAAATGCAGACACAAAACACCGATTTGTTCTGTGCTATGCAGTCTGTTGTACATGAAATAGCTATGGCTCACCCGCGACCATATTACAAAAATATTACACTTGAAGCGGGGTGTAACAAATGATCAAACCTAAGTTCAAATCACCTGCACGCATAGCGTTAAACTGGGCACTGCTATTTCTGTGCTTACAGACTATTGCGCTAATTGGCCAGTACTTTTCATTTAAGGCGGATATCCATGAAGCGCAAGATAAAGTCGAACGCCGTATAAGCCTAGACAGCGCATTTCTAGATGTGGGTAATGAAACGCTTAATACGCCAGTCAATCAATACGCTATCTATCGCTATTTAGATAGATTAAATAGCGAACTCACTAAAGAAGGCTATCCTGTCTTAGTGAGTCATATTCAGGAAATCAGCACTCAATCTCAAGATTTCACACAATACCCTGACGTGACATCTACCTTACTGATGAATGCAGAGCAGCACATTGTACTCGAGATGCGCAGTAAGTCGCCATGGAGTGGGGTGGGATTTAGTTTTATAGCATTGATTTGCTCACTTTTACTGCTTCCAGTATTTGCTATTGCAACGAAAAAGCGTAAAAAAGAGTCTGCTGTTGAAGAAGAATTGCTGCCGCCAACACCTAAGCTCATTATTAACCTCAAAGATAAAACACTTGCCAACGGTGTTGATGACAAGGTGGTTGCACTACAGAATAAGCCATTATGTTTCTATACTGCTTTAGTTAAGTTTTGTATTGAGTACCCCAATCAGCCGCTTCCTCCGCATAAAGATGTGCCGCATGAACTGATGATTCTTGCTAACAAGAGCTTTGGTAGACTGATTGAACTTGGCCATACCAAACGTAAAAGGCCAGACTTTAACGCGAACTTAGACAAAACCTTAAGCGAGATCCGTGCAGCCCTTGATGAAGTGTTTGCCGGGTTCACTGAAGAAAAAGAAATATACTATCCACCTCGGGCTCAGGGCGAGGGCTCTCGCTCTAAGCAACATTCCTATGCCCTGTCGGAAATAAAGTTAGAGGATATTGAAATAATAGGTAATTAGTAGCGAAAACTGACCATTTGGAAAACTTTTTGTGTTTTTTTAAACGCACTGCAATGCCTTGAAAATACAATAAAGTTAAAGCAAAGACCGATCCAAAAACGAAGATCTTGTGAATATAACATTGATTCGCGAGGCCTAAACGCGTATCTTTGCACCAAGAAAACCAGCTTTATAGTACTATGCAATCGCCATTAATTATTGCCATTTCTGGAGCTTCAGGCTCTGGAAAGTCTCTTTTTACAAAAAATTTGTTTAACGGCTTCAGTGCGCAAGGTCGCCCTGTTCAAGTACTGCGTGAAGATCATTACTATCGCGCACAGGATCACTTGCCCATGGAGCAACGTGAGAAGAACAACTACGACCACCCTAATGCATTTGAACATGAGCTATTAAAAGCACATCTTCAAGCATTGCGTGATGGTCAACCCATCGACTATCCACACTATTGCTACAAGACGCACACTCGCCTTCCAGAAACCGAGCGCCTTAATCCTGCGCCTGTAATTATATTGGAAGGTATTATGCTGTTGGCACGTACAGACTTACTTCCTTTGTACGATGTGAAAATCTTTATCGACACCCCGCTTGATATCTGTTTAATGCGTCGAATGATGCGTGACTTAAAAGAGCGTGGTCGTAGCATAGAATCTGTGGCAAAACAGTACGAAGAAACTGTAAAGCCAATGTACCATCAATTTATTGAGCCTAGCCGTTTTACTGCCGATGTTGTGGTAACACAAGGTGGAAAAAATCAAATTGCATTAGATGTGATCAAATCACACATTCAGCAAGCGCTTCTTTAAGGGAATTCACATATGGTTAGTTTATTGGGCATCGCGCTCCTGTTGGCTATTGCCTTCGCATTATCATCGGCGAAGCGCAGTATTAATTGGCGTACGGTGGGTGGCGCATTTGCTATCCAAGCATCCGTTGGTGCTTTCGTCCTTTATTCTGAACCAGGCAAAGAAGTCTTATTGGCGGCGACTCAGTTTGTCGCCAACATCATTGCGTACAGCCAAGAAGGTATTAATTTCTTATTCGGCCCAATAGGCGATAAGTCAATCGCGTTTATTTTCGCGTTCAATGTGTTGCCCGTTATTGTCTTTTTCTCTGCGTTAATTGCCGTGCTGTATCACCTTAAAGTGATGGGCGTTATCATCAAAGTCATCGGTGGCTTTTTGCAAAAAGCACTGGGAACAAGCCGCCCAGAGTCAATGTCTTCGGCTGCCAATATTTTTGTTGGCCAAACAGAAGCACCATTAGTTGTGCGTCCGTTTATACCCCATATGACCAGTTCTGAGTTGTTTGCCATTATGGTGGGTGGCCTCGCCTCTATTGCGGGTTCTGTAATGGCTGGCTATGCAGGTATGGGCGTTGATTTAAAATACCTACTCGCTGCCAGTTTTATGGCTGCGCCGGGTGGTTTATTAATGGCAAAAATCATTTTGCCAGAAACCAGTAAACCCAATGAAAATTTGAATGACGTAGATGCGGAAGATACCGGCTACGCCAATGTATTTGATGCTGCTGCTAGTGGCGCAGCGTCAGGCATGCAACTTGCGTTAAACGTAGGTGCCATGCTACTCGCTTTCATAGCACTTATCGCGATGTTCAACGGCCTTGTTGGCTGGACAGCTGCGCTATTTGGCTATGAAAATGTAACGTTTGAAGGGATCCTGGGCTATGTGCTTCAACCTCTCGCATGGGCAATCGGCGTACCATGGGAGGAAGCACAACTTGCAGGTAGCTTTATTGGTCAGAAAATGGTGGTCAACGAGTTCGTTGCATACCTCAATTTCTTGGAAAACCAATCACAGCTATCTGAAGCGTCTCAGGCCATTATCACCTTTGCACTTTGTGGTTTTGCAAACTTCTCTTCTATCGCTATTTTGATGGGTGGAATTGGTGCTATGGCACCAACACGCAGAAAAGAAATTGCGCGACTGGGATTAAAGGCTGTTATTGCTGCAACGTTATCCAACTTGATGAGTGCCGCACTAGCGGGCTTTTACCTCTCACTCGGTTAAAATTTGTTAAATTAGACTAATTGGTCAAGTTTTTACTAGACTAATTGGTCAGGTTTATGTAAATTACGCGCAAATTCCTCGTGGAGTTGATTTGTATCAATTTCACGACTTTTTTCTGTAGCCCGTCTACCTTTATAATGCCGCAGTCAAAATATACGGGATAAAGTTATGCAATTAGTTGCTGTTGATTACCAAGCGGAAAACGCTCAAGAAGAATTCGTGAAGTCACTTCGCGAGACAGGGTTTGGTGTTTTGAAAAACCACCCTATCCAGCAGTCATTGGTTCAAGGTATTTACGATAACTGGCAGGGCTTCTTCGATAGTGAAGAGAAGAATGACTACCTGTACAACAAAGGTAAACAAGACGGATTTTTCCCTCAGAGTGTTTCTGAGGTAGCCAAAGGCTTTACGAAAAAAGATATTAAAGAATATTACCACTATTACCCTTGGGGCCAGTGCCCTGAGTCATTGCTACCGCAGATTTCTCAGTATTACTCTGAGGCCAACACGCTAGCAAAAGAGCTACTTGGGTGGATAGAAAAGCATTCACCTGCTGAGGTAAGCGCAAAGTACAGTCAGCCACTTGGCGACATGATCAAAGATTCAGATCAAACGTTACTACGTATTTTGCATTACCCACCGCTTAAGGGTGATGAAGAAGTAGATGCAATCCGCGCTGCGGCCCACGAAGATATTAACTTGATTACTATCTTGCCGGCAGCAAATGAGCCTGGTTTGCAAGTTCAAGCTAAAGACGGTAGCTGGTTAGAAGTGCCTTGCGATTTTGGAAACCTAATCGTAAATATTGGTGACATGCTTCAAGAAGCATCGGGCCATTACTTCCCATCAACTACCCATAGGGTTGTTAACCCAGATGGTGCTGATATGACGAAGTCGCGTATCTCGTTGCCACTGTTTTTGCACCCTAGACCAGATGTTGTTCTTTCAGAACGTCATACTGCAGGGTCATACCTGCAAGAGCGCCTTCGTGAGCTGGGCGTTATATAAATTAAGTTCCTTTTGTAGTGTTATTCTTTGCCGCAGCTAGTCTGCGGCTTTTTTTGTTTAGTTATCGGCTTGCAAGCGCAGCTATTTTCGACATATAACGCGATCTATCCTGTTCGTTAGGTGAATGCCTTACCGCTTTCTCCAAATAACGCTGGGCGTTATTAACATCACCAAGCTGGTGATAGGTTCTGGCAAGACTAAACAATATTTCATGACGGCTATCGTCGATGCGCAGTGCTCGTTGGTAATGCTCTATAGCCCTTGCATACTTCCCTTCATCATAATCTTGCTCACCCAATATAAAATGATAGTAAGGGTTACTGCGTCGTCTTGCTTCTACCATTTCAGTTATTGCTTTAGCTTCCTCATCTCGCTCTTGGTGAATGTACAAGATAGCCAAGTTTTCCCATGCAGTTAGGTGGCTATCATTGATAGTAAGCGCATGCTTATAAGCAAGTTCCGCTTGTTCATACGCTCCCACCATTCTGTACAGTACACCTAAATTAACCCAACTTTGTTGGAGTGATGGCGATAGAGTAGCCGCTGCACGAAAGTAGCTGTAAGCTCGACTGTAGCTGTTCGCTACAAGCGCATCAGCGCCTTTATTATTGTAGAACATGGATAACACCCGCTCCTTTGGCACAGCATTGCGCGGAAAGTCACTTTGAATCATTTGTGGGTCGAAATCTATATCTGCATAAGATGAACCAATCGACACCAGTAATGGCTCGTTGGGAACGGAGACGCGTAAGTTAATATGACCATTTAATAAGCTAAAGCCGTCTCTTCTTGTCCAATACTCAGGAATATCAACTTCGTAAAATGTTGCTTTTAATCCTGCATGCTCAGCCAATGCATAGGCCATAATTGACAGTGAGAGGCAATTGGCAGCCCGATTACTAAAAGTTGTATTGGCCGTAGTGTTGGCGCTATTTCGGTAAAGTACGCCGTGTTCTGAACGCCCAAAAATAGATTTTACCAAGCGTTTCACATTTTTTTCCGACGCACTGCTTTCGTATACAGCACGCTCGGCAAACTGCCGCGCCTCTTCATCGAGGTAAAAAATTTCTTCAGGGGTTTCAACGGGAAATAGTCCGTACGACGGAAATAAACTGTCATCAAGTAATGTTGGCGACGCACTTGTCACTTTTCGCTCTGTCGACTGACAGGCTACAAGAAGGGTACACAAGACCACTATAAGTATTCGAGTATTCATCACAGGCACCTCTTGTTACTCGATACATTAAGTATAGTCCCAGCCCTCACATTTACATTTTTTTTACATCCCGTTTTTAGCTCACTTTGTCGCTTAAGCGCAATAACTTGTGAACTGGTCGTCAAATGCGGCCTTGTGGCGAAAAGCTACTCGTCGACTAGCTTTAGATCCATCTCTCCACCTGCCGCGTAACGATTTTAAAGAAATGGAGATTCATATGTTTATTGTTTACTCATATAGTATTGCCGGTCTGCTGGTGATACTAGCCACCGTATTTTTGCAAAATATCGTTGCCGCAGTAGCGCACCGCAAGCAGTCACATTATGTTCCGGGTAAAGTGAGCGAGTCGCTCTCTCATGACAGCTTTGTGTTTAGAAGTCACCGAACATTTCATAACTCGCTAGAGAATATTCATCAGTTTGTGATACCCGCTTTACTGTGTATTCTACTTGGCGCTCCCACCAACGTTTTGGCTTGGTTGGTATGGATCTATGCCGCTGCTCGCATCATTCATATGACCCTTTATTACGCCATTGCCACCGAAAAGAATCCCAGCCCGAGAAGCTATTTCTATATGCTTGGAGTGCTATGTACCGCAGGCGTTTTTGCGCTGGCCTTCTACGCGTTATTTACCTAGCTTATACCGCCCTAGAGCCTGAGTATGCGATAGTGCATTAAGCGTGTCGCCTGATGTCACCCCAAGCTGGTCTAGCTGTGCAAATAAAAGCGTTAGTGTAGCCAGTGCGTCGTCAAGGGCATTATGCTCGGGGAACGCAGGAAGGTTTAAACGTTGTCGACACACACCGAGTGTTGCACTGTTGTTCGGCAGTACTTGATGTTGTTTATTAAGCTGATACATAGCGAGTTTTAGCGTATCGACATAAACAACTTCAATATCGGGCAGGTTTAGTGCTGTAAATGCCCTATCCAACGCACTTAAATCTAGGGCTGCGTTGTGGAAAACAAGAATACTGCCCTCTAACAAAGGCAATAATGCGTTCATCGCGTGTTTAAGGGTTACGCCTTGTGATACTAGGTCATGGGTAAGGCCGTGAATAACTGGGCTTTGCCCTAAGTCCTCTGGTGTATTCACCACGCAATAGCCACAGCTTGATAGATTGAGTCTGGCGTTTTGCCCTGCTACGTACCCTACAGAAGTAATCGCTGTGGTTGTCGGGTTTAAGCTCGTCAATTCTAGATCAATGGCGACGAACCGACATTCACTTAACGTTGTATTAGTTTGCGTAGCAATGGCATTGCTTGGACTCAATTTAGAGAACCAAGACGAAATTAGTTGTGAAATCACATTTTGACCTTCATTACGAACTCACACATTTTTACCCCATACCACCAGAAAATTTCATTACCATAGCTTGGTTAGTGCGTTCAATGGCTTTAAATGCTGCTTTTAGTTGATGCTTTTCTATAGATGATAATGTGCTTACTGAGACGCAGTTATCAGTAACTTTATTTTCTAGCTGATGTCGCCACCTAAGCCTATTTAAGAATAACCATATATCTTTGAGGTTTGCTGCATCTCTTTTAGATAATTGCGATGACTCAGATAGCGCTTCTAATCGAGCAAGGGTATTTGGCATCAATTGCCCGTCAGCTAGGGCATAAATGCGCGCAATATTATTGATGAGCGCAACGGCCCGAGTTTTAAGGTCAATACTGTCTTTGTGTTTACGTCCTTTTTCGTAAGTGAAGCGTTGAAATGTAGATAGGGGTACTGCTACATCATTGCTGTGGCGCACCAAGGCCGCCAAAAACATATTTTGTTTAAGTAAGGGGGCTCGCTGTTTTTGCATTGCTTTGAACAAGCTACTATCTCCTGCTGCACAGCGTACATCCAAATAGATATTGAAATGCATGATGGCATCTTTCGTAGGCGCAGCAACCCACTGCTTTGCTTCGTCTATGGCATGTGACAGTGAAAGCCTAAGCGCAGGATTGCTCGCCATAATATTACCGTCACACAGTTTGATCCCGCATTTCGCTAAACCGTTACATACATAATCTGCCATATCAGCAAAGTACTTCGCTTGCTGTTGGTTAGGCTCACTCGCCAGTAGCAGACCATTATCTTGGTCTGATCCCATAGTTTGATCTTCACGAGCCTGCGAGCCATACACCAACCACGCAAACATCATTGGCGCTTTGCCATGCTCTTGCTGGAAAAAACCAATGAGCTTGCGCGTCATAATATCCGTTGCTTGAGATAGGATTTTTCCTGCGATATCAAAATCACCCGCTCGCTTTGCATGAGCAGAAAAATAATGAGGTAGCTGCCAAGAAAGACGCGTTAACTCATATAAGTTTTCCGCTTTTGAGAGCTCACCAATAATAAATAAAACGTTACCCCGTTGATGCCGAATAATATCGCTCGCCGTTATCATACCTAACGGTTGAGATGACAAATGGTCAATAACGGGAAGATGATGGATGTTTTTTTCAGTCATTAACGCCATGGCGTCAAATAAGGTTCTATTGCCGTTAATTTGCGTTGGGTTAACCGTCATAATCTCACTGACGGGCAAATGGGTGTCTAATGATGTCGCCACAACCCTTGAGCGCAAATCTCTATCAGTCACAATACCGACAAGCTTGGTGCCATCGGTTACCAAAAGCGACGATACTTTTTGCTCGGTCATCAATTGCGCTGCATGGCAGATAGGTGTGCTTGCGTTGACCGAGACGGGTGCCTTACTAATTACATCGGTCAACCCTTTGTAAAGCCACATCGAATTGCTATCGGCAATAGCATTATTTTGCAGTGCATTATTGCGAAGCCCAACAAAGAAGTTCCCTATTGCCGAAATTTTTAATAATGACGTAACCTGTTCGGCCTTAAAACAAAACACTAAGCCAGGACTATCTACCGTTACCGATAATGCCGTTTTACGATTGTCCATAATGGCCGGATAACCAAAATAATCGCCTTCACTTAAATGGCGTATTGCACCTTGACCATCCTCTACAGAGAATTGTCCACTTTGTATTAAATAAAGCTTTGCTGCATCTTGGCTAAGATCAGTTGCATTATCAGCAGTAAGGTAAATTATCTCAGCACCTTTGATCAAATGCGCTCTTTGCTCATCCTCCAGCACATCAAATGGCGCTGAAGTAGAAAGGAAGTCTTCAACCTGCTTTGCAATTGCTGCCATATGTTGTCCTCAACATGTCCCCCCTGTGTGAAACAAAAAACCAACCCACTCACACGCGTCAGTAGGTTGGCAATATTGTTTTTTCAGAGATTTATTACCTAGTGAACTGACGCTTCGCCTGCTCCTTTCGGATAACGAATGCTCTCTACGAGTTCTTGAATCTCTTCAGGCGCTTCGTCAGTTACCTTGAACACAAGGAATGCCACAACAAAGTTCACCATCATACCAAGTGTTCCGATACCTTCTGGCGACACACCGAACCACCAGTTTTCAGGTGTATTGGCCGCTGGGTTAACAAACTTGAAGTAAATGATGTAGGTTGCTGTGAAAGCAAGACCAGAAATCATGCCCGAAATAGCGCCCTTGTCATTCATACGTTTGCTAAAGATACCCATGATAATAGCTGGGAAGAAACTTGATGCCGCTAAGCCGAAGGCGAAAGCGACCACCTGCGCCACAAAGCCCGGGGGATTAATGCCGAAGTAACCTGCAATTACAATGGCCACACCCGCTGCCAATCGCGCATACATAAGCTCCGCTTTGTCGGTGATATTCGGCATAAAGTTTCGTTTCAATAGGTCATGCGACACTGACGTGGAGATAACCAATAATAAGCCTGCAGATGTTGACAGCGCTGCTGCTACACCACCAGCCGCGACGAGTGCTATAACCCATGCTGGCAGATTCGCAATTTCAGGGTTGGCTAATACCATGATATCGCGGTCAACTTTCATCTCGTTGCGCTCATCGCCTGAGTAGAACATCTTGCCATCGCCGTTTTTATCTTCAAAACCGATTAGGCCAGTTTGCTCCCAGTTCTTGATCCACGATGGTGCCTCAGCATAGCTCGTACCCGTCATTTCAGAACCATTGATTGTCTCAATCATGTTCACGCGAGCAAATGCAGCAAGAGATGGCGCTGTTGTATAAAGTAGTGCGATAAACGCCAACGCATAACCTGCTGACTTACGTGCGTCGTGAACCTTTGGAACAGTGAAGAAACGAACGATTACGTGAGGAAGACCGGCTGTACCCACCATTAGCGCGAAAGTAATAAAGAATACGTCGATAGTGGATTTTGTGCCCGAGGTGTATTCGTTAAAGCCCAATTCTACGGACAGCATATCGAGTTTCTGCAGCATGTACATTCCGGAACCATCAGCAAGTGTGGCACCAAAACCTGTTTGCGGAAGAATGTGACCTGTTACCATAATTGAAATAAATACGGCTGGAACGATATAAGCAAAAATCAGTACGCAGTATTGCGCTACCTGTGTATAGGTAATGCCTTTCATACCGCCTAGTACGGTGTAGAAGAACACGATAACCATACCGATTACCACACCTGCCACAATGTCTACTTCTAAGAAGCGACTGAATACTACACCTACGCCACGCATTTGACCTGCAACATAGGTAAAGCAAACAAAGATGGCGCAGAATACGGCAACGGTTCGCGCGGTTTGTGAATAGTAACGATCGCCAATAAAGTCTGGTACCGTGAATTTACCGAACTTACGTAGATAAGGTGCAAGGCATAGCGCAAGCAATACATAACCACCTGTCCAGCCCATAAGGTAAACCGCACCGTCATACCCCATAAACGAGATAAGACCTGCCATAGAGATAAACGACGCTGCTGACATCCAGTCGGCTGCGGTAGCCATACCGTTCATCACAGGAGGCACGCCACCACCCGCTACGTAGAAGTCGTTTGTTGAGCCAGCACGTGCCCAAATTGCAATTGCAATGTATAGTGCGAATGATGCACCAACAATGATAAATGTGAGTGTTTGAACGTCCATGGCTTACTCCTCGTCTACACCGTAGCGTTTATCCATCGCGTTCATTTTTGCCATATAGACAAAAATCAAAGCAACGAACACATAAATAGAGCCTTGCTGAGCAAACCAGAAGCCCAGTTTAAAGCCAAAGAATTGAATTTCGTTTAATGCATCGACAAACAGTATGCCGGCGCCAAATGATACGATGAACCATACGACCAAAAGCTTGGCAAGGAGTGATAGATTCTCCCTCCAGTAAGCTTTTTTGTCTTCTTCGTTTCTAAATGCCATTGTTTCACCCTCATGTCAGGTTAACTAGTTGTTATGTTTTTACATTTTCCTAACGCCCGGCTTTGTTAACGTTATTGCCGCATAACATGGTGGGTTGTAAAAACCACCCAATGCAGCAAAGTCAAGCATTTAGGAGCTCGCGTATTACTCTAGACCTGGCTATGAGAATTCAAAATGAGACCATGGTCGTAGGTAAGACTATGGTCGAAACGTTTATAATGTCGATTAGATTGTTAACACAAGGTTAAAAGGAAAGTTATGGTTTTTGGTTGGGTTACACTGGCAGTGCTTTACCTATTTTTGCTGTTTTCATTAGCAAGTTGGGGAGAGAAAAACTCTACTAAAGCGCGCGCTATAACTTCACACCCAGCCATTTACTCACTCGCGTTAGCCATTTATTGCACCGCTTGGACTTTTTTCGGCATGGTAGGCCAAGCCAGTCGCGATACATGGATTTACCTGCCCATAATGCTAGGTCCAATTTTGGTTTACGCATTGGGCTATAAGTTCATTTACAAGATGACTTTGGTAAGTAAGAAGCAGCACATTACCACTATTTCCGACTTTATTGCGTCTCGATACGGAAAACGCCAAACGGTGGCATTGGTAGTAACGCTTATCGCCCTACTTGCTACCATCCCTTATATTGCACTGCAGCTGAAAGCGGTAGGTGCTACGTTTCAGTTACTGACGCAGCAATCTAATAGCGATGTCATTGTTCTGGCTGCCACTATATTTATTGCGGTATTCGCTATTTATTTTGGAACCCGACAAGCCGATGTAACTGAGTACCGCCGAGGCTTAATGCTTGCTATAGCATTTGAATCAACCATCAAATTATTGGCATTAGTGCTCGTTGCCTTTGTGGGTTACAGTGCGTGGAAACGCACAGAAACTGGGCCTTTCTTTGAGAGCTTCGTCAACGAAGCAGCCCTTTCTCAGTTCGGCTCTTTTTCATTTATAGCGCAAACTGTGATGGCTGCTGCGGCCATTATTTGTCTTCCCAGACAATTCCATGTAGCCATTATCGATAACCTAAGCTTAGGTCATATACGCACTGCACGTTGGTTGTTCCCTTTATATCTTGCCGTTATATCAGCCGTTATTCCTGTTATTGCCATTGCCGGTAAGGCCATTTTCGTAGATACCGTTATCGAGCCTGACTCGTATGTATTATCCCTTGCGGTCTTTTCAGAGTCGGCACTTTTGCAAGTTATTGTTTTCGTGGGCGGTTTATCAGCGGCAACGGCAATGATTATCGTTGCCACGTTGACGTTGAGTACAATGCTAACCAATGATGTTATTTTGCCGCGCATTCTTGCCTTTAGTGGACAAGCAGATAACAAGCAGGATCTATCTAGCCGTATACGACTTATTCGCCGAATTGTTATTGCCTTTATTCTATTGATGGCATTTTTCTACCACCAGCAAATGACTGGCAGCCGTTCGTTACACTCAATTGGCCTTATCGCATTCTCTTTAGTTATTCAATTACTCCCTGCCATTGTTGGTGGTCTATACTGGAAACGAGCACATGCGCACGGTGTCTATGCAGGTCTAATGATAGGCCTTGTTATATGGGTGCTATGGCTAGTCCTTCCCATTGTGAGTGAGCAAGTATCACAATTGGAACAAAATGAGCTTATTAGCCAAGGAGCGATGATAAGTTTGGCGGCAAATACACTGGTATACACCATTTTTTCTTGGTTCGCCCCTCAACGCCTTATCGACCGAATACAGGCCGAGGCCTTCGTTTCCCCTGCAATATCTGCAAACAATACCGTTAAAACCCAAGCGACTAATGTCACGGTTTCAGACCTTATCACCTTACTATCAACATTTATGGGAACGGGTCGCTGTGAACAATTGCTTGAGCAATATCAGCAGCTAAATCATTGCGAGCTTAAGCATGAAGCTACGCCCGACGAGTCTTTTCTTTCATTTTGTGAGCGTGCCCTAGGTGGCGTGATTGGTGCGTCGAGTGCAAAAGTATTACTCGACAGTGCACTTCGTGGAAAGAAGATGGACTTCACTGAAATCATTAACTTTTTCGACGATACCACCCAAGCAATGCAGTTCAATATGACCGCGCTATTAACATCGCTCGAAAATATGGACCAAGGCATCAGTGTTGTCGATAAACACTTGAATCTCGTGGCGTGGAACAAACGCTATGCAGACTTATATCCATACCCAGATAACTTACTTGCAGTTGGTACCCCCATTGAGCGGTTAATTCGATACAACGCCTCTCAGGGCGAATTTGGCACCGACAATGTGGAAGCTGAGGTCGAAAAACGATTAGGGCATTTGCGCTCAGGCATGCCCCACCGCTTTACGCGACAGCGCAAAGACGGACGCGTAATCGAGATGGTTGGCAACCCACTGCCTGGCGGTGGCTTTGTAACGAGTTTTAACGACATTACCGGTCACGTCGAGATTCAGCAGGCACTTGAAGAGTCCAACATTGATCTAGAAGCGCGAATTAAAAAGCGTACCGAAGAAGTGCATTCTATTAATGCCGAATTACGCCTTGAAATAGAGCGCCGTTCAGAAGCGGAAAAAGAACTTATTCGTGCAAGAAAGGCGGCTGAAGATGCCAACGCTAGCAAAACGCGCTTTTTAGCACTGGCAAGCCACGACGTGTTGCAACCCCTTAATGCAGCAAAACTGTACGCCAGTGCTCTTGAAGAACAAGACTTATCAGACTCAGCTCACGAGATTATTCAAAAGCTCAATCACAGTGTCACCTCAAGTGAAAACCTAATAGGCACCTTGCTTGATATTGCGCGCTTAGATCAAGGGGAGATGAAACCGGAGCTTGAAGCAATTGATGTATGTGCATTGTTATCACCTCTTGTGGATGAGATGGCCATGCGTGCCAAAGAAAAAGGTTTGCGCTTCACCGCCAAAATCAGACCTTGCTGGGTTACCGCAGACAAAACCTATCTATATCGCATTGTACAAAACTTACTTTCAAATGCCGTAAAGTATACCGACACAGGCAAAGTACTCTTCACCGTGAAGCCTTTAGGGAATAGGGTTCACTTTAAAGTAATGGACACCGGCATCGGTATATCAAGCGAGAAAAAAAGCAGTATTTTTGGCGACTTCTTTCGCGTTAACGACAGTAAAGAGCACGGCCTTGGACTTGGACTAGGTGTTGTTAGACGACTAAGCCTGCAGCTAAAGAGTGATATTCAAGTTAATTCCAAAGTTGGTAAGGGCAGCTGTTTTGCCTTTTCTCTTGAAAAAGCGATGCCAAAGGTATCTACGGGCGAGTCGACAAAAGCACGGCACACTACGTTCAGTGGTATGGATGTCTTATGTGTAGACGACCAAAGAGAGAATCTCGACGCCATGCAAACCCTACTCACCAAATGGGGAATAAATGTGGCGCTTGCCAATAACTGGGAAGATGCATTAACCCTGTGCGAGACCATTCAGCCACAGATATTGCTTATGGATTATCAGCTGAGTCACGATGATAAAAAGAATGGGCTAGCACTGATTGACGAAATTAGAACGCGACTGAATGTTGTGGTACCTGCTGCGCTTATTACAGCAACACCAGATGAAAGCTTAGTCACACAATGCAAAGCGCAAGGCGTAAACTTTTTGTCTAAACCTCTAAAACCAGCAAAGCTTAGAGCCTTATTGCAAAGTATGACGCGTTATATTCGAGAAGCGAAAAATGTGAGTTAAGGGCGATATTCATCGCCCATAGCAGCATGAATATATTATTTACCTAGGAATTCTTCAGGTACTCTATTTTCTTCAACCTTTTGGACTTGTGGTTCAATTGCAGATTTAGCCACTACCTTGCCCATTGTTCCCCACTTCGCTTTAGGGTTAAGTAAAACAGGTCTAGTTAGAATAAGGTTGTTGGGATACATCAAAGTTTCTCGGTCTGCGGTTACAAGACGAGTACTAAATGGCCCTAAATCGGCGATAACACCTTCAATATAATTGTCACCATCCAAAATACGCACATAGGTACCTCTTCGATATGCGACATTGGTCAATAGAATAAAGTAAGCGGTAATGTTGCTGATAAGAGACCAACTAGCAAATAAGGCTACACCCGTTACGGTCAGGATTGATGTCGACAACACCAGTAGACCGGAAAAATCGATACCCCACGCCAGTAGTAGCAATGCTAGAGACAGCGTAGCGACCAACACCCTTGCAGCAAATAGCCCTTTAATCGCGCTGCTCGACTTTAACTTAGATTTTTCGATATTGGTTTCAAGTTTTGGCAAAAGCTTTCGCGACATTGCCAAATAAACTAGTAAAACCACACCGCTCCACACTACGTTTGACTGGTATTCAATTAACCACGTCATAAACGCGTGCCACCACTCATTCATTAAACAAAACCCTAAAAGTAGAAACATTTTCTTTTATGCTAGCGCGAATATGGCATAACTTCATGCATTAAAAGCAATCGACACAACAAGAATTATTCGTAAGACACACTTTGCACCTTGCATTAGTATGCGCGCAAAAATACTTGTCTAAATTATATTCACGTTCTAACGTGGTATGGGTAAGTAAGAAAAGATTCTAGTTATCAAACACAAATTACAGGCTTTTTATAATGCGTATCGCAATACTTTCAAGAAATCCACGTCTTTACTCCACTTCACGCTTAGTAGAGGCGGGACAAGCGCGCGGACATCAGGTGGACGTTATCGACACAATGCACTGCTACATGGATATAACGAGTGCGCGGCCGTCTGTGCGCTACCATGGTAAAAAGCTTCCATATTATGATGCCGTTATTCCACGTATAGGCGCATCAGTAAGCTTTTATGGTACATCGGTAGTACGTCAATTCGAAATGATGGGGACGTATAGCCTTAACGAGTCGGTTGCTATAAGCCGTTCGCGCGATAAATTACGCTCTTTACAGCTTTTATCGCGAAAAGGTATTGGCATGCCTCGTACTGGCTTTGCACACCACCCTGATAAAATTGACGATGTAATTAAAACCGTTGGCGGTGCTCCGGTCGTCATTAAGTTACTCGAGGGCACTCAGGGTATCGGCGTTGTACTTGCTGATACACAAAAAGCAGCTGAGTCGATTATTGAAGCCTTTATGGGTTTAAATGCCAGTATCTTGGTACAAGAATTCATTAAAGAAGCTGGCGGCGCTGATATTCGTTGTTTCGTTGTGGGCGGAAAAGTGGTCGCAGCCATGAAGCGACAAGCAGCTCCCGGCGAGTTTCGCTCTAATTTACACCGCGGCGGCCAAGCAAGCTTGGTACGTTTAAGCCCAGCGGAACGCAAAACAGCCGTAGATGCGGCGAAAACAATGGGGTTAAATTGTTGTGGTGTCGATATTCTTCGCTCTAATAACGGCCCGGTAGTTATGGAAGTTAACTCATCACCTGGCTTAGAAGGTATTGAAAAAGCAACCAATAAAGATGTGGCCGCCATGATCATCGAATTTATTGAGAAAAGTGCTGAGCCCCATAAAACGAAAACGCGTGGTAAAGGCTAACATCGCAGTAGCGCAACGTTAGAAATAGGAAAACGTTAGTGGCAAGAAATGCAGTAAAAGACATGATCACAATTGGTGATGTAGACGTAGCACCAGGTGAAACTAAAAAAATTGAACTGGAAATGCCGCCCTTGTATACGGCTACCAGTATGAGTATCCCCGTTTATGTAAAACGAGGAAAGCGCCCAGGTCCAACCATGTTTGTCAGTGCCGCTATTCACGGTGATGAACTCAATGGTATTGAAATTGTAGGTAGGCTAATTCGCTCCAAGGCGATTTCACGCATTCGTGGTACGTTAATAGCCGTTCCAATGGTAAATGTTTACGGCGTATTGAATCAATCTCGCTATCTGCCTGACAGGCGCGATCTTAATCGCAGCTTTCCAGGTAGTAAAAAAGGGTCGCTAGCGGGTCGATTAGCTAACCTGTTTTTTAAAGAAATTGTGAGCAAGTGTGATGTCGGCATAGATTTACACACAGGTGCAATTCATAGAAGTAACCTTCCCCAGATACGAGCAGATCTTGATGACGAAGATGTACTCGAAATGGCCAAGGCTTTTGGCGTACCCGTGCTATTGAATGCCGAATTACGAGACGGTTCTTTGCGTGAAGCCGCCAGCGAGAGCGGTGTAAAAATGCTGTTGTATGAAGCAGGTCAGGCGTTGCGCTATGACGAGTTTTCTATTCGCGCAGGCGTAAAGGGAATTATTAACACCATGCGCCACTTAGGCATGTTGAACAAGAGTCGTAGTAAAGGGCATAGCATTGAACGCTTTATTGCGCGACAAAGTGGCTGGGTGCGAGCGCCTGAAAGTGGCTTCGTAACCCACTTAGCGCAGCTTGGTGACCACGTTGCAAAAGGCGATAAGCTAGCCATTATCGCAGACCCGTTCGGTAACTATTTAGGTACGTTGGAAAGTCCGGCTGAAGGTGTGGTTATTGGTAAACAAAACATTCCGCTTACTCAAGAAGGTGAAGCGGTTTATCACATTGCCTACTTCTCAGAGCCTGATACAGTGGCTGAGCACGTAGAATTATTACAAGACAATTTATTGCCGCCCCAACAAGGCACTATTGAATAGCATTGGTAGAAAAAACCATGAAAGACAAAAAAATTGTAGGCGCAGTTGAGCTTTGTGATTTACCAAAGCTTGCAATAACAGACCTAAACGTGCGTGTTGATACAGGTGCAGCCACTTCATCGCTGCACGTGGACAATATTGAAGAGTTTGAAAAAGATGATGAACTCTGGATCAAGTTCGATATTCATCCGGATATCCACAATGTAGATCGTGTGGTGCGTCGCGAAGCGCGTGTTGAAGGGCAAAAACGCGTAAAAAGCTCAACGGCAACGCTAGAAAAGCGTTATGTCATAATTACGCCTATAATTATGGACGGAAACCAGTGGGATATTCAGTTAACACTGACCGATCGCTCTGAAATGACTTACTTAATGCTGCTAGGTCGTGAAGCGATGAGCGGTCAATTTATAGTCGACCCTGAATTTGATTTCTTACTGACCGGTAAAGATTAACTACTCAGCTTAAGTACCCCAAGGAGTTGTAGGGGTACTTAAGAGTCAGAAAATGAAATATGGACATTGAGATGACTCTCAAACTCACCCCGGTGCTGCTTCTAGGAGCAGTACTTTTGCCACTGACCAGTGCAGTTGCACAGAATCAACCGAGTGTGGTTAACAATGAGCTGCCACACAGCGTATTAAGGTTGCCAAATGTTCATCCCGGTCGCGACGCAGTATATGCGTATGCAAAGCAACTACTCACCGAAGCGCTAGAAGTCACCGAAGACAGTTACGGTACGTTTGAATTGGTTGTCAGCACTCAGGAAACGGCACAAGAAAGACAGCTACGAAGTTTAGAACACAGCATGCTCGACGTAACATGGAGCGTCACCTCTATTGAACGTGAGCAACATTTTCTTCCAGTTCGCATTCCGATTATGGCTGGGCTATTTGGTAAACGCATATTGCTTGTGCGCGAAGGCGATGCCCGCTTCAGCCAAGTGAAAAGCCTTGAAGCACTTCAATCATACCGCGCTGTGTTAGGGTACGACTGGCCTGATACAAAAATATTTAAGGCCAACAATATACCGGTCTTAGAGACAACTTATCGCGCGTCATTCAAAATTGTTTCTGAGGGGTTCGCGGATATGTTTCCGCGCAGTGCAATGGAGATTCAAGAAGAGCTCAGTGATGAGAGTTTGAGTCGCGAACTGGCAATAGAAGATAGCCTTGTTGTGTCCTACCCCAGCCCTATCTTTTTCTTTGTGGGCAGCGATAACCACCAGCTAGCGGGACGAATTGCACAAGGCTTACTCATTTTATTTGAAACCGGCCGATTTCAAACAATGTTGACACAACAGCCAGGTTACCAACAAAGCATGTCGCTACTTGAAGGACGAACAGTTATCGAAATAGAAAACCCATTATTAAGCGAGCAGAGCCGACTAGCACTTGAACGCTTCTTACCCGAATTTTCACAATCATTGGAAACCGCTCACCAAAGCCTGCCTCCGCAAAACCAAATAGAGTGAGTACTCACACTCTTTTTAATGCAAGCTTTACATAGCTATTGCGAGGGTGGCTCTAGCTCTAATTGCGATGCGATAAGCACAGCTTGAGTTCGGTTGTTGATACCAAGCTTTTTAAATATTGCCGTTACGTGTGCCTTAACTGTAGCCTCTGCAATATCCAAGTTGTACCCAATTTGCTTGTTTAATAGGCCATCTCGCATGTAACAAAGTACCTTGTACTGAGAAGGAGTAAGCGAAGCAACTTTGTCTGCTAATTCAGAGAATGCCTCGTCAACTTCATCAACATTTTCACTTATGTTGTCAGGTAACCAAACGTCACCATCGAGGATTGCCTCTACCGCATTCGCAATGTCGTGGGCGCTGGCAGTTTTAGGAATAAACCCCAGTGCACCTACACTGATTATCTTTGAAATAAGCGCGGTGTCCTCTGTGCCAGAAACCACTGCTACGGGTAGATCGGGGAAAAGCTTACGAATGTGGAGTAAGCCGAACAGATCATTACTGCCCGGCATATGTAAGTCGAGAAGTAACAGGTCGATATCGTCATTATTGAGAATATCGACCGTAGTATTCAAGTCGCCAGCCTCTTTCAATGTTAAGGCGGGCAATGACAATGACAATGCCCCTCTCAGTGCATCGCGATACAGCGGGTGATCATCTGCGATCAAAAGCGTTATCATCGTCTATGTCCTTGATTACTTGTTAAGTCTCTCCTCTATCAGTGTATCAACAACCGATGGATCCGCCAACGTAGAAGTATCTCCCAACTGCTCGTGCTCATTAGCGGCAATTTTACGAAGAATACGGCGCATAATTTTACCTGAACGCGTTTTCGGTAACCCTCGTGACCATTGGATCATGTCCGGAGTTGCTATAGGACTAAGCTCTTGGCGCACCCACGCTTTAAGCTCTTTAGTGAGTGCCTCATCGGCCTCTACCCCTTCGTTCGGCGTTACGTATACGTAAATACCTTGCCCTTTGATGTCATGAGGGAAACCCACAACTGCCGCTTCGGCAACCTTCGGATGAGCCACCAGCGCACTTTCAATCTCTGCCGTACCTAGGCGGTGACCTGATACGTTTAATACGTCATCAACGCGCCCCGTAATCCAATAGAAGCCATCTTCATCACGACGGGCCCCGTCACCCGTGAAATACACGCCTTTATATGCACTGAAGTAAGTATTGATAAAGCGTTGATGATCACCATAAACCGTTCTAGCTTGGCTTGGCCAGCTATCTTTAATCACCAAATTACCTTCTGCCACTCCCTCTAGTTCATTGCCATCAGCATCGAATAATGCTGGCTGAATACCGAAGAAAGGACGCGTTGCTGAGCCTGGTTTCAATTCTGTTGCGCCAGGTAATGGTAATATCATGTGACCGCCAGTTTCAGTTTGCCACCATGTATCGATGATAGGACAGCGACCTTTACCAATAACGCGGTGATACCATTCCCATGCTTCAGGGTTGATAGGCTCACCGACTGTACCTAAGAGACGCAATGATGAGAGATCGCATCCCTCGGCAGGTACATCACCATGGGCCATAAGTGCGCGAATGGCTGTGGGTGCAGTATATAGGCTATTTACTTTATACTTCTCAACCACTTGTGCAATACGCTTAACATCAGGGTAAGTAGGCACCCCTTCAAAGAATACCTGCGACGCCGCGTTTACCATAGGGCCATACACCATGTAGCTATGGCCTGTGATCCAGCCAACGTCGGCCGTACACCAATATACGTCGTCTTGCTTGTAATCAAACGCATATTTAAATGTCATTGCTGAATATAAAAGGTACCCTCCGGTGGTGTGAACAACGCCTTTAGGCGTGCCTGTTGAGCCCGATGTGTACAAAATAAACAGCGGGTCCTCTGCATTCATTACCTCTGGCTCACACTGCGCCGAACAACCTTCTACAGCATCATGCCACCAAACGTCGTGTTCACTGTTCCACTCTACTTCTGAACCTGTCAGCTTGTGCACGAGAACGTGGGTAATAGAAGGACAAGCGTCACCAGCAAGTGCTTTATCGACGTTAGCTTTTAATGGGATAGTACGACCGGCACGTCGTCCTTCATCAGCCGTAATCACCACTTTAGCCGCGCTATCATTTATGCGGTCGGCAATAGCATTTGGCGAAAATCCGCCAAAAATCACTGAATGTACAGCACCTATTCTTGCGCAAGCCAACATGGCATAAGCTGCCTCTGGCACCATGGGCATGTAAATGGCAATGCGATCGCCTTTTTCAACACCCATCGCCTTTAACGCATTCGCAAGTTTGCACACCTCATAGTGAACTTGCTGATAGGTAATATCTTGACTATCTTCTGGTGAATCGCCTTCCCAGTGAAATGCCACTTTGGTGGCGTTGTCAGCGAGGTGTCTATCAATGCAGTTATAGCTGGCATTTAATTCACCATC
The DNA here is from genome assembly GCF_016756315.1 of Alteromonas sp. KC3. Lineage (NCBI taxonomy): Bacteria > Pseudomonadati > Pseudomonadota > Gammaproteobacteria > Alteromonadales > Alteromonadaceae > Alteromonas > Alteromonas sp. KC3. Next base: position 3,857,258 of record NZ_AP024235.1, read on the forward strand.
TTCAAACCACTTTATTGATACATCGCTTTCACCAAATACTGTATTTTTGACTTTAGTTGGCGCTGTATACCACTCCAGTGCGCCAGCATGCTCAGCCCAAAAAGCTTCTGGTTGCTCTACCGACTGCTTATACATTGCATCGTATTGAGAGGCCGTCAGGTGGGTAGACTGAAGAATGTTGTCAGGTACAGCATAGGTTTTGCTGGTGGTCATAAAAATTGCCTCCACAATCAAATATGTAAAAATCTTGTTGTATGGTGAAACACTCTAGCCATTCACCCATAAAGCAAAATGAGACTTTGGTCTTAACAGACTTATAAATGCGAAAAGTACTTTTATTTATGGATAGAACGACCTTTCCTTGTACGACTATAGTCTTATGCGACCAAGGGCTTATTTAATTTTGAGATAATACGTACACAATTAGCAATGTTAACGTTGAATTTACATTTAATTAACCACTTTTTTGGAATACACGATGAAAGCTAAAATAAAAACCACAGCAACAGCAGTAGCGCTTTGCTTAGCAGCATCAAGCGGCGCAGTGCATGCAGCCACGATCGGCGACACAAGTGTGAAATTCACAGGTTACGTAAAAGTAGATGCGATGCTGAGTGATTACTCAGACGGCACAATCGCCTCAGGCAGCGTTGGACGAGACTTTTACATTCCTTCACTGACTCCGGTCGGTGGCGTTGACGAAGACGCGCAATTTGATGCTCACATTAGAACTTCACGCTTTCGCTTTGCTACTTCAACGCCTACAGCTGAAGGTGACACAATTAATGGTGTATTCGAACTCGACTTCGTGGTGACCGATGGTGGTAATGAACGTATTAGTAACTCTTATCTCCCTCGTGTACGCCATGCTTATATTAGCTATAAAAACTGGTTGGTAGGTCAAACTTGGACCACTTTCATGGATGTAGGTGCACTACCCGAATCGCTTGATTTCATTGGTACAACTGACGGTATTACCTTTGGTCGTCAGGTCATGGTTCGATACACTAACGGCGGCTTACAGCTTGCACTGGAAAACCCTGAATCGACTATCACACCATTTGGTGGCGGTGGACGCATTGTAAGTGATGACAATAGCTTTCCAGACTTTGTTGCGGCCTACACCTCTAAACACGATTGGGGTTATTGGAAAGTAGCTGGCCTACTTCGCCAACTCTCTTATGACAACGCAGGCGATATCGATGCCGATGAAACCAGTTATGGCGTATCTGTAACGGGTAAGTACAAGCTTTCAAATGGTGATGACATTCGTTTCACATTCCACACCGGTTCAGGTTTGGGTCGTTACTCAGCGCTAAACGCCGCAAACGGTGCAGTGCTTACTGAAAATGGTGACTTAGAAACCATTGATACAACCGGTTATGGCATTGCATATCGTCATGTGTGGAGTGAAAAAGCACGCAGTAGCATAATGTTTTCAGCATTTGAGGCCGACAATGATGTAGCACTAACGGGTCTTGGTGTTACTGAAAGCACTTACAGCACACGTGTTAATTACCTATATTCACCAACCAAAGCCCTTACTGTAGGTGCTGAATACGCCTTTGCTCACAGAGAAGTAGAGTCTGGTTTAGAGGGTGACATGAACCGAATTCAAGTATCAGCAAAGTACGCTTTCTAAAAACGTATGGAATAAAAAACGGCGCACATGCGCCGTTTTTTTTGTTTTTACATAGTGGTAAATATAATGCCCAAAGGCATCACAAAAAATAAACCACCAATGTACGCTGCGCCATAGAGTTTTCTTTCTGACGCGATAACAGACAATTGATACGATAACGTAAGTGGAATATTTCGCAGCACTGGAATGCCATAAATAATGACCACTCCGAGTACATTATAGATGAGATGGACCAACGCAATTTGAAGTGCAAACCCGCTATTTACACCTACTACGCCAAGTGCTGCTATAAGCGCTGTAATACAAGTACCAATATTAGCACCTAGCGTAAACGGATAGATGTCTCGTGCTTTTAAAATATCACTCCCAACTAAGGGCACCATCAATGATGTGGTGGTTGAAGATGACTGCACCAACACGGTCATCACTGCACCTGATGCAATGCCTGACAACGGGCCTTTCCCAATACTTCTATGCAGTAATTCTTTCGCTTTACCTACCATTAATGCCTTCATGATTTTCCCCATATAGGTAATGGAGAGCATAATTAAAGCAATACCAATTATAATTTTGGCCACGCCAGGATAGATGGAGGGAAGAAACTGTAGCGATTGCGTTGCAAAATCAGTCACCGGCTGCGTTGCCGCTTTAATAGGGTTTACCCCATTAAGCCCCAATGCCTCACCCGTGTGCAGCAAGGCCACCAGTTGACCACTTAAGTATTCTAAAATACCAAATGCCATTTCAAGCGGTAAGAAAATAAGTACTGACAACACATTAAAGAAATCGTGGATGGTCGCGGCATTAAAAGCGCGTTGGAATTCCTCTTTTCGCGCTACGTGTCCAAGGCTTACCAGCGTGTTCGTGATACTTGTACCAATGTTCGCTCCCATCATCATGGGCACCGCAATAGTGATAGGAAGTCCACCAGCAACCATCCCAACAATAATGGATGTAACCGTACTAGAAGACTGAATCAGTGCGGTTGACACCATGCCTATAATCAACCCCATTATGGGGTTCGATGCAAAGTTAAAGAGTTCTCTTGCGTGATCGCCCGTGGCGTATTTAAAACCGCTTCCTATCATGCTCACCGCAATAAGCATCAGGTAAACAAGTAAGGCAAGTACAAGCCAGCGCTGCCAATTGTGGTTATTATCTAACGCGGCCTGGTCGGCCAATTGGGGATCTATTGTGGACATAGTCTTTCGTAAGCATACAGAAAGACTCATAGTATGACGTGCATATTACACAAAAATGACGAGCCTAAGCTCGCCATTTTGAAGGTTAAGAAATCAACTTTTATTCGCGTATCAGAACCCTAGAGGGTACGCTCGCAATACATCGTGCACCTCTTCTAGCGTTTTTTGAGGCAGCTGCAACGAGAACGCCGCTATATTTTCTTTCAATTGTTCAATTGACGTTGCGCCAATGATAGTCGACGTTACGCCAGGTACTTGCTGACACCATGCTAAGGCCAACTGTGAAGGTGTAATATCAATACTCTTGGCAATCGCCACATACTTGTCAGTTGCCGCCTGCGCGGGTGCTTTATCTCTAAATAACCCCATGCGCTGCGCAAGTGTCCAGCGAGAACCTTCTGGTCTTGCGCCATTTTGATATTTTCCACTTAACATTCCCGTTGCCAAAGGCGACCACGGCAAATAAGCAATATCTTCAAGTGCGCACATCTCTATAAGATATGGCCAGTCTTTAGCGTGCAATAAGCTAAATTCGTTTTGTATAGAGACAGGCTTCTCAATGCCCATCTCGCTACATAATTTAAGAAATGTATGTATTCCCCAAGGCGTATCGTCGGACAGGCCCCAATGTTTTATCTTACCTGCTTCCAAAGCCAGTTGAATGCCCTTAAGAATATCACGCATTCCCTCAACCTCGCGGTTGCGATCTATTTTTGTGGGGTCGGTATTATCTGGCCAGTGCTTACCGAAATGCGGTGTAACGCGATTTGGCCAATGCAGTTGATAAACATCAATATAGTCAGTTTGAAGTCGAGCTAGTGAATCGTCTAATGCGCGTGTTACAGCATCTGCTGTAATTGGCCCACCTTCTCGTATATAACGAAGACCACTTCCTGCTACCTTTGTCATCAATACCATGTCTGAACGTTTCGCATGGTTTCTTGAGAGCCAATTCCCTAAAATTCGCTCTGTATCACCGTATGTCTCTTTATTGGGTGGTACAGGGTACATTTCCGCTGTATCGATAAAATTCACGCCATTGTCTAGCGCGCAAGCAATTTGCTGATCAGCATCGCTTTGCGTATTTTGAATTCCCCATGTCATCGTGCCTAAACACACCTCAGACACTGATAAGTCGCTAGTTCCTAAGCGATTGAATTTCATGTTGTACTACCTTCAAATTAAACATGCGAAATTATTCGTATAGTCTCAATACTTTCGCTTCGCTATGACGCCTTCTTACTGGCCAATTCAGCCTCAGCACTTGCAAGCCTAGCCTCAATATCCTGGCGTGATTCCACCATCTCATTGGCTAACTCAGCCAATGATTTAAATTCAGCAAAGCCAAGCTGACGCGTATCTATTTTTTGGTACTGCCGTTTAGAGCGGCAAAAGAACATCACAAAGTTAGCAAAAGCGCGATGGAATGTCGCAAAACTCTTGATTAAAACCAGAATTAATACGATGGATGTTAGCGCTGCAATACCCAAACTGTAGATACGCACTTGTGCTTCTTGTTGTTCAATTATGGGTTGCAGAGCGCCATCGATCATTTTTAGTTGAGATTCCACATTATGAGCGCTTTGCCTAAACTCTCCACGTAAACCCTCGTTGTGGGTAAGGCCAAATGCGGTATAAGTTGCTACAAGTTCTTTCAGCACAGTTTGATATTGGCTAAGTGCTATTAGAAGCTCACCGCCCTCACTATTTGCACTGAGCAATTGGCGACTTAACACATCTAACTGCTTTGCATACTGCCCTTCATGAGTCAGTTGAAAGTTACGCACTGCAAGCTTCAAGTCAGTAAACAGACTTATAGAATATGGGTTGCTAATATTTGATGTGAGCGTTTCTTCAATATCGATAATCCGCTTGCGAAGTCCCTGTTCGTTGCTTAACCCAATACGCTCTTGTAAGGACACAACTTGCTGAAAAGTGCGGCTGTAAGCATCTATAGAAACCGACAAGCTTTCAACATCGGTGATGGGAAGCTTGTATTCATTGAATGTGGGGACCAATGTATCCAAGCGAGTGCTAAACAGCGTCGAGCGCTCGGTAAATTTCTCAAAATAACGTCTGTCGTGCCGCAGCAAGAAATCTTTTTCATGTCGGCGCATTTGCAGCAAATCTTGTCCCATCCTAAGCAAGACATCACGCTGTTGATTTAGGCCAATGAGTCGTTGAGTAAAATAATGCTGACTCACTACTAACATGCTCATCCCCATTACACAGATGAGAGTCATTAACACTAAGCGAGACTTAATTGAATCGAATTTCATAAACGCGCTCCTCTAAGGAGAAATCAGGTAAGTACATTGACATCGCGTGGCTGAAAAATACGAGTCAAAGTAATGAAAAGCACTACGTTTACTATAAGTGGGAAACATGACATTTTTTATTAAACCTTCGTCGCAACTTTAGATGAAAGTTAACGATGATGGCGCAGACTCAGTAACTAAATCACCTCGTGTGAAAGGCAATATACTTCGAAAAAAAGAAAACGATAGAGGGGGCGTGAGCAGCCATTCTGCTCACTTATATTTGAATACCTACGTGAAAGTTAATACGCGGCTTTACCGGTTTTACTGCTACACAAACTTGGTCGCCGTAGTAGTTATTTGCGTAATTACACTGCGTTCTGGTGTCGCTTTGAACAGTCGCCACATTGCGGCTTTTACTTGTTAATCTTTTTAATAATGCACTCATTGTTGCTCTCCTTGTTAAGTTACAAGGATTATCATCAATCGCCCAAATTAATTAAAGTAAAACAATTAAATTAAAACAATCGATGAATGCGATTATCCTTTCAACCACGGGCCTGATATAGCCAGCGTCTTTGTGGGAGAATACACATTTACAAATAACGTATTCCCATCTGGAGAAAAACATGCGCCAGCTAATTCAGTTTGCGCATGTAGTTTGGCAAAATTGTATACCTCACCATTTGGTGTAATACCACGTAAGTGGTTATCAACTATATCGGTATACTGGTCCTCGCACACCAATAAGTGGCCGTTTGGACAAACCGTAAGATTGTCTCCAAAGTTATAAAGGTTTTTATCTTCACTTTCTAAAAAGAGCTGTAGCTTGTCAGGTCCATCAGTTACGGGAACTAAGCGCATAACCTGTCCTAGTTGCTTAACCCCACCATTGGTACAACAAAAGTACATCTCGCCGTCTCCCCAATGAATTCCTTCACCACGCGCGAACAAGGCTGCTCCTTTTTCATAACCTTGTTTGCGTAAGTCATCTTCCGGACTTTCTGGGTTCTCTAACGTCACCCACTCCACATCTAGCCACTGTGAAACGCCCATCGCTGGCTGTTGCCAATTACGTGTATCAAATTGGGGGCGACCTTTAACAACAAGTGCTTGTAAGCTACCTCCGGCTTCAAGCTTTCCGTATTCATTAGGTACAAAGCGATAAAGTAGACTATCTCCCCTATCTTCCGTCAAATACACGTATCCGGTTGTGGGGTCTACACACGCTGCTTCGTGAACAAACCGTCCAAGGGCTTTTAGGGGCTTTGCTTTAACTGTTTTTGAGGCACTCGCAGGCACTTCAAATACGAAACCGTGATTTTTACTCACAGTACCATTGGGCGTGTCTGCCGTTTCTTCGCAAGTCAACCACGTTCCCCAAGGCGTAACACCACCTGAACAATTGCGAACGGTTCCCGCCAGACTAACAAACTCACGCTCGACCTTTTTTGTTTCGGTATTATAAATAAGCGTAGTGGTCCCCCCGGGTAAAGCTATGCCATTGGGGTAGGTATCGTAAGCCAACTCGTTGACATGTGATTGAATGGAAAGGGGTTGAAGTTCAATATGCTTTGGGTGAAGTTCGTGATTGCGAATAAGGGCGACCTTATTTTTGGCATTGTCGATAGGAAGGCATCCCATTCCGTCAGCTCTATCTGGTACATGCAAACCATCAGACATAACCTGACCAAATTCAGAAATAACTGTGTAGCTGAATCCCTCGGGCAAGTCCAATAAACCATTACTATCTGGCACTAATGCGCCATATATATTCGCGGTTCGCATGTTGGTAAAAGAAGTGTTTTCCAAACGCACTGGCCGCAAGGCCTGAAAAAGCAATAGAACCAACAATAAACTGACGACGTGTAATCATGCCACTATTCCACAATTAACTTTTGCTATAGCGCTAGCATACCTCACTTTTGTTACAACATCACAATCAAACGTTAACTAGTCCCTATCGGTAATGTAGGGGAGGTTATATTTTGCCAATATTCAACCGGCAACGGTTTTGAGAAATAGTACCCTTGAAAACGGTCGCAACCTTTCGCAATTAAATAGTCGAGTTGTGCCTGCGTTTCGACCCCTTCAGCAATGCATGTCACCTTGAGTGCTTTAGACATTTCAATGATAGCATCGACGATTTGCGATGCCTTGCCACTGTTTTTTTCGCATATATCATCCACAAAAAACTTATCAATCTTCAGTTCACTAATTGGCAGTTCTTTCAAGTAGGCAAGGCTTGAATAGCCTGTTCCGAAATCGTCAACCGAAAAACGAAAACCGTAACGCGCTAGTTCGAGCATGGTTTGTTTTACCAACTGTATATCTGCTACTAACGCTGTTTCTGTAAGTTCTAGCATGAGCAACTGCGGTGCAATAGCATATTGGGTGACTTTTGACAGTAATGAAGAGGTAAAGTCTGGTAATACAATTTGTCGTGCACTAATGTTAATTGCAATACTCGCATCCATGCCCCGGCTTATAAAACTCCTTAATGCTTCAAGGGATTTATCTAACACCGCCTGCCCTATTTCACAAATAGCATGACTTTCCTCTGCAATAGGAATGAAGTCTGCAGGACTCACAATGCCCAGTTCAGGAGAATGCCAACGTACAAGCGCTTCAAACGATGTCAGCGCTCCATTTTGGTCTACTTGGGGCTGTAGCGCTAAGCTTAACTCATCATTCTCAATGGCGCCCTTCAACGCGGTTTTAATCGCCACATAGCGATCAAACTCTTCAATGCCATCACTCGACACGTGACACAAGCCAAAAGGAGCAGAACTTTTTGCACGCTTAACAGCAAGTTCCAATACATTAATGACACGCTCGAAACTCTGCTCTTTGGGGTCAAATATTGCACTCCCCAAAGACGCACTTAGCGCCCACTGATTGTCCTCAAGATCAACTTCAAAATGGCGGGGGTTTAACAGCGCATTTTCGATAAGTGCGGGTTCAAAGCGGTGCAACTCTTCTTTGCGATACGTTTTGCTGGAAAGGACAATAAATCGGTCGTTAGTAAACTTGTAAAGTTCATAGTCGTGCCCAATGATAAACAGCAGTTTCTCTGCAATCACTTGCAAGGCTTTGTTACCATTTATGAAACCTAAGCGAGTATTAATCTGCGCCATGTTATCCATATCAAGAAGCATTACGTGAACATACTCGTTACGCATCGCAGAGCGTAATATTAAGTCCTGAAATTCTTTTTGAAACCACTGACTATTGCGTAAATGGGTAACCGAATCGGTATAAGCCAAATTGTAAATTGTATCTTGCGCTTCAATACGTTCGCTAATGTCTCGTATAACCCCTACATAGCGCTTCTCTCCCATATCAGCACTTTCAGACAGCGATAGCTCCATTTGAAAAACAGAACCATCTTTTCGCTTAGCTGGAAGCTGTCTGCCCACTCCCATAATTCTGGCATTACCCGTTTTCTCGTAGTGATGCATATACTTCTTGTGATTCGAAGCGTAGGGTTCTGGCATTAATAGTTCTATAGGCTGCGATATCAACTCGTCTATTGAATATCCAAAAATACGTGACGCTACAGCGTTACAGTGACAAATAATACCGTTCGCATTAACGCTTATAACTGCATCGCTAATACTATTGAGAATATTCTGAATACGCAGCGCTCTCTCTTCACTAATAGCGACTGTTTTTTTGAACTCAGTGATATCTTCAAAAGCGCCATAGTAACGTGTGGCCACGCCTTCGCTATTTAATTGCACTTTTCCAGAGGTTCTTACCCACTTTAGCTGCCCCTGTGAATCTACAATTTGAAATTCTTGGTCGTAGGCGACTTTGTCATTTAAGAGTGTAGAAAATGCTTTTTTAATTTCCGCTTGCGACGCTAATGAATAAAATGACATTGCTTTTTGCGGTGAAATTGGATGGCCAATAGGCAAACCATGAATTCGATATGTTTGTGCTGACCAGTACAACCTTTCTTCGTCAGGGTAGTATTCCCACGCGCCGGTGTTAGAAATGTCACTGACCTCTTCCAATAGCGCTAAGTGATGATTAGTGCACATCTCCAAATAACGCTTTTGAATATGCATACCAATAAGTTTGGCTTGCGTTGCAAACCCATAAAGCCACTGCGAGATACCAGACTGCTCAGAACAATAAAGCGCAACGAGAATACCCACGTTTTCGTTATTTTCATTAAAAACACCTGCGCCTAAGTAAGCTTCACCATTAAGTCGTTTGAGCACCTCATCATTTGGAAACTGCGTTTGAATAGCATTTGAAAAACCACATGCTCCATGCACTAAAACATGTTCACATGGTGAGCCCACTAAGCTATAACTGAAGTCATCGATTGGCGCTTCTTTACTAACGCTCACAAGTACCTTAACACTTTGTTTTACGCGCACACCAAGAAACAGATAGTCAGCATTTATCTGACTATTGAGCGCAGTTAGGTCTTCAGAAATACTGTTCGCATTTTGATTTACTAACGAAATGAAATCATCTTCATCGAACACTGGCTTTAGTGAGTGCATCATTTCCTCTAAAAAAGATTAGCGTTTCATTGCCAAGGCAACGTAGGGCATGGAGGGCGCTAACCCTACCTGCAATCAAATGAGATTTATTTGCGTTGAATCAAATAATAAGAGTAGACGCTCAAAAAGCACTTTCAAATAGACTAACGGTACATCAGGCGAGACTAGAATTCAGAGTGGTAAGGATGGGTTCACGGCGTGTTCCTTTCTCTCCCTCAAACTTTTTGCTAGGCCTCAAGAAGTGAGTGAGTGTATGTCCTCTGAAACCTTCCACAGCATGGATGCTGTGGCAGAGCGCCCAGGGATGGGTTCACCGCGTGTTTCAGAGGACATACACTCACGCACTTTCAAAAAGGCATAAAAAAAGCGCACCTAAGTGCGCTTTTTTGGGCTTATGTTGCTAAGTCTAGATTAGTCTAGGATCTTAGATACAACACCAGCACCTACTGTACGACCACCTTCACGGATTGCGAAACGAAGACCTTCTTCCATCGCGATCGGAGCAATTAGCTCAACTTTGAATTTAAGGTTGTCACCAGGCATTACCATTTCTACGCCTTCTGGAAGCTCTACAGCACCAGTTACGTCAGTTGTACGGAAGTAGAACTGTGGACGGTAGCCTTTGAAGAATGGAGTATGACGGCCACCTTCATCTTTAGACAGTACGTATACTTCTGCTTCGAAGTTAACGTGTGGAGTGATTGAACCAGGCTTAGCTAGTACTTGACCACGCTCAACTTCGTCACGCTTAGTACCACGTAGAAGAACACCAACGTTCTCACCCGCGCGGCCTTCGTCAAGAAGCTTACGGAACATCTCAACACCAGTACAAGTAGTCTTAGTAGTTTCTTTGATACCTACGATTTCTACTTCTTCACCAACTTTAACGATACCTTGCTCTACACGACCAGTTACAACAGTACCACGGCCTGAGATTGAGAATACGTCTTCGATTGGAAGGATGAACGGCTTGTCGATTGCACGCTCTGGCTCTGGGATGTATGAATCAAGCGCTTCACCAAGCTCGATGATTTTCTTTTCCCACTCTGGGTCGCCTTCAAGCGCTTTAAGAGCTGAACCTTGGATAACTGGTAGGTCATCACCTGGGAATTCGTATTCGTTAAGAAGTTCACGAACTTCCATTTCTACTAGCTCTAGAAGCTCTTCATCATCAACCATGTCACACTTGTTCATGAATACGATGATGTAAGGAATACCAACCTGACGACCAAGTAGGATGTGCTCACGAGTCTGTGGCATAGGACCATCAGTCGCAGCTACTACTAGGATACCACCGTCCATCTGAGCAGCACCAGTGATCATGTTTTTAACGTAATCAGCGTGTCCTGGGCAGTCTACGTGTGCGTAGTGACGAGTAGGAGTATCGTATTCTACGTGTGAAGTAGAGATGGTGATACCACGTGCTTTTTCTTCAGGCGCGTTATCGATTTGATCGAAAGCCTGTGCGTTACCACCGTAAGTCTTAGAAAGAACTGTAGTGATTGCTGCAGTTAGGGTAGTTTTACCGTGGTCAACGTGGCCGATTGTACCCACGTTTACGTGGGGTTTCGTACGTTCAAACTTTTCTTTTGCCATTTCTATTATCCCAGCAAAGTTACATTAAAAAATTTATGAAATTTTACATGAGCTGGGGAGAAATATACTGGTGCTGATAGGCAGATTTGAACTGCCGACCTCACCCTTACCAAGGGTGCGCTCTACCAACTGAGCTATATCAGCACTGATTTGGAGCGGGCAGCGGGAATCGAACCCGCATCATCAGCTTGGAAGGCTGAGGTAATAGCCATTATACGATGCCCGCAAATCCTAATTCTCTGGCCACCTCATAAGAAAGTGGTGGAGGGGGCAGGATTCGAACCTGCGAAGGCTGAGCCGGCAGATTTACAGTCTGCTCCCGTTGACCGCTTGGGTACCCCTCCAGATTGATGGTGCCGACTGCCGGAATCGAACTGGCGACCTACTGATTACAAGTCAGTTGCTCTACCAACTGAGCTAAGTCGGCACTACATCAAGTGGGTGCGCATTCTAGAGTATTGTTTAACTCTGTGCAAGTGTCTTTTTGAAAATTTTTCAATTTTCTTTTTTGACCAATTTTTCAACTAATCAAAAACTTACGTCGAGGTTTACTTTATCAGTTCACTTCGAGCGTAGCGGGCAAGACCCTGCATCACCAAATGAGCGAGGCGCATGTTATCAGCAGATTTTAAGAATGCAAACATTTTTTTGTCTCCACCCCCTAAAATTACGTCAAAATTGGATCGTTTGCTTGATATGTAATCAACCGCGCTCAAATAAACACCATATAGGGCTGCATGGCACCCTTTCGCGACACATTCTTCTGTATCGTTACCTACCCCAAAGGTGGTTGGAATTTCATCATTCGCGAACACTTTTTTGGTCGACGCTACTAAAGAATCTTTCATTACATGGAAACCAGGTACAATCCAACCGCCTAAATGTTGACCATCCACAACAAAATCGACGGTAATTGCCGTTCCTACATCCATCACAAAAAATGCATTTTTTGCTTTTTCTGCTGCGCCTACCATTGCAAGCCATCGATCAACGCCCATTTTTTGTTCGTTGTCGTAACTATTTTTAATACCGAAGGCTTCTTTTTCTGTGTGCTTTTCTACAAAAACAATTTTTCGCTCACCACACAAGGTTGAAATTTCATCAACCAGTTCCTGATTTCTGACCGACGCGATGTATAAATGCGAAATGTTTTGCACATTATCAACGAAAGAAAACAAATCAGCTGATTCTTCACAGCTATATGGTTCGTTTTCGACATCACTTAATAGGGTATATTTAATTTTGGTGTTACCAATATCGACTAATATCACCTGACTTTCGTCGATATTATTTTCATTAGTTACCACGAAGGCTAACCTCACCACCATGAAAGCGTGTTATGCCGTCTTGAGTTTCAACTAAAAGCGCACCACTGGCGTCAACACCTCGGTCAATACCTGAAAAACGCTTTTCACCCATCTGTAAAACAATGCGTTTATCCGCATAAAGGTCTAACGCCTCCCAGTGCGGAACGAACGGACCGAAGCCTTGTTGCGTAAATTTTGGCAAATAAGCCCACAACGATTTTATAACCTCTGCTGCAAGCTCATTTCTATCGGGTATGGTGCCAAGATACGAAGCTAGGTCGCTGTGGGGCTGACCAACATCATATTGGTTATCAGGAACACACACATTTAGACCAATACCAATAACACAATGTGCGGTAGCACCTATTTGCCCTTCTACTTCAATTAACACACCTGCGAGTTTTTTCCCCTGCAGGTAAATATCATTTGGCCACTTCAGCTCGGCATCGTTAACGCCAAATTCTTTAAGCGCATCACAAACTGCTAATCCAACAAGCAAGGATAGTCCAGCCATGCTTTGGTAGCCGTCTGGAAATGACCAATACATAGAAAAAGTAAGGCTCCCACCCACAGGCGCTAACCAAGTTCGTCCATGACGGCCTCTACCTGCGGTTTGAATTTCAGCAAAAATGACATCGCCATTTTCTAAATCATCGCGACTGTTGGCGATGCGTTTTTTCAATTCGGTATTAGTTGAAGGGAGTACTGATTCCACATCAATCATTGCTCGTTTGGTATTACCCAAATGTTTTTTAATGCTATCTGCACTTAACAACGGAAACCCTCGCTCTAAACGATAGCCTTTGCCTTTTACTTTAAAGACATCTAACCCCCAATCCGCTAATTGGGAAATATGACCTGCCACAGCGGTTCTTGATAAACCCACTTGCTGTGCAATGGTTTCACCTGAGTGGAATTGCCCATCTGACAACAGTGCTAAGATGTGTTTTCTTATTGCTTTTGATGCCTGTCTCATAGCGAAATAAGTCCTTTGTTTCCCAATAGGCGCACTTCTGGCTCTAAGGCGACCCCAAATTTTTCTTGTACGCTTGCTATGATATCTCTTGCCATTGTTAGAATATCGCTGCCCGTAGCGCCACCAATATTGGTCAGTACTAAAGGTTGTGTAGGGTGACACCTTACACCATTTAGCGTTTTTCCTTTAAACCCCGCTTTGTCGATAAGCCAAGCAGCGGGTACCTTAACTTTCATAGCATCGCTATTTTTGTCACTGACGTCAAAATGCGGTACAACCTCATAATCTTTTGCTATGTTCTCGAACTGCAAGCGACTAATAATAGGGTTTTTAAAGAAGCTTCCCGCATTGCCCAATTTAGCAGGGTCAGGCAATTTACTTTTTCTTATTTCAATTACCTTGTCATAAATCGCTTCTGGTGTCGGCGACGGCAATGTTTGTAGTTCACCATAAGTGGTTTCCAGATGAACCTTTTTGGGCAATTTGAAATTAACGTGAGTGATAAGTACTTTATTGGCTAAAGCGTTCTTAAATACGCTATCTCTGTAGCCAAATTCACACTGTTCATTGTTAATCTTTACTTGCTCTCCGGTTTCAAGAAGAACAGCCTCAACATTGTCAATAAATGCATTAACCTCACGTCCGTAAGCACCAATATTTTGAATAGGACAAGCCCCTACAGAACCAGGGATTAGTGCAAGGTTTTCGAGCCCATACCACTTTTCTTTCATGCACAGGCTTACAAATTCATGCCAATTTTCACCAGCCCCTACTCTCAAAAAATGATATTCCTCAGTATCGTAGTGGTTAATACCTTTTATTTGATTTAATAAAATAGTGCCGTTGAAGTCATCAGCAAAAATAGTATTGCTGCCACCACCTAACAGATAAGTTGTTTTATTTTTATCATAGAGTGACAAGAAAGTTTGAACATCGGAGAAACGCTCAATAGCGTTGCAAGAAGCATTAAGCCCGAAGGTACTGAAAGATTGTAGTGACGGCATATCATTATACTTGCTGCGAACAATGCGCTAATGGTATGGGAAGCAAAGCGTAAATAAAAGCGTATTGGAGCAAATAAAACAACGCCCTATTTAATTAGCTTTATAACCTATTCTGAAACCACCCCAGTGTTTACCGTAAACAAAAATTGGTGCCGAGAGATCATGCATAATTTCTCCAGTATCGCGTTTATAGGTCTGTAACAAAAATGCAGAGGTATTGCTTCCACATCGACTGCCCGTCGGATCATTAAACAATCGCTTAGTTCGGTTGTTGACCAGATCTGTCTGATAGTCTCCTGTTAGCGGCTGACTAAATTTTTTGTTGTGCGTAGGAAAATATCCATTCTTATCAACGGCGCCCGCATAAATTATAAATGTGTGCTCATCCAAAATAGGCTCTTGAATAGTGGGCAGTACAGAATCGGTGAACGTGTCAAACGGTGTAGAGTGTTTTACTGGGTTTGTATTTGCTATGGGGGAGTAAGTAAAAGAAAACAATGCTTCTTGAGAGATTTCATTTTCTTCAATAGCCTTTTCAAACCGCTTACCTATTGCTTTAGCAGATGATACTGCTATATCGCGTACCATACTGTTTTTGTCGTTTACATCAAAATGTTCTAACAGTCTAAAAATATCCTCTGCTTGCTCACTCAACAGGAGGGCCTGACGCGATACATCAGATAAATCTGTATCTAAGTTTTCTGTAGTCGTCTGAAGTTCTGAAATATTCGCGCCTATACCCGAACTGTGCTCCGTATTTACTTCTACACGTTCTTGCATAGTATTTACGGCATCACGCGCTTGTGTAGAGAGTGAACCTGCGTGCGATATAGCTTTTTCACTTTCATCTAACAACGTGTTCATCTCATTACTAGAAGTCAGTACTGACTCCATAGTTTCTACTGCCGATTGACTACTAGTGTTCATATCGTGAAGTAAATTTTCTATACCTGATGTAGCGTCTGCTGTCTTCTTAGCTAGATCTCTCACCTCATCAGCAACTACCGCGAAACCGCGGCCCTGCTCTCCCGCTCGGGCCGCTTCAATAGCAGCATTTAGTGCTAACATGTTGGTTTGGTCAGCTAATTGATTAATAGTATTTGTGATAGTGCTAATACCTTCTGCCTTACTCTTCAGTTCGGTAAGCGCAACAGATGATTCATTAATATTAATTACCAGTTTTTGCTGTTGTGAAGATAACTCACCAAGAAGTTTTGTGCCTTGTTGTGTGTTTTCATCAGATTCATTCATTGAGATAGACGCACCTTTAGCGAGTGTATCCAATTCCACGCCCGAGGATTCAATATGCTGAAGTCTAGATGACATTTCACTGATGCTAGTTACTTGAGCTCTGAGCGCACTTGACAATTGCTCAAGAAAAAAAGAAATAGAAGCCCCACCTATTGCTATTCTGCTAGCGGCATCACTGATGTTGTTCGCTTCTTTGGAATGTCTAACGTCTTCGCTACCGCGTTTGGTAACATGGGGAGAATCAGTGTGATTACCGTCACTCTTGTCTTTAGCAACATATGAGCCCAAGGCAACAGCTAAGAAGATGGTTACTACAGAAATGACCATGCTTGCTTCAAAATATATCAGCAATGCGGTTATTGTACCTATGCCTAGCGCTAACACTAAATGTTTCACAAGTTACACCCCACATTTTGCTTAGATCAATTAACTGTAGTGTGCAGTGCATTATTTTTCTATAAGCGCTTGGTATTATGGGGGTAAGTAAAAGTAAACAATTTAAAACATTGTCAATGTGCAGAAAGCAAAAAACCCGCCGTAAGGCGGGTTTCTTTAATTAGGACCTAGCAGTGTCCTACTCTCACCTGGGGGTGAAGAACGCTGCACCGCAGGTGCATGACGAATGCCTAATGGCATGCGGCAAGTGATGAACGGTCGAGCTCTGCGAGAAGCTCTTATAAAAGAAACGGGAGCCCCCTTCGGGATGGCTGACCGCGGGAGTAGCACTATCGTGCAAAATCATGATACACAGTATCGTGACTTTTGCGCAAGGAGGACGCACAGTACGCTCAGTTGTTGGCTACTTTGTTCATACTTTTGAACATACACAAAAAAAGCCCTTGTCTAACGACAAGGGCTTTTTGGAATTGGGACCTGGCAGTGTCCTACTCTCACATGGGGAAGCCCCACACTACCATCGGCGCTAATACGTTTCACTTCTGAGTTCGGAATGGAGTCAGGTGGTACCGCATCGCTATGGCTGCCAGGAAAAACTGGTAACAATCTAGAAAACTGGATATCAATTCAATCAGTGAGTAACTGTCTTTTCACTCTACTTTCTGCTCATTTTTC
Source organism: Alteromonas sp. KC3 (assembly GCF_016756315.1). Classification (NCBI taxonomy): domain Bacteria; kingdom Pseudomonadati; phylum Pseudomonadota; class Gammaproteobacteria; order Alteromonadales; family Alteromonadaceae; genus Alteromonas; species Alteromonas sp. KC3. The sequence goes on from NZ_AP024235.1 coordinate 3,874,085, forward strand.
AGAGCTTAGCTTGTCTACAACACTCAAAAGCTTAAAGCTTCTTGGGCGTTGTATGGTTAAGCCTCTCGGGCAATTAGTACAGGTTAGCTTAACGCCTTACAACGCTTCCACACCCTGCCTATCAACGTCATCGTCTATAACAACCCTTCCAGAACTTAAAGTTCAGGGATGACTCATCTTTGGGCCGGCTTCCCGCTTAGATGCTTTCAGCGGTTATCCGTTCCGAACATAGCTACCGGGCAATGCCATTGGCATGACAACCCGAACACCAGCGGTTCGTCCACTCCGGTCCTCTCGTACTAGGAGCAGCTCCCATCAATCATCCAACGCCCACACCAGATAGGGACCGAACTGTCTCACGACGTTCTAAACCCAGCTCGCGTACCACTTTAAATGGCGAACAGCCATACCCTTGGGACCGACTTCAGCCCCAGGATGTGATGAGCCGACATCGAGGTGCCAAACACCGCCGTCGATATGAACTCTTGGGCGGTATCAGCCTGTTATCCCCGGAGTACCTTTTATCCGTTGAGCGATGGCCCTTCCATACAGAACCACCGGATCACTATGACCTACTTTCGTACCTGCTCGACGTGTCTGTCTCGCAGTTAAGCTAGCTTATGCCATTGCACTAACCTCACGATGTCCGACCGTGATTAGCTAACCTTCGTGCTCCTCCGTTACTATTTGGGAGGAGACCGCCCCAGTCAAACTACCCACCAGACACTGTCCACAACCCCGATAAGGGGCCAATGTTAGAACATCAAACATACAAGGGTGGTATTTCAAGGACGGCTCCACACAATCTAGCGACTGTGCTTCAAAGCCTCCCACCTATCCTACACATGTAGGTTCAATGTTCAGTGCCAAGCTGTAGTAAAGGTTCACGGGGTCTTTCCGTCTAGGTGCGGGTACACAGCATCTTCACTGCGATTTCAATTTCACTGAGTCTCGGGTGGAGACAGCGTGGCCATGGTTACACCATTCGTGCAGGTCGGAACTTACCCGACAAGGAATTTCGCTACCTTAGGACCGTTATAGTTACGGCCGCCGTTTACCGGGGCTTCGATCAAGAGCTTCGCATACGCTAACCCCATCAATTAACCTTCCGGCACCGGGCAGGTGTCACACCCTATACGTCCTCTTACGAGTTTGCAGAGTGCTGTGTTTTTAATAAACAGTCCCAGCCACCTGGTCACTGCGGCCCCCATCTGCTTACCGCGCAAGGCGTTCACAAACAGGGGCGTACCTTCTCCCGAAGTTACGGTACAATTTTGCCGAGTTCCTTCACCCGAGTTCTCTCAAGCGCCTTAGTATTCTCTACCTGACCACCTGTGTCGGTTTGGGGTACGGTTCACATAATCATAAGTTTAGAAGCTTTTCCTGGAAGCAGGGCATCAACAACTTCACTACCGTAGTAGCTCGTCTCGCGTCTCAGCTTTAAGAACCCGGATTTACCTAAGTTCTCGGCCTACTCGCTTTCACTTGGACAACCAACGCCAAGCTTGCCTAGCCTTCTCCGTCCCTCCATCACTGATTATATAAGTACGGGAATATTAACCCGTTTCCCATCGACTACGCATTTCTGCCTCGCCTTAGGGGCCGACTTACCCTGCCCTGATTAGCATGGGACAGGAAACCTTGGTCTTCCGGCGTGGGAGTTTTTCACTCCCATTATCGTTACTCATGTCAGCATTCGCACTTGTGATATGTCCAGCAAGCTTTACAACTCACCTTCATCCACTTACACAACGCTCCCCTACCCAGCATGTAAACATGCTGCCGCAGCTTCGGTATATTGCTTAGCCCCGTTACATCTTCCGCGCAGGCCGACTCGACTAGTGAGCTATTACGCTTTCTTTAAAGGGTGGCTGCTTCTAAGCCAACCTCCTAGCTGTCTATGCCTTCCCACATCGTTTCCCACTTAGCAATATTTTGGGACCTTAGCTGGCGGTCTGGGTTGTTTCCCTCTCCACGACGGACGTTAGCACCCGCCGTGTGTCTCCCGGATAGTTCTCATTGGTATTCGGAGTTTGCAAAGGGTTGGTAAGTCGGGATGACCCCCTAGCCTTAACAGTGCTCTACCCCCAATGGAATTCGTCCGAGGCTCTACCTAAATAGATTTCGGGGAGAACCAGCTATCTCCCGGTTTGATTGGCCTTTCACCCCCAGCCACAGGTCATCCCCTAACTTTTCAACGTTAGTGGGTTCGGTCCTCCAGTTGATGTTACTCAACCTTCAACCTGCCCATGGCTAGATCACCGGGTTTCGGGTCTATACCTAGCAACTAAACGCGCAGTTAACACTCGCTTTCGCTACGGCTCCGTTATTCACTTAACCTTGCTACTAAATATAAGTCGCTGACCCATTATACAAAAGGTACGCAGTCACCCCGAAGGGCTCCCACTGCTTGTACGTATACGGTTTCAGGTTCTATTTCACTCCCCTCACAGGGGTTCTTTTCGCCTTTCCCTCACGGTACTGGTTCACTATCGGTCAGTTAGGAGTATTTAGCCTTGGAGGATGGTCCCCCCATATTCAGTCAAGATAACACGTGTCCCGACCTACTCGATTTCACTGTAAAGAATCCGTCGTGTACGGGGCTATCACCCTGTATCGCTCCTCTTCCCAAAGGATTCCACTAAATTCTAAACAGCTTAAGGGCTGCTCCCCGTTCGCTCGCCGCTACTAGGGGAATCTCGGTTGATTTCTTTTCCTAAGGGTACTTAGATGTTTCAGTTCCCCTCGTTCGCCTCGTTACACTATGTATTCATGTAACGATACCTATAAATAGGTGGGTTTCCCCATTCGGACATCTGTGGCTCAAATGCATTTTGTCGGCTCACCACAGCTTTTCGCAGACTTACACGTCCTTCATCGCCTCTAACTGCCAAGGCATCCACCGTATACGCTTCGTCACTTAACCATACAACCCCAAACAGCCTTTTGACTTCTGCCTGAGTTATGTCGCATGAATGACAAGCTAATCGGAAGAATTGCCTTGCTATCAAATCATCGATTGATAACAAGCAATTCAGTCAAGTAGAGTAAAAAGTCATCTTTCGATTTCTCAGTTACTCAATTTTGATTGATTACTATTAATATCAGCTTTCCAAATTGTTAAAGAACATAAGTTTTGTTCAATAAAAACAAGACTATCTGTGTAGGCACTGCATCAAGGCGTCTTTCGACGTAATGGTAAGGAGGTGATCCAACCCCAGGTTCCCCTAGGGTTACCTTGTTACGACTTCACCCCAGTCATGAAACACAAAGTGGTAATCGTCCTCCCGAAGGTTAGACTAACTACTTCTTTTGCATCCCACTCCCATGGTGTGACGGGCGGTGTGTACAAGGCCCGGGAACGTATTCACCGCAGTATTCTGACCTGCGATTACTAGCGATTCCGACTTCATGGAGTCGAGTTGCAGACTCCAATCCGGACTACGACATTCTTTAAGGGGTCCGCTCCACATCACTGTCTCGCTTCCCTCTGTAAATGCCATTGTAGCACGTGTGTAGCCCTACACGTAAGGGCCATGATGACTTGACGTCGTCCCCACCTTCCTCCGGTTTGTCACCGGCAGTCTCCTTAGAGTGCCCAACTTAATGCTGGCAACTAAGGACAAGGGTTGCGCTCGTTGCGGGACTTAACCCAACATCTCACGACACGAGCTGACGACAGCCATGCAGCACCTGTGTCAGAGTTCCCGAAGGCACCAATCTATCTCTAGAAAGTTCTCTGCATGTCAAGTGTAGGTAAGGTTCTTCGCGTTGCATCGAATTAAACCACATGCTCCACCGCTTGTGCGGGCCCCCGTCAATTCATTTGAGTTTTAACCTTGCGGCCGTACTCCCCAGGCGGTCTACTTAGCGCGTTAGCTTCGCTACGCACGATTTAAAATCACACACAGCTAGTAGACAGCGTTTACGGTGTGGACTACCAGGGTATCTAATCCTGTTCGCTACCCACACTTTCGCACATGAGCGTCAGTCTTTGGCCAGGGAGTCGCCTTCGCCACTGATGTTCCTCCAGATATCTACGCATTTCACCGCTACACCTGGAATTCCACTCCCCTCTCCAAGACTCTAGTCTGCCAGTTCTAAATGACCATCCCAGGTTGAGCCCGGGGCTTTCACATCTAGCTTAACAAACCGCCTGCGTGCGCTTTACGCCCAGTAATTCCGATTAACGCTCGCACCCTCCGTATTACCGCGGCTGCTGGCACGGAGTTAGCCGGTGCTTCTTCTGTTGTTAACGTCACGGCTAGCAGGTATTAACTACTAACTTTTCCTCACAACTGAAAGTGCTTTACAACCCGAAGGCCTTCTTCACACACGCGGCATGGCTGCATCAGGGTTTCCCCCATTGTGCAATATTCCCCACTGCTGCCTCCCGTAGGAGTCTGGGCCGTGTCTCAGTCCCAGTGTGGCTGATCTTCCTCTCAGAACAGCTAGAGATCGTCGCCTTGGTGAGCCTTTACCTCACCAACTAGCTAATCTCACTTGGGCCTCTCTTTGCGCCGGAGCCGAAGCCCCGTTTGGTCCGAAGACATTATGCGGTATTAGCAGTCGTTTCCAACTGTTATCCCCCTCGCAAAGGCAAGTTCCCAAGCATTACTCACCCGTCCGCCACTCGTCAGCGATGTGCAAGCACATCCTGTTACCGTTCGACTTGCATGTGTTAGGCCTGCCGCCAGCGTTCAATCTGAGCCATGATCAAACTCTTCAATTAAATATATCGAAATATGAATCGTCGTTGTGACACTCTTAACGAGTGCCCACACAGATTGTCTTGTCTAAATTTTTAAAGAACATTCACTAGAAGCGTTGCTTCTTAGTGACTCACCCTGTTCGAGTGAGGTGCGCATTATACGCTGGAAGTTTTCGTTGTCAACACTTTTTGAAAATTTATTTTCTGAAGCGTTTCTTCTAAACCCCCGTCTTTACTGGCCTATGTAGGTAGTAGAGACTTACTTCAGAAGGCTTGCTGTTTTGCTTTCCCCCCGAAGCGGATGCGCATTTTAGGGAACTGAGCGCCCACGTCAACTTCTTTTTGAAAAAATTTGATAAAAGTGAACTAAACGACTAATTTTCGTTCAAATGTGATAATTAGTAGACAATATGGACTAATTACTAATAGGATGGGAATTCAGATCCTATAAAGTAGTAGTCCTTAAAGTAGTATCTGAACCTGCCGTTATTATTAAAGGTTAGGTATAAGAACATATATAAGAGTAAACAATCTGCTCTATTACTGATTCTCATATTGAACTACATAATACGTACAGGCGTCAGAAATTGACTACGCAATAATTATAAAGGTGGGTTTATGTTACGTACGCTTTCTTTGCTATCGGCCGCATTACTAACTGTAACAGTTAGCCAAACGGTAGTTGCGCAAGATATCAATAATGAAGTCCCTAGTTCTAGTTCAGAGACTAAAAGCCAACCACCAGCGTCTTCTTCTATCTCATCGGATGAAAACAGCCAGTTTCAAACTGCCTTTTTAAAACGACAAGTTGACCAAACAATGTCTGTAGGAAGAGCAATTCGTTCAATTGCAGGCCATTATCCTGCAGAAGTTGTGTCTATCGTTGATATTGCACTTGATACCTATCCAGATAAGTATCGCGAGATCATCTTCGCCGCAATTTCTGCGCAGCCAGCATCGACCGAGGAAATTGTACAGTTAGCAATTGAAAAGGAAGTAAGCAGTTGCCCGAATATTGTTCAGCTAGCAATAAAAGCTGAGCCTACCTATGTCGATTTTGTAGTACATGCCGCATCGGTATCAACACCAGAAGAGCTTGATGAAATAGTAAGGGTAGCGGTGTTAACCCAACCGGATGCAGCAGACAGTATTGTGCAAACACTATCAAAAGAACATCCCAATAAAATTGTAGATATTATGACTAGTGCGCTTAATGCCGTTCCTTTCGTTGGTGAATATGTTGTAGACGCACTTTTAGCTGTATTCCCAAATGAAGCGGAAATGGTTGTTGAAACTGCAGTTCGCGAGTCATCTCAACAACGCGAACAAGTTATGCGTATATTAAACACCGCACAACATGCTGGCGTGTCTCATGACAAACTAGAGCAATATGCATTGTCTGCAGGCCTAAGTGAAGACGACTTAAAGATTGCGCTGGGTTCTAACTAATCACATTCTTTAGTCTTATCCCCCCTACTTCATGCTGTATAACATAGCGGATTCTTTATACAGCATGAGCTCAGCCTTCAATAAATCTACACGCGCTTTTATCTCTTTAATTTGCGCCTTAATCTCGTTCTGAGCTCGTGCATTAAGCACGAACATATCACTATCGCCTGCATCAAAACGGGTGCGTTCAACTCTGGATAACGTTTTTGCTAAAGTTGCATTCTCACTTTGCAGCTCGACAATGTCTTTCGCTTGAGTCCAGTATACTAAGGCTTGCTCAAACCGCTGAGTGATTGCTTGCTGTGTTGATACCAGCTTATGCTGTAATTCCCTTTGCTTAGATTGCAATTGCGCACGCTCTGCTTTCGCTTTTCTATTTCCTAGTGGATATGAAAATGAAAGGCCAAGTTTTGTCTCTGTCCCTTCTAGTGTTTCAGAACCTGAACCTATGTCTCTGGCTACTGAGGCCTTTAAATCCAGCTTTGGAAGTAGCGCGTTTTCTGCTAGCGCTGACTTATTTTCTACAACGGCTTGCTCCAGCTTCATAATATCAAGCTCAGGATGTTGCCTTAATGCATTTCTTAAGGTTATCAATTGGCCATTGCCAATCCAAAATGGCCACTGTATATCACTAGGAGGCGTTGTCTCATTGATAACTAACATATCTCCCGTTGACGAACGCCAATAGAAAGAAAGCATTTGTGCATGCGCATCTCGTTTTTGCTTTAACTCAGCTAGCAAGAGCTTTTGTTGCAGTAGGTTAGCCTTAAACTCAGTTAGAATTATGCTGGCTAAGTCTCCCTTCTCAACACGCGTGACAAGTGCTTTTTCTCGCTCAGATGCCGTGGCTAATAATTCTTTAACGGCACTAACTTGAAGTGCACTTTCATACCATGCAATGTATTCGACTATGCCTTTATAAATGAAGTCGTTGATTAAACTCGTCGCTAATGCCTGCCATTGTGACGTTGCAAGCCCTGCATTTCTAAGCTCGGTACGACGCTTATCTATTTCTCTGTTTTGCAAAAGCGAAATAGCCACACCAACACTTGCTTCACCAGCAGATAAGGTTTCATACCCGCCTTCGTATGAAGGAAAGTCGCCGTCAGAGATACGGTACTCGCCAAAAACTGAGCCATTAAAATCTTCAATAGGATTAGTAAAACGCTGAGTGAGATTGGTGCCATCGTAGTAACCGCTAACTCGACTATTGGTTTTTTGCTCGATAACGGGGTCAAAGTTACTTCTTGCAATTTCTAATTCAGCAGCAGCCTGATAATTTCCTTCATTGATAGCAAGCACATAAGGATGGTAATGCACCATGCTATCAATAAACGCACTAATAGATGGCGCTTCTCGTTTGGCTGTTGCTTGTGCATAAGACGGCGCTGTAAAAAGTGTAGCTAACGGTATCGCTATCACCGCCAACTTGAGTAACGCTTTCACTTTCACTACATCCACTACCATGTAGAGGCTCCTGCACTAGCACCGCTATCGGTAGTGGGTTCAGATGTTGGGCGAGGCGGGAAATTGTTGAGCTGACGCCACATTTCGTAACCTAACCTCACTTCCTCTAACAGTACCCACGCTTTTACGCGGCTGCCCAAGCGCGCAGAACTTTCCGCAGGCCACGGTGTATCGTTGTCGTCTGGCTTAATCCATACGTTAAAATCACCCATGGCGTTGGCAACAGGCTCTACATAAACCACTTCACCACCGAAGGTGCCTATAGCACTGCCTGGCCAACCGCTAAATTGAAATACAGGCCAACCTTCAAACTGTAAGCGCGCTTTCGCACCTGGTTTTACCAAAGGCGCATCGAGCCCTCTTACAGTTACTCTTACACTACGCTTAGCGTCTGCGGGAATAAACTGCCCTAGAATGTCGCCAGATTTCACGAATGTAGACACACCACCTGATAACAAACGCACAACGGTTCCATCAACCGGCGCAAACTTAGTTTGGGTAGACTGGCGCGATAACGTCATACTGACTTCGTTAATATCTGATACAGAGGCAGCGGCTTTTGCCCTTAGCTCTTGTACTTTAATCTCAGCTTTTTCGACTTCTTTGCGAGATACCAAACCTTGCTCTTCTAGCGCGATCTGTCGCGCTAAGTTGTTCTCTGCATTCCTTACTGCTGTTTCATTAGCCTCGCGCTTCAAGTTAGCGGCAGAAAGCTGCGACTGTAATTTATCTAAACGCTGAGCATCAATATCGATGAGCGTCACAATAGGGTCGCCTTCTTTGACTTGCTGGCCTTCTCTTACATGCCATTGCTTAACCTGTCCGTCTACAAGCGCATTGATGGGCTGAGTGCGATCCTTAGGGTCTAACGAGTCCACCATCCCAGTACCGTAGGCGGTTTGGATCCAAGGCGTAAAATATAAAATCAAACATGCAGCAATCACTAAAAAGACAATTATGCCACTTACCACTCGGTGGAACTTTGGCACTTTAAGCGCAGGCAATGTATCGATGTTATCTAGAAAGCGACGTTCGGCATTGTTCATCTATTTTACCTCCCCTGCGTTGTCGCCATTTTCATTTTGCCATTCTTCATGGTCATAAAGCGTAGCCTGAGCATTATCATGCAAATGAAGCACGCCATTAAAGTGGTCTGGCATTGGCATATTAGTGAAATACAGCACAGTAAAATCATGCTTGCTTAGTCTTGTTAATAATCTTGAGCGCAACTCAACGGGTATAGCGTCAAAGTGCTGATTAAGTATAAGCAACTTGGGTTTTGCTATAATTGCAGCAGCTAATTTGAGTAACAAAAACTCAAGTGGTTGAAGTGGAGCACCTAACACTGATACACGAGTTTGTAGTCCTTCTGGCAATGCATCAATAACGCCTGCCATCTCTACCTCTTCTAGTGCATGTCTAATATCAGCAAAACTTGCCTTAGGCTGCGCCAGTTTAAGATAACGCTCAATAGTCACTTCTATAATAAGTGAACGGTCAAGTATCGTAACCGCTTGTCGCAACTCATGGGTGTCATAATCGTTTAGACTTAACTCACCCAACAAGATATCGCCCGATTTTACTGGCTCATACTGTTTCAAGTAGCCCAACAGCTGCTTCTGCACCCAACTTTTATCTGTTGTAACGAAGTATTGCGAGCTAGGCTCAAGCGTTGTGTTCAGCTCACAAGTATCGTTGCCATGACATAGCATTACTTTATTAAATGCCAGCTTCGATGACGAAGGAACATGATCAGCATTTGTATGGAGTTTTTCTTGCGGGATGCTTAGCGCATGACCTAGCTTTTCTGCAGCCCCATAAAGCTCATAGTAAAGCTTCAAATACTGTGTAAAGCGAGACAGACCCAAAAACACTGCAGACATCACCAATTCAGCAGCAACAAGTTGTCCTATCGATAACTGACCCTCTACTACAAGCACGCCGCCAATGCCCAGTAGCGCAGCGCTTGCAATAGCGTACATCAATAGAAACATAACCACTTGAGAAAATGTGTAGTGAAAGTGACTTTTGTGTTTTCTTACGTAATTACCAATAAAGCCTTCAGTACTTCTACCTGCGTACTCTACGTGGTCGGCTGACTTAAAGAACTCATGAGCACTTGCAATATCGTGCAACCATTTGGCGGCATCGTATTTCGCGTGAGAAAGTTCAATGGCGGTTCTTTTGGCGCCACGGCCCCAAATTTTCCACACCGCGTACATTGTCATTAACAACACGACGTTAAAAGCGAACAAGGCTGGATGATAAAAAGACACCAAGGTAAAGCCTACCAGCATTTGAAGCACTAGCGCGAAGCCGTCGATCATCAAAGAGGGGATATTCTTTTGCAACGTCATTATATCGAAGTATCGTTGGGTAATACTGACATTCTGGCGTCCTTCAAAATAACTATGCGGCGCCATAATTGTTTTAAGCCCTAAGTCAGCAGTTAACCTCGCGTATACTTTACGCTCGTAGAATTCCATCACACGCATTCGAAGCGCACTGAAAATACCCGAAATGAAAAGGGTAAGGAATAATACAACGGCCAAAATGATCACCGCTCGTGTCGAGCCGATATTGGCTATACTGTTTATCAGCGTTTGTACCGCAATAGGTACCGCGAGTGTCATCAAACTAATTGCAACGCCGTACGCAATGGCCACCCAGAAAAAACCCGATTCTGGTTTAAGAAGTGAGAATAGCGTTTTTCGCGTAGCACGCAGGTTTATCTTTTTCGCCATAGTAATTTCTTTAATCACTCTGATAGCAGTTAATTGTTAGTGTAAGCCATTCGGCAGTTAGAATAAATCTGTTATATTCTTCATACTTCATCGAAAAATATTGATTTAGGACTATGGGACGCTTTTTTTAACGTTCTATTTGCTTATTTATTATGCACCACCTTAACTATCACCACTTATATTATTTTTATTTGGTTGCTCGTGAAGGCAGTATTGCTAAAGCGGCCAAGTTACTTCACGTTACACCACAAACGGTAAGTGGCCAGTTAAGTACCTTTGAAAATCAACTCGGGTATTCACTTTTTGACAGAATAAATAAGCGCCTTTATTTAAATGCTAAAGGTAAAGTAAGTTATCAGTATGCCAGTGAAATCTTTCACAAGGGTAATCAACTGGCTGAAATACTTAACAATAGCGACGAAGTGAATACGAAAGAATTCGTGATAGGTATTACAAATGGTATTCCTAAAGTGCTTTTTTACGATTTCGTTCATTCGACGATGCGAAAATTTGCTAATGTGCGCTATGTAATAAAAGAAGATAGCTTTGACGGTTTACTTAAAGAGTTGGCAATTAATGCCATAGATTTTATCGTCGCTGATCGTGGCATTGCCCCTGGTACACAAGTTAATGCCAATAGTTACTTTTTAGGCGAAAGCTCGCTGAGCTTTTTTGCCAAAGCACCGCTTTCCAAGCACCAACGTTTCCCCTCATGTTTAAATCAAATGCCGTTGCTAATTCAAGGCTATACCTCAGGTATAAGACAGGCACTTACCAGTTGGCTTGAAACTGAACAGCTCTATCCCAAAATCGTCGCAGAATTTGATGATAGCGCGCTGCTCAAGCTATTCGGCAGTGAAGACTTTGGTGTATTTTGCGCACCTTCGGCAATATCAGCCCATGTGGAAGCCCAGTATGACGTGCATTGTATTGGAAATGCTAATACGCTAAACGAGCGATATTATGCAATCACAGGCAAGAGCCGCGCTGACTACACTATCAGCGAGGCCATTGTTGCCGAAGCAAGAACAATTTTGCAGACGCCTTAAGCGGCAACGCCATCATCAATGTGAGAAGAGTAATAACTTACCGTAAGTATTTTCTCTAGCACAAAACGCAGAGCTTCATTGATTGGCATTAGTTTTTCACCCAACTCATAATCTAACTGCGCCAGCTTTTGACGTCCTTGCGCTATCATTGGTGGTTGATGAGTGTTTGTCTGAATGGCTATAAGCGAAGCGGCATACTTTTCGGGAACTGCCTGCTTTATAGGTTTACACACAGATAGCGTGGCTTCGCCTGATTTGGTTGCATACCCAGCCGCGCCAAACATTCTGCAAATGCTTGGTCGATACTCGTAAATACCACAATAACCTTCGTTCCCATCTAGGCTAGTGCGTTGATACTGCTTACATGCAAATCCGTTGTAATTGTCTAATTCATCGAATACTTGCTCAGCCGTTCCCGTATCAAATAAATGTAAAGCATATGGCAACATCTCTAAAGGTGACACTTCAATGTCTGGCTTATTGCAACACGCTCCACACTTTTCGACGCAGTGCAAAGACTGACTTGTTTGGAAAGCACTGAACTCTTGAGAAAGTAATTGGTAAACATCCATCACTTGGCTGGACAGCTCACGCAGCCTATTCATAATGACTCCGCTAAAAAAGCAAACTAAAACCACCTTCACAGCCGGCCTCCCGTTTGATTGAGCGACTAACTACAAAGACACCTATAAAGATTTAAAAGCATGCTTCTTCCCCGCCAAAAGAAATGAGTGAGCATGATGCTCGATAGCGAGGATTGAATTGGCGCGGATTTTATTTTGAAAATGGGATTTTGGGAATAGTTTTTCGTCAATATTTGACGGTAAAAGCAAAGAAAAGTGGGTAGAGAGGCCCCTCTACCCACCAATGCGTTAGTCAGCGTTAAACAAGTCGCGACTATAAACCTTATCTAGTACGTCTTCGATATCACCAGTTACACGGTTGGCAACAATAACATCAGATATTTTTTTAAACTCTTCCAAGTCATTCACTACGCGTGAGTTGAAAAAGTCATCTTCTTTAAGCACTGGCTCATAAACAACAACTTCGATCCCTTTTGCTTTAATACGCTTCATGATGCCTTGAATAGCACTGGCGCGGAAGTTATCGGAACCTGTCTTCATAATTAGTCGGTATATACCAACAATTTTAGGTTTACGACTTACTATTGAATCGGCGATAAAGTCTTTACGGGTGCGGTTAGCATCTACAATTGCCTGAATCATGTTATTAGGCACTTCGCTGTAGTTCGCCAACAGCTGTTTAGTATCTTTCGGCAGACAGTAACCGCCGTAACCAAAGCTTGGATTGTTGTAATGCTTACCAATTCGTGGGTCTAGACCAACACCTTCGATTATTTGTTTTGAATCTAAACCGTGGCTTTCCGCGTAGCTATCCAGCTCGTTAAAATAGGCTACACGCATGGCGAGGTAAGTATTAGCGAAAAGCTTAATTGCTTCGGCTTCGGTACTGTCGGTGAATAGAACATCAATGCTCTCTTTTATTGCACCTTGTTGAAGCAGTTTTGCAAATACTTCGGCTCTTTCACTTTTCTCGCCCACAATAATGCGGCTAGGATGAAGGTTATCGTAAAGGGCTTTACCTTCACGAAGAAACTCTGGTGAAAATATAATGTTGTCAGAGCCAAAGCGCGCTTTTGCGTCTTTAGTGAAACCAACTGGTACGGTAGATTTAACAATCATCACTGCATCAGGGTTAATTGACATTACTGTTTTGATAACCGCTTCTACACTTCCTGTATTAAAGTAATTGGTTTGTGGGTCGTAATCCGTTGGTGTTGCAATAACAACATAGTCGGCATCTTTATAGGCTACTTCGGCGTCTAATGTCGCTTCAAGATCTAGCGTTTTTGTGGCTAAGTATTCTGAAATTTCTTTGTCTTCAATTGGAGACTTTTTGCTGTTTAGCAGCTCTACTTTCTCCGCCACAAGGTCAACAGCTTTCACTTCATTGTGTTGTGCAAGTAGCACTGCATTTGAAAGCCCAACATAACCTGTTCCTGCGACGGCTATTTTTAGCTTCTGCATTGTACTTTCCATTTAAATTACTCCAATTTTCTTCAAATTTAGATTTCGACAGCCAGCCTTGCATATTTACTTTAAATATTGATGAAAGTAATCAGATTATACCGCTGACATGACTTTAAGTTTATTTCGTATCGTTTCGTATTAGTCCCGGTTGCAAGTAACATGCATCAATAATGCCTAATCTATCTTGCAAGCAATTCTTCTGTACCCTTAATAGAGAAGTTCTCTCGTTTGAGCGTTAAATTCGGGCTATATGCAGGGTCATTGGCTATATAGTTTGCCCAAGTATTTCTAAGATATTCAAGCTCTCTATTAAAGCGAGCTGCTTTTTCCGGCGAAATATCTAAACCTCGGCTGACAGACTCATGGTGGAACAGTTCAGCTTCAGCACAGTAAACGTTTTGCACGCCAAGCTCTTTCACCTTCAAACAAAAATCAACGTCATTGAAGGCTACGGAAAGATCTTGTTCATTAAGCCCTCCAACCTCATCAAACAAAGGCTTTTTAACAAGCAAGCAAGCTGCGGTTACGGAACTGTAGTTGCTTGTGGCGTTAATTCGATTGAGATAGCCAGAATGGAAGCGAGGGAAATTTTTATGTGCATGACCAGCACCACCACCATAACCTAAAACTACACCAGCATGTTGGATTCGTGTGTCAGAATAAAGCAACTTTGCACCAACACAACCAATAGACTCGCGTTCAGCCTGACCTACCATGTAGGTAAGCCAATCAGGTGATATCACTTCTATATCGTTATTTATGAGGCCTAGTATACTACCGTTGGCATGTTTAACACCGAAATTATTGATAGCAGAATAATTAAAGGGTGCCGGATATTCTAATACTGTTACTTTTTCAAGTGTATCAAGGTACTTGAAATACTCGATACTTTCCTCTTCATCTGAACCATTATCAATCAATAATATCTCGTAGTTGGGATAGGTCGTTTTCTCCAAAATAGATTCAATACATGCTTTTACCAATGCCTTGCCATTTTTAGTTGGTATTATGAGGCTAACCAATGGATTGGTACTTTTCCAAAGCACTTTGTTTAATTTACGCTCTCTATCAGTTTCAGCACGAACATTTGGTTTACAGTTAATACACTGCCCCACTTCCTCTAACTGCTGAATCTCGTCTATTAAAGCCGATGCGTGTACAAAGGGAAAAGGAACATGGGCGACCTTAATCGCATTTTTTGAAAGCGCTAAACTAGCCAATACCCCTGGAATGGAATTTACGGTCGCGTTATTAAGGCGCTTAAGAAGTGCGGCGTTAATAAACACACCTGTTTTTATGTAAGCAGTTGAGTACAACAACTCGGGGTTCCAGCTTGGTAAAAAACGGGGTTCTGCTCTTTCGCCGTTTTCATTTATAGTATCGGTATCACAATAAACGATATCAGAGTCATGTATACGCTTGAGCATATAGTTAACTGCATTATCAACCACTGTATCGCCGCTGTTAAGCATTAAAGTTGGAACGTGCGGGTCTAGTTTTTTGAAGGTGTCAGTTAAACTACCATTGTCTTTATCAAAAACAAGCCAACACGTTGCTCCGTGGGCTTCTACACTTGCAATGGTGTCGTTAGCGCTTATACCGTTTGAAAAGATAACGGCCTGCCAAGGCTCACGTGCATCGCAAGTGTCTTTGAATATGTTTTGATGATGCGAAAGCCACTGACTATAAAGTGCCTGTGTTTGCTTTGGCGTAGGTGCATCATAAAACAATCCAGCTTGTCTTATCGACTTTATATACAAACCAGTTAAGCGCTCGCTTTGTTTGAGCTTTTCTTTTAAGTTCTTTGGAACTAATTGGAGCGCAGCTCGAACTGCGCGCATAATAATTTTTTTCATTAAAGCCGTTTTGATTGATTAGCAAAAAAACCACCGCTAACAGGCGGTGGCTTTAGTGTATCATTGAAACAATATTAAACGTTAATTTCCGGTGCCTAAGCGTTCACCTTGATAGCTTCCATCTAATACTGCTTTCCACCAGCCTTCGTTCGCCAAATACCATTCAACAGTTTTGCGAATACCACTTTCGAAGGTTTCTTGTGGTTTCCAGCCCAATTCACGCTCTATTTTGCTAGCATCAATGGCATAGCGCATGTCGTGTCCAGGTCGGTCTTGCACATAAGTAATTTGCTCGGCGTACTTGCTATCTTTCGGCTTAACTTCATCCAAAATTGAGCAAATAGTTTGCACCACTTCGATATTCTGCTTTTCGTTGTGCCCGCCAATGTTGTAGGTTTCACCAATTTCACCATTTAAGGCAACCACTACTAATGCACGTGCATGATCTTCAACATATAGCCAATCACGAATCTGGTTTCCTTTGCCGTAGACAGGTAACTGCTTGCCGGCTAGCGCATTCAAGATTACCAGTGGAATAAGCTTTTCTGGAAAGTGGAAAGGGCCATAATTGTTCGAACAGTTCGTTACTAAAGTGGGTAACTTATAAGTACGCAGCCACGAACGCACAAGCTGATCTGAACTTGCTTTACTTGCAGAATAAGGCGAACTTGGCGCGTATGGTGTTGTTTCTGTAAAGAGTGGAAGCTCTGTTCCTGGCTCAACTTCATCTGGGTGAGGAAGATCGCCGTACACTTCATCAGTGGAAATATGATGAAACTTAAACCCTGCTTTCTTATCGCCCTCAAGTGCAGACCAAAACGCTCTTGCTTGCTCAAGTAAGGTGTAAGTGCCCACTACGTTTGTTTGAATAAACTCACCGGGGCCATCGATTGAACGGTCTACATGCGACTCTGCCGCCAAATGCATAATAATATCGGGCTGATGCGTATTAAATACACGCTTTACTTCTTCAGCATCACAAATATCAACCTGTTCAAAGCTATAGCGGTCGCTGTTCGACACTGACGTTAGTGACTCTAGATTACCCGCGTAAGTTAGTTTATCTAAATTAACCACTGTGTGATCGGTGTCGTCAATTAGATGGCGAACAACTGCAGAGCCAATGAAACCTGCGCCACCTGTTACTAAAATTGTTTTACTCATTGCCTGTTACCAAAATATAATTCTGTTTACGCTTTTAACTCATCAAGCATATTTGCCAACTGCTGTCGCCAGTGTGTAGGCTTGCACGAAGTGAATATTTCTCTCGAAGTTTGCTTATCCAGTACGCTGTAGTGTGGGCGCTTCGCTGGCGTTGGGTATTGGCTAGAAGGAATAGGTGACACTGGAATTTCTTTTTTAAGCAATCCTTTCTCAATACCAAGCTCTTGAATCGCTAATGCAAAGTCGTACCAGCTTGCTACGCCTTCATCAGTCCAGTGGTAAACACCTACCGTTTTATTTAGAGCAGCAGAAACGCAAACTTCAGCCAAACCTTTGGCCCATGTTGGTGTACCAATTTGATCATCTATTACTGCTAGCTGAGGTTTATCAGCCATTAAACGCAGCATGGTTTTCACAAAATTATTGCCATGAGATGAATATACCCAAGCGGTACGAATTAAACAGCTCGCTTTGGGTAATACTTCAAGCAAGACTTTTTCACCTTCAGCTTTTGATTTGCCGTACGCACCGTGAGGTTCAATAGGGTCATCTGTCAAATAAGGCGAACCTTTGTGACCGTTAAACACATAGTCGGTCGACACATGCACCATAAAAGCGCTATGTGCTTTACAAAAAGCCGCCAAATTCCTAACGGCAATGGCATTAATGGCATTGCACGCTTCAGTGTCTTCTTCAGCTTTATCAACAGCCGTGTACGCTGACGCATTAATCAACATATCAACTGACAAAGGCGTTAAAATAGTTTCAATACTATCACTTCTCGTAATATCAATATCGTCACGCCCTAAAAAAGTGACGTGATGCTCACTGTTTTCTAGCTCCCGAGAAAGCTCAAACGCTAACTGCCCAGACTTACCTATTATTACAATATTCATTAATCGCTAATACTCAATAAAAGCCAATAAAAAGCCAGTAAAAACCCTGATAACAATTAAAACGTGGGTGCGTCTAAAAATGCCAAACCCGCCTCATCTTTACCTGATAAAGATGGCTTCTTGCCATTCACCAAAGGCCAGTCGATATTCAACGTAGGGTCGTCATACTTAACCGAAACTTCAGACGCTGGGTGGTAGTAATCTGTGCACTTATACACAAACTCTGCTGATTCACTAGTTACGTAAAATCCATGAGCAAACCCTGCTGGCACCCAAAGCTGACGTTTATTTTCGGCAGAAAGTACTAACCCTACCCACTTTCCAAAGGTAGGTGAGTTCTTTCTCATATCTACGGCGACATCATACACTTCACCGCTTACCACTCGAACCAATTTACCTTGAGTCTGTTCCATTTGATAATGAAGGCCGCGAAGAATGCCTTGACTAGATTTAGAGTGGTTATCTTGAACAAAATCTACATCCGCACACTCTTTTTTAAACCAATCAGTGCGGAAGGTTTCTAGAAAAAAACCGCGCTCATCGCCAAATACTTTGGGCTCGATGATTTTAACGTCAGGAATATCTGTTTTTACTACTTGCATTTACTTTCCGTAAGAATTGGCAATTTGAGATAAGAAGAAAGGTGGCAATGCCACCTTTTTAAATTTGAACTTTGTTTAAATCTTTACTCTGTCCTTGAGTACTTTCAATAGATAATCGCCATAACCACTTTTCTTTAAAGGAGCTGCCAGCTTTTCTAGCTGCTCAGCGTTGATATACCCCATTCTGAAAGCAACTTCTTCAGGGCAACATACCTTTAAACCTTGCCGTTTTTCTATAGCAGCAACAAAATTAGCAGCGTCTAAAAGTGAATCTATAGTACCTGTATCAAGCCACGCAGAACCTCGCCCCATTAGCTCAACCTTTAAGCTCCCGTCTTTGAGATACAAGTTGTTCAGGTCGGTAATTTCAAGTTCACATCGCGACGAGGGTTTCACTTCTTTAGCAAAATCTACTACACGATTATCATAATAATACAAGCCTGTTACCGCATAGTTAGATTTAGGAACTGCCGGCTTTTCTTCTATGGAAAGTGCATTCCAGTTATCGTCAAACTCTACCACGCCATAGCGCTGGGGGTCGTTAACGTGATAACCAAACACAGTTGCACCATGCTGTTGTTTAAACGCACTCTGCAAAGACACCCTTAAGTCGTGGCCGTAATAAATGTTGTCGCCAAGAACAAGTGAACAGCTATCATTTCCGATGAAGTCTTCGCCAATTAAGAAAGCCTGGGCCAAACCATCGGGTGAAGGTTGAACCGCGTATTGAATATTCATTCCTAACGCCGAACCATCACCGATGAGGTCGATAAACCGTTGCTGTTCTTCAGGTGTTGTAATAATGAGTACATCACGAATACCCGACATCATTAAGGTTGTTAATGGATAAAAAATCATTGGTTTGTCGTAAACAGGCATTAGCTGCTTACTGACCACCTTTGTTAATGGATGCAAGCGAGTGCCTGATCCACCTGCTAGTATTATCCCCTTCCGTTTCATATTTTCCCTCGTTGATAATTTCGTATTATCTCTGCAAAGCTATTTGTTACTGACTTGAAAAAAACGCAGTTTTATCAACTGTATCTAATATCACACAAGTTAAACGCTCTATAGCAAATTGCCTTACTATAAGAGCTAGTCTGCGCCGAGCCCTATCAAACAAGCACTTTTCATTTTTTAATCTGAGTCAGGGATAGATACCGATCTTTCAGCCCAACTCATTAACAAACATTTAAGCGTTGTCTCAAAAAGTACCTTTATTAGAAGCTACACAGCGGGTTTATAACACTCAAACTCTTAATGTTTGTTCATTTCAAAACTTCGTTGAACTGATAAAGTGAAGAAAAAAGTTTAACGTATCATTTCGTTGAAGAATTCTATATAAGATACGCTATGTTCTGGAGGCGTCACCGCGATAGTTGGAGGTTTTAACTTGCCCATTTTTTTCTTCGCTCTTATATACGCAAGGGTCGAATCTTCAAATTTAGGAGCTTTGACTACAAACCGAGCGTTAGTTTGCAAGCATAAACAGTCAGGTCTGACAGCTTCGATTACTTTGTGGTCAAGATTACCAGCAGTATGAACGAACACGATACTTGTGTACAAACGTGTCAAATAATCAAACATGGTGTAAGACGAAGATGACCCAAATATTAAGAGCTTTTCATTGAGTAATGCATCTTGGTTAAACATACAAATAATTCTGCCAAAATTATTTATATTATTGTCATACACCACCTTGTCTCGATAACTAAAGCTAATAAGCCTATCTTCATGATGTAGGTGCGGAGGGAAAAGTTTTGAACCCAAATCACCACTTGACCTTTTCTTTTGATACTTATCAGTATGAAAAATATCGAGTTGACTAACATCTCTATGTGATAGCTTACTTGAGACAAGTTGTGATGCAAGCCTTGCTCCATGAACCGTCCAGTGAGTATCACAAACTCTAAATGACCGACGGTCAAGATCTCGAAGTTCTTGTATGGGCAGTATAAAGTTAAGAGCATCGGGTATTAGTTCAACAAGTTTGTTAATGGGTGCTTTTTTGGAAAACTCATACGGATAATATTGTTGGTATACCATCTCCTTTGAAGGTGCAACAAGTAAACAAACGGGCATTTTTTTTGAGAGTGAATAATTAGTTAAAGAGCCCAAATACTCTTTCCATTCTGCCTTTGCCGTACGCGACAACCCAAACTTTCCAGTATGCTGTTCAATACTTTTATTTGTGTCGTTATCTAGAAATAGCCATCCATTTTTCCCCTTAAGTATCTGAAACCTACCCTCTATTGCACCGGTTAAAACTTGAATGAATCGACCTTCTTTGATAACACCAATAGAAAAAGAAGAATGCTTAAGTTCGATCTGCTGAGAGAAGCCACAATAGAGCTTAGGATGATCTTCGGGAGACTCCTCTAAGATTTTAGAAATAACATCAGGCCTAGCACGAGATAAGTTTAAAGGAATAACATCACTACCGTTTAGCACCACCAGTGATATAGCTGAGTCACTCTCGTTTAAAAACCAACCTTGAAATAGCAACCCTTCATGAATTAAGAGAGAGCCATCAATAGTTTGCCCCTGTACAGGAAAGTCTAAGTGCCAGCGAAACTGTCTTTCATCGTCTGCGCTAACTCTTTGAATACTGATTGAATAAACTGCCACTACAGTTCCTTTCTATAACACATTACAGATAGTCTCCAACTATTTCATACTCTTGCCAAAGATAGGATTCGAGACGACGAATGCTAGTAGGTATTGTATGACCGTAAGCATTTCTTCTATTAACTTGTTTAATTTCTAATTTTAAATTCATCAACTCAGAAAGATTGCGTAATGCTTTTTCATATTGATGCTTGGACCCCACAAATGCAAAATCAGTAACAGGCACAGCTCTAAAGAAATTACTATAGGCATGAGTAAATACCTTTACTGCGTCTTCAGTGACAAGGTCGTGAACGATACTCGTTTGAGAGTCAAAGTTAGTCTTTGGTAACGCTGATTTCAATAGATTATATTGGGGGTGTCTTACTCCCAATGACATGAGATGACCAACTAGCGACCATAATCGCTCTAGAGGATCGCGCACCCATACAGTTTTTTTCGCAAAAGGGAATATCCGTTCGTGGTTACTGTGAGGTTTAAAATGCCCATGTAGTATTTTGGCTTTGGCTGGTAACCAAATCTCTTTCCCAACGGACATTTCAAATGCGCCTGTATTTTCATAAATACCATAGACTACTCTGCTTCCTAAAGACTGTTCGAAAGCAACTCTCAATGAACTTCCCGCCGTTTTGGGTATGTGATGAGAAAGAAAAGTCACATTATTGTGAGGAAAACTTTGCGAGTACATTGTGGGCGATATCAATCGCTCGACTCTCCAAAGTGGATGTATCCGATAAGACATAACTTACTAACTTGCTAAATTAATTGACATTACAATATAAAACCTGCTGATATTAAACGCAGAGACTACCTTCAAATATTTAACTCCAATGATAATGTTACTCTTATATAGTTGGCGCAGAATCACTATCTAAACTATGACCACATCAGTCTCTAATAGCAGTTAAGGGAATTAATATAGTAATTCAATAGATGAAAGAGTATGCAAATAAAAACATCTACTTCTACTGCAGTAAAGTTTTCTCGACAATTGCCTTTATTGAGCTATTAAAAGATCCGCGAGAAAACAGAAAATCAGCTCGCCTCTTAGCATTCTCCGCAAAAGGAAGCAGCTTTATTTTTTCTGCAGACAACTCTTGCAAGATTTCTGCGATTTGCTCGAAATTTTTAAATGGCACAAGAATCCCACTTGACTCATCTACGAGCTCTTCGACAGCCCCCCACCGGTAACCAACAACCACTCGCTTGTGGATCATTGCCTCTGCAACGGTTCTGCCAAATGACTCTTTAAAAGACGACAAACTAAGTACAATATCATTATTCAAAATTTCAGTACCCACTTTGTCTGTATATCCACGTATCTTTACGTTATCAGAGGGGAAACGCCTACTCGCTGCTTCAACTTCTGAGGTAACAGGACCATAAAGCGAGAAGGTTATTTTGCTGTCTACGCATCTGCTGGCTATTTCAAAGAAATCTTCGACACCTTTTTTAGGCAAGTTACTACTTAACATGCAAACTTTTAACGGTTTAGATGTCTCGATAGCAGAGGTTACTGTTGAAACATTTACAACATTATAAACAGTAGTGCATTTATCTTTTGCGTCTAGCCACTCGGCAGTAACGTTAGAATTAGCGACTAAGTGAGTAGAAAGCCTACATATGCGTTCGCGAGTTTCTTCTTCGTCTTCACCAAGAACATTCCGGATATGCTCGTCAAACTCCGGCAGCTCCCTGACGTGTGTAATCGTTTTTACATTTGCTTTGGCAGCTGCACAATAGGGCTCTAAAAGCATGATAGTATTAACATATACAAGCTCTATGCGACTTTGCTCAAAATAGTTGCTGAGATATTCCACCTGCATAGCGCTGGCGTCTCTTCCTTTGCTAAACCAAATTAGGGGGATAAAGATTAGTCTAACAGCGAACCGTTTTAGTTCACTTATATAACTTTCATTCAAAGCGTTGGGAAGAAAAATATGTAGACAACACCCGCTTTCCGATAATGCCTCTGCTATATCCAAGAAACTTTTTTCTGCACCAAAAATATCTTGGGACACACTGTGTGCAAACAATGCAATTTCCCTTTGAGAGTTTTTTGAGTCGCCATCCAGAGTTACTGGGTGCTCGAAAGACCAAGAGCTTTTCAACGCGTGCCATGTTGGAGAGCCTTGATTTCGTAGCTGAAATTTCAACCGGTAAGCGCTGGGAACAAATAATGGATTTGGAGACAAGTCCAAACTCTCTCCTAATGACAGGTAATGGTCGTAAATACTCCCCCCCATCTTGTTGACATTTGAGTAACTGCTTAAATACCAGCGATTGTCAAAAGCCCGATTCCACCGATGCAAGTCGTCATTGCGCAGTGATCTCGCTCCTTTTTTAGGGCAAAGCTCATAAGGCACAGGAAACGGACTTTTTTCGGAATCAAATTTTATTGGAATGGATGCATTTCTGTGCCACGTTTGGGCAAAGGCCAAATGTTCTTGTCTTGCGCCACCGAACTGCGTTACTAAATGAGTAGCTGAACTTTGTGTTAATGAGGTTTCTACAACCCTTCCAAAAGATAAAGGGACGTCTGGAAGAACCTCGTGTACACTACTTTTACCAAAATTTGCAATAAGTCTATAGTAAAACTCCGTATCTGCACCTGCTCTTAGTTCATCCCATATTCCAATGTCCTCAAAAACACTTCTTTCGACCATTAGCGAAGAAACGTTTCTATAGATCCATGAACCATCTATCCTCATTTTAGTGAATGCTAAATCTTTAGTGCATCGAACCCAGTGGGAAACCGTAGCCTTAGTTTTACGTTTGAATAAAAACGGTAAAACTTGCTGCTCAATTTTTTCTGGGTGTGCCCAGTCATCCGCATCCATAACCGTTACAAGGTCTCCGGTTGCTAAAACTACACCTCTATTTCTGGTAGGGTAAGCCCCTTTATTTTCATGATTTTGATAGACGAAAAGATTTGGTTCTTCGCTATATTCTTCCATCACTTTTACAGTATTGTCCGTTGAACAATCGTCAATCACAATTATCTCAATATTTTTCCAGCTTTGTTTTAACAAAGAATCTATTGCTGTCTTAATGGTATTTTCAGCATTGAATACTGGGACAATTACGGACACCTTTTTTCGGGAAAAAGTCTGAAGAATGCGCCGAAGAAACGGCACTTGCAGTTCTTTCGAAATAAGGCGATCTATATTAATTTTTCCGTTGGTTGACTCAAGCGTCGCTAAATTACAAGAACGATAAATTGAATTTAAATACGCAAGTTTACCGTCTTGAGCAACTAACATCTGTCTGGCTAATAATTTAGAGTTAGATTCTGGCCATAAGGGGTGCTCTATAAGTTGGCTAGCCGACTTTATCTGTTCTCTTTTGAGCTGTGTCTCGAAACACAGTAAAAAGAGCGATGTAGAGTCAAACAACTTGGACGCCACATCCATGTTGGAAAGAACTTTTTCTGAGAATTGTAGTGCTTTAGTGTACTCTGAACGAAATAAAAAATATTCCGTTAATACCTTTTGAGCGTAGACACTATTAAATTCAGCAGCTTTAGAAAACTCAATTAACTTAACTAGAAATTTTTCATTTTCTTTACCGTCTAAAGCATTTGCCCATAAATCGCGCTCGAGAGAAAGTGAAGGTAACTCACAGGGCATTCTTCCCTCTCGCCGACCATGCTTTTCAAAGTGGACAATAGGATCAATACCCGCTGCGGCAACATCCGGGTAAGTTTCAAGATACCACTTTTTATCTACGTAAAATGACTGGTTTTGCTTATGCATTTAGTAATAGGTCTTTTGACAAAACATCAGCGCCATAGACACCCGATCTTTTCATGGGTTCCAAAGTATCCCTGTAACGTTCTATTGCTCGCTTATCGTCTAGACACCCTTGTTTTTTAGAACATTTATAGCTTCCAAACTTAACGCAATCATCGCTTCTTCTAGTTAAAATAAACGAAACTGTATTCTCTACCGATTCGACATATCCTTTTTCGAAAAGCCGTATAGCTAACACTTTCCTGTAAAACAAATTATCGGATACAAATAATTCCGAGATAGAATCTTTATTGAAGCTCATTAACTACTTTACGTTCCTACTTAATAGCCCAGCTATATTTTTTGCAACTTTCTCTTGACTGCAATTATTGACTACAAAGTTATAACCTTTTTCAGCCTGCGCCCTGTACTTTTCAGCGCTGCTCCACATTTCTAAAACCATGTTTTCCACGTCTTTCTCTAGGCAGTAAAGAGCCGCATCGCCAAAAATCACTTCATAACTGTGAGGCAAAAGAACAACGCGCCCATGCGCCATCGCTTCCATTACATTTCTGCCAAATTCTTCTATGTAGTCTTCATGAGTAAAGTGTAAGAAGAAATCTATATCACTAATGAAAGTATCAACTGCTACAGAGTCAAACTCTAATACAGACCAGTTATTAGGTAATGCTCTTAACATCTTTTTCGGAGTTTTAGCGCCACCCAAAAGTTTTACATCTATCTGCTTACTGTTTGCACAATAAGCTGCAAGTAATTGCTTTGGTTGCGACGGCCATTTTGTCCAATGATCACGGCTATGGCGCCCCAAAATTATTTTCCTTTCACCTCCAAAGTTTTCAGGAAGCTCAGGAACTTTGTCAACTAGACTTTTGGAATACGGCGGGTACCAAACTTCGTCATGAAGCTCGTGTCCACCACCAGCCATTTTCATAGTTCTATCTACAATGGGTGAAATTGGAATCCAAATAGGCTTTGTATTGAATAACTTAATACATAGTTGGTTAACTTCATCCTCGTTGTAATAATGGGGCTCCTGGCTCCATAACTGCATTGGAGATTGATTGATTAATATTCCAAGCTTTTCACATCGAATTTTGGGAACAGCATCAATTTCGTACTTTAGTATGGGCGGGTGATGTATGATAACTAAATCTGCAGACACTTCGTCTTCATGAACAAGCATATCAACATTGTCTTTATAAGTGAGCTCTGTATATTCATGTGCGATATCGGCAAGCTTTAAATCGTACCTTGGCCAATGGAAAAGACCCACTCTGAGACCTGACTCTAAAGCTGCTGCTATATAACCTTCATTACACCTTCTTGTACCACCAAGTAGGCTTAGATCAGAGATTATGACTAGATCATAATGATTGTTTATCGGCCAATTATTTGGCGCTAAACCAGCGGGTATCGGGAACGGTTTCTTTAAGCTGGTTCTTTCTGTGACAATAGTTTCGCTATACTGTTCGACCTTATATTCTTTCCAATAATTGGCTTGTCTAGAATATTCATGACGTATTCCGAAAGTTAAGCTGTTCAAACTTGTTTTAGCATTTTGAGTAAGTGAATTTTCATGCACTAAAAAGAATGACAAAGGAACACCGGTCAAAATATCTTGAACAGAATCTTTCCCCCAAAGAATTCTGGCCCTTTGAACAAATTCATCATCAGCATTCGCAGAAACACCATCCCATTCACCCAAAGCCTTCAAGTCGCTTGCTCTTATAAGAACAGATGGGTAACTTCTATGAACGTATTCTAGGTTATTTCTCTGTGGTCTCAACATAAAACGCATATCGGGCATAACTCTTGCCATCATTGAGCAAGTCACTTTTAATCGCGGATTACTAAACATTGCCCCTAGCTGAATTTCAAGCATTTGAGGGTGGGACCAGTCATCACTATCGTGAACAGTTATGAAGTCACCTGTTGCAAGACTGAGCGCTTTGTTTCTAGTGCCGTATGCCCCTAAATTTTCAGAGTTTTTAAACACTTTCAGCCTAGTATCTTTTTCTGCCAATTCGTTTAATATCTCAACAGAACGATCTTTACTACAATCATCAACGGCAATAACTTCTATATTCGACCAGCTTTGTTCCAACAACGAATTAATAGCAACCTTGATGTAGTTCTCTGCATTATATACCGGCACCAGAATACTGACTTTGGGCCCATTGCTAATTGGTATATAACTTTTCTCTGCTTTCAGATTACCGAAACTCATGCCTTTGTTAGTATCATCAAAGCTAAGTGGAGCTATTGAGTAATAATTGTAAATTTCATTGATGTAAGAAAGCCTTTGTTCTGCTGGCAATGGTTGGTTCGATAAAGCACAGACAAAGTCACTGTCAAATCTATTTTCTAGAGATGGTTTTATAAAGTTAGCAGCCTCTTCGTACTTACCAAGCTTATGTAATGCCTCCACTAACAGTAGCTTTGTACGTTTTGAACGGTAAGCTCTTATGTCCAGTTTACGAATCTTTCTTAAGTTTTCGATTGTACTAGACCAATTATTATTCGTAGCATACCATCGAGCTAGTGCATATATGGCAGCAACTCGGTCTTTTACTTTTGTTTTAGAGTCATCGGAAACGCTTGCTAACTCTGTCGAAGCGTACTTACTAAACCCACCCCACAATTTTTTACTTAGATCTCCAACAACACTAGAGGCTACTTCGTATCTAGAAACATTCTTTTTGGAAGAGCTTAACAAAGAAGGTAGAGGCAGCCTACCCTCCGTTTT
Organism: Alteromonas sp. KC3; assembly: GCF_016756315.1. Lineage (NCBI taxonomy): Bacteria > Pseudomonadati > Pseudomonadota > Gammaproteobacteria > Alteromonadales > Alteromonadaceae > Alteromonas > Alteromonas sp. KC3. The sequence continues at coordinate 3,901,200 of NZ_AP024235.1, forward strand.
CCCATGCTCAATATAATGTAGAAGCGGGTTAATACCCGACTCCATAACATCTTTGTAATATTCAATATACCACTTTGAGTCGAACTCTTTACTTGGATTGCGACCTTCAATCGCACCGTTAAGAAGGTAATGTTCGATTGGATCCATACCAGCAATTTCGACATCTGGGTTTTCGCTTAAATACCATGAGGTATCAAAGAGGTTTGAGCGCTTTATAAGCTCTATTTGCTTCTTAGTAACGTTTCGCTTAAACGCAGAGCTTTTTTTAAATGCTTTGAACATTATGAGTTTCCGTTTTTTCAATAAAAATGTACGGCATACCTAATTAACTTATCAGTAAACCGAAAAAGTTTGGGTCGGTCGATATATCTTGAATGTGTTTTACTACTACTTTTTCGACATCTTATTTTAGAAACAAACTTGTTTCTTCTTCGGTAAATTCGTTGGTATCCATTTTTAGAGTATCGTATAAGGCAACCACTTAGAGATACAGCGGCGGGTATTGTTTAATTTTCCATCCACCTTAAGTAAAAGTCCATTGACCATTGCTTTGAAGTGCTCAGTTGTTTCAACAATGACTGGCAGTCAAAGCCATGCCGAATAACTGTTCTCGGTAAAAAGCGATTCATTCATTGTTAACAGAGTCGTTGTCGCAATAACTATCAACTGCAGATAGAATGTGAAAAACGATACGTTCAAGAGAAACAGTTGTATCTCTAACGACCGTTAAGCCTTCAGGTCCATAGTTTTTTAATGGACCTTGTTCACAAAATCAAGTCGTGTGTTGTTAAAAAACATCCAATTACTGTTTTAAATTTAAATGATGCATACGGGGTTAAACAGTTATATCAAGAACTGACATGTAAAGATTAGCAACACTCTTTACATGCCTTTCCGGCGCAAAACGCCATGACATACTTTGCTCCACGTCCTTCCTAACTCCCACATAACGTTCAGCTAGTTCGTCAGCCTTATCAAACTCACTTTTGAATTTGTTGGCATTGGCATCTTCTACAAGACAAAACGGAGAAAGCTGTTGGAGTAACTCTTTGTGTCCTCCCTCAGAAGAAATAATCATCGGTGTACCTAACATACCAGCCTCGACTATTGTACGCCCCAAAGGCTCACTTTTGGCAGTAGAAACTAATACATCGGTTCCCGAAACAATTCGCAAAGCATCATAACGATAACCAGCAATAATGAAATTATTTGAAACGTCTGAAGATATGAACCTTCGCTTTAAATCATTAATTTCACTACGAACAGTTAACCCTAGACAAATGAAATAATGCCGCTTATTAGATTTTATAGACTTTGCAGCGGCCTCAAAAAACATATCCCAACGCTTTCTTTTGTTACCATTCGCAATCATAGTAAATACTTTTGCGTCTAATGGAATATCAAACTCATTTTTTAGCCAATTACTATCTTGTTTGCGATCATAAACCCCATCGATAGTAATCGGGTCATCTACTACTATAACCTTCTCTCTGATACTTTCAGGTGCGCGATCTCTAACAAACATGGTAATGGTGAGCACCATTTCAGCTGCTAGTAGGAACTCTTCAGCTTTAGCAGGATGCTGAAACAACCCTCGCTCATGCCATACGTGAATAAATCCAAGCTTTTGTTTCAAGGCCCCCCAAATCCTATGCATACCGGCATCATTTGTGTGGATAGTTCCAATCGACTCTCTTGCTAAATGCCTCTCTACTTCAGCAGAATGATTGGTAATACCTTCGATCACAGCATCGTCAAATGGAGCTCTTTTATCTATAGAAGGCAATTCAATAACTACATAATCTAAACCTAGGCGTATTATGTAATCAACAGTTGGCCCATCGTTGTCTATAATCACGACAATCTGGAAACCCATTTGTGACATTTTTACGGCCAAATCAAGTGCTGATAAATCAGCACCGCCGGGCCTAGCCTCTTCCCAATTTCCACGTTCGCCCTTCCTACCAGAAATAGGAAAGCCAATTTTTTTCATCGATGAGTAGTTCACAAAATAAAACCTTAATGATCGCTAATATATACAAATATGCATACTAAAAATTAAAAACACAAAATTCACATATTAAGTCATTTCAAAATATTGAATTTCTCAGCCCTCATACTCTTTTTCGCCAGCCTTTTCTAATCACTAGCCTTCACCCTATGACTGACACTTGCATTTTACAAAAAAAACAAAGGAACAATCAGAGTTAAAATAGTTAATGTCCAGAACATTGCATTGAGCTAATATGTTTGTGGCGACGTCGACAAGCCGATTTTAACAATTTAAATAATTACAAATCTTGTGACGTTTTCTTTAGCAACTCGGAAAGAAAAAACTTGTATGTTTCCATGGTAAAGTGAAAAGGTGCTACCCCCCACTTATGGTCAACATCTGCCTTTATTACTTCTTCGGGGTACTCAATCATAGCTTGACGTCCGAAAACGCCTTCTAACTTAAGATAGGCCTCTCGCAAATATTGATTTTTTTCTGCAATGTTTATTGAAGAATCTATAGAGTGATCGCCTGTAGGCTGATAAAAAGCACAATTAACAAAAATTTTATTTAACTTTAGTTCATCACAATGCCTCTTCAGACGTCTTAAGCCAGTTTCCCATAGACTTTTAAATTCGCCAGAAGAACTTTTAACTATACGTCCATTTTGAGATTGAGATTTCATCGCTATTTTATACTCAGATGAAATAGTATGTGCCGAACCATCATCAAACAGCCTCAGATTAAATCTGTCATCGATTAGATCAATAACGATTATGTCATTTTGACTTTTTTCCAAACTCTGCCAAAATTGCTTGGTCATATCTCTTTCTACCATTCGTTTTTGAAAAGTAGATTTAATGTTATTTATTAATATTGGGTCTTTTCTGCTAGTCGTTGCTAATGATGCTAAGCTGGTTCTTGCAGTATAGTCAATCAACTTAAAATCCGTAGTTATTTCGAGTGCATCCCGAGTCACACAACTACCAAGTATTCGTATATTTTTCATTTCAAAAACGCTGTACACTTTATCTGCTGATTCATTTTTACCATCTCATTTCTTTTAGTGTAACTAAAATTATGAACTTTCAACTCCCCTTAGTTGACCGCAGCCGCATAACCACGTTGCGCCACTTCATCAAAGCGGCACGGAAGAGTATAACGTTTCTGTATCGATAACAACACTAACCGAGCGTTCAAACAAGGTCTAAATTCATGTCCTAACTGTTCGCTTCCTTTGGCTTACTCTGTGTTGGACAGTAACCTCTGTCGAAACTAATTGGCCTTTGGCTCGCTCGTTTAGTTTTTACATCCACTTTACGTCATCTTTTTTTAAGGCTGTAAATTAACTTGATAAGGCCCATCTAATGAAATCTATGAAGCTGCTCAATATATACAATAGGCGTTCTGCATACCCACAAAATTCCAAAAATTATGGTTAACAGTAAAATTAACCAACCACCTGTGTTCTCGCAATAAGGGGCTTCGCATCCCCTTCTCGTTTTATAAAGCCTCTAACAGCAATTTCTGCGCTATTATCATAAGTAGAAATATCAAACTTTGTTAGGTTATCTGACTTGTACAAATGTTTATCAACCACCTCTCCATTAACCACTAAATAGAAAGCGTAAACGAAAACTCCGTCCAAATGGTCTTGATTGACATGTGTAGAAGCAATTAACGAACCTCGGTTTACTTCGCAAGTCACAGTAATTAGCTCTGGTTTTAAATTGAGTCGATTAGCTTGCTGGCATTTTTCATCTTTAGGTTGGTGCTCTGTCGCTTTTACAGTTTCACTTATGGTGGAAAACTGAGTATTTGAAATCTGCTCGACAAAACTAACTAAGTGCCTAAACTTTTCTATCAAATGGTTATCAGGCTCATATTGAACATTTTTACCTAACAAACTTGCTTGCCCCCCTTTGCCAAAACTCCAACTATGAATCAGCATTGTTAAACAGGGCAGCTTGAACTTAATGCCAAGATAAATTAAATGGCAAACCTGCTCAAATGAGGTGCTATTAAAATTTAACCCTCTAACTTTATCTCCAATACGATAACTTGTGAGCGGCACTTCGGTTAGCGAGACACTTTCAAAAACACCGTTACCTATAGTTGATGAACGCGTTTCAAAGTAATTTTCTTCCACATTATCCATTAGTGAACTATCAATACTAAAGCCCGCATTCCTAATGCAAGTCTCCATATTTGGGTAAATGTCCAGCCTACCAGAGCGGAAAGAATTTATGTTTTGTGAATTAGGTATTGCCGATTCAATGCGCTGTTTACCCCAGCCCAGTACTTCTGTGAGCTTCTTTTCGTCCCGATACCAATCATGCTGTAAATTGAGGTGCTTCTTGATGCCTTCATCTATAGAAAATGCATGGCAATGCAAACCAATTTCAGTGTGATCACGATTGAAGAAAGATATAACGCGCGAGAATTCATCACTACTATTTAAGAGTGGTGAGTAACTCTCAATAAAATACGTACAAGGAATTTCCTTCGACAGCAACTCTGACTCGAGCACAGAACCATCACCAAAATCAGCAAAAATGAGCTTGTTTACTTCATTTTCATACGCCGTTTGACTTGCGTAATAATCACTTATTGAAAATGCTTCAACGTCGACAGACAAGTTAAAATGAAGCTTGTGATTGCTATTAAGGGCCTCAATTTCAGATTTATATTTTGCTTTTATTTCCTCAAAATTCTCTGTGGCAGGTTGCTTTGTAGAAGCGGTGATTTCATCATCTAGAGCAAAACTATCACTAAGTACATTGCATGGAGCCAGCAGATTATGATGATGTCTAAACCATTTTGTGTAGAGATAGACTGACTCAAGAGTTTGATTGTGACGTCTTAAGAATGGCTGTTCGCGCTTGCTATTGACAGTTTTTGAGGGGTCTAGTGTAAACCAATCTACAATTCCACCTGCATTGCCAAAATCTTTTGCCAACCCACCTATTTCATCAAGCATGAACTTAAGATTTGCGTCAGAGTGTTTAATTATTGGCTTTTCCGTCCACCCTATTTGTTCTGGTTCGGGACTATTCGTTGAAGGAAGTACTGCAACCTCAGCATTGATTTTCTTCAAAACATCTGGGTAAAAGCTAGGACTTAGACGAATTGCAGGATCAATCTCTGTGGCCAATTGAAGTAGCCTGTTATCCATAAAAGGTAGCTCTACCTCTATGTGCTTCCTTTGCGCAGCAATTGAATAGCCTACCGCTCGAGCTCCGCGATTGTTTATAAGAAAGTTTAAAGCCCGAGTTTCCCTTGGGTACTTAGCTAATTCATCTGCAAGCGCCTTTCTAGCCAGTTTTTCTAACGTGTTATAAACAGGCTTTGAAAACACGGTGGACGGGATCTGTACTCTGAAACGACGGAAAAATTCGTCAGAGTCTGGAGACAGCTGGTCGTCATCGATACCTTGCTTCATTCCTCGAAAAATCAAATCGCCTGCATATCCATCAAAATTTACATGGTTTCTGGTGAGCGGAGTTTTTGTGAGGAAATCATGCATCCAAATATGCATATTAGTAGAAAAAGCACTTTCTGTTAGCGCTTGCTCACTAAGTGATTGGTAATAGTTATCAGATAACTCGATTATGGTATGAGGTACGCCTAGACAGTTGGTTACTTGTGTAGCAAAAATTTGTTCTTTGTTATTTCCGCCATCATAAGTCGTCGTGTAAGCCTCTACATTTCTTTCAGGCGCTACCTTTCGGATGCCAGCCAGTATTGCTCTTGAGTCCCATCCCCCACTTAGAAAAACTACAGGGTTAAAATTAGCTCGATGTTGCAGTTGTGTTTCTAGAACATGAAGAAACACATCCGCAGCTTGTTGAGTAGCATACTCATAATTAGAGATTGTTTGGGTTACAGGTTCTAAATGGACTCTCTCTACAGGAAGATTTAAATCTGCTGGCTCAGTGGTATCGATACCTTTTAAATAACAAGAGTTTCCCAACGGGTAACCAAAAAAGAAATAGCTAGCCCATGCTTCCCAATTAATTTGTTTACTCATGGCATCACGCTGCTAATTAAAATCAAGTTTTGAAACAATTGAATCATTTGGCTCTGATATTGTGACGTTCGGTTTGTTGCCCACGACATTGTTTTCGTTACTATATGAAAGAACGCCTACCCCCTTTTCAAGCGAGAAAAATTCCAGCGACATTTTGGTCAACTCTGACCATGCCTCGCAAATTTGCGTCTCCTCCTCGCGAATAGTGTCGTCCATCCATACCTGAGAGGAAGAGTGTAACTTATCAATCACAGCTGGTACTGCTGGAAAGCGACTAAATTTGCACGTTTTTCCTGGCGGACCATCAACCCAGACTAAATCGACAGAGTCTAAAATATCCAAAACTTTAGCATCATACCAATAGGGAGTTTCATTCTCAGGAGTAAGGTGACTACCCAACCAAGGCACCAGGGGCGCAACTGTCAAATTGACAAAGCTCTCCAACCCTTCTTCTTTCAAATTACACAGAGTTTTACCGCCGAACTCTTCGCTATCGTCAAACGAATAAAGTTTTCCGCTTCCATTTTGCTTTAAGGCGTCAGCAATCACAATTGTCGATGCACCACTACCAAATTCAACAACGCAGCTGGGCTTTGATTCGGTAATAAAGGAGTGTAACTTTAAAAGCACATCAGGCGACGTTGCCCAACCTCTAAGTGGAGGGAGTTGGTTTTTCAGTGACAACTTCTTTTCTAGCCAAAACAAGCTTTCCAACTGTGAATAAACTTGGTTCACCAGATTACGGTGTGTGCGCTCTTGCTTTTCGATACGTTTGAATAAAGCTTGCTGCAAAGACGTTATTAGACTTTCAACGCTTTTACTTGATTCACTCATAAAATCAGCTCTCCCCGGCAATTGAAAGTTCTGTCAACTTGTAGAATGACATTAGTCACTGAATGCCTTTTCTATTAATGACTGAAGCACTATCTTTCCATACTTTTCGTTCATATGAATTAAGTCTCTTCTTCCTTTCAGCTCAAAATATCTTTCACTTTCCGGAGTACCATATGCATTACTAAAAATTTTATCAGTGCATATCTCTCCAACGATTGTTTCGTCTGGTTGATGAAGTACTTCAGTACCAAGTTCACAAAAGTATTGCGACGCATTTACAAAAGTTTTGCTTACAAACGATTGTTCTTTGTTGTCAATACAAATCTGATGGACATCATCTGTGTATTCACCATTGAGTAGATATTCAGACGAACGCGGAGTAGGCACAAGAAATACTTTCCTAAACCCAGCATTAACTAATGCTTGGTTTACCTTGAAGGCAAGGGAGTTTTTAGTTAACTCTTCTACTGTTGCGTTAAAACAGTCTTCGGATACTAAAAATTTTGTCTCAGATTGTGAAGTTAACCTGTGTGTTTTATAAACATCCAAAAATTGTTTTAACTCAAAGCCTAGGCCACAAATTATAACCGCATCGTAATTGTCTAGGGCAACTGTGCTAGCTAGCCCAGGAAGAATCTTGATCTGGTCTATTTGTGCCTCTCCATTTACACCTTTAATAACTAAACTATCTTCTCCCGTTGATCTCCAAATAAAGAAGTCAATAGAAACGTCTGTTTTAGTCGGGCTCAATTGATCCCATGCCAATTTAAGCATTGCTGTATGAGAATTACCTATTAACGCAACTTTTCTCATTTGTTAAATGCCTCAAGTAATACGTCTTCACAAAACTCTTCATCAGAATTTTGAGACTGTTCTGAATGATCAGAAGAAACGGAAGTACCTTCGCCCCTATCTTCAATGAAAGCGTCTCCCGATTCGTTAACACTAAAGAATGTGTTCATTGCAATGCCAACACCTTCTGGTGAGACTGAACGTAAATTCTTTTCGTATAATTTACCTGCAGCCAACGTCGAAGTTAAAATGTCAAATGAAGGGAAATAATCTATATCGTCATTTTCGGCGGCTAACTGACCAGCAACTCCCCGAAGTACCGATTTAGAATATGTCGTTGCCGTTAATACATGTTGACCGGAAGCAGTTGCAGTTAAAGGAACTGGAGAAACGCTCAAAATGAACCTAAGCTTCGGATTTACGCGCTTGATGTGAGCCTTTAATTTCATAAAATCTTCGTAAATTTCTAAGAAAGTAAAGTTTTTGAATTCATATTGAGAATCATCAAACTCTCCAGCGATAGTCCCAGGCGCAGTTGGATAAATATCACCGGAACCTTTGTGCATCCAAGCTTCGGTGAGGCCTAACGTGAAAATGAAAACATCGGCTGTTTTGAACATTGTTTTGACGCAAGACAAATGTCTTTCTCTGTGCGCTATCACCTCTTCTGAGCTAGCATGCCCTCTTGGCTCTACTGAAGGTCGCATTGCATCAAAATAGCGACCATCTCTTTCCCAAACTACCGACGACGGCCGCCAGAGCCCAAATGCTTCTTCAAATAATTGTAGCAACTGCCTCATCACATAAACGTTGCCTGTCCTAGCTGAAAACAGCTCGTAGCCAAACTTATTTGCAGCTAACCCATGTAAGCCTTTAGGAGGCGGCTCAGAATCAAATACTGTATATCCTCGCTTTCTCATATTTCTAGCTATATGCTGAGCAAAGCAACTGCCCAAGGTTATTACTTTCTCGGTCTTGTTAACTGGTTTTTTGGGTCGATAAACATTCGCTAAGCTTTCAATACTTTTTGCAGCGACACCTGTGCGCCAGAATGCATCTCTCGATAAACCTTGATATGGTGACTTCATATCCTCTCCAATATATCTAAATTAGCCGAACGCAGAAGCTAAACCGACCATGCTTACTCGCATCTATTTCTAATGAAGGAGCACTTTCATAAACTCCATACTGTTTAGAAAAAGGCCGTTCCTTTAATGCAACCTTAATGTTTTCGCTACCATATGAAATGATCATTCGTGGCTGTACCTCAACACTGATAGTAGCTTGACTATTTTCTAAAGAGACATCAGCGAACTGGTGGAAGAAAAGGTTTTCCATCATTCCTTTTTCTGCCCCTTCGATAACGTCTGTTATTTCAATCTTACCAGACGCTAACTGACTTATATTAATTGTGCGCTTTATTTTTTGACCATACAAAAAACTTTCCGCGACAATAACGCCTTCAGATACACGTAGTGTCGGAACACCAACGAGCGCCTTCCTATTTCTATTCGCTTTTTCGCCAATAATGAAAGGAACATTATGACATTCGTTGCTTCGAAGTGATATTCTGCGAGGATCTTTCTCATTATGAGCGCCAAGTCCGCCATCTGACAACAAATCAATATTGTCATAGCTCAGGTAAACGTGGAGGTCGTCATCATGTCGGTGGTATACCGAGTCAAAACAGTTCTTAACCATTAAATACAACGGTTTGTCTAAAACCTTACCTTTAACAATCACATAACCTGACTTTGAATAGTCATAAACGGTCAACTCGCTAGGGAAATCATATTTCTCAACAAAATGACCACCTCGAGTATCCCCGACTATTGGCAAGGTACCATCAACAAGGGTAAGGGCTTCTTTAAAATTTGTAGCACGCTCTTCAAGTAACGCCGCTTTTTCAGATACCTTGTTAGCGTACAACTCACCTAACTTGCTAAATCGAGTTAGCCTTCTTAGCATGAATATATGATAACCAGGGCTGTTTTCTTTATGTACGCCTTCTTCCGTATAAGCGAATTCAATTTCTTCAATTAATCGATTTTCAGACAATTCAAAAAACGGTTTCCAAACAGAGTGATTCGTGTACAACCCAATAATGAATACAGCGGTGGCTTGATCGAAACCATGATTCGTGTGCTTTGAGTAATTTTCGTCTTCAGACAGCCAAGCAATATGCCTTTTCAGAATATCTTCCATCAGATATGGGCTATCAAGTTCTTCTACAAACTCATTGAGTTCATCATCCAGCCACAGACAAAATAGCCAATTAAAGAGGTTGGTCAATCGGTACGACGTTGCATGGTCATGCCATCTTAGCGTTTTGTCATTATCCTCTGGGATAATCTCGATCCAATTGATAAGACTGTCTTTGCAAAACTTTGCAGCAAGTTTTCGTTCTGGCGCGGAAAGCAACTTCCTACACGCCACGAACCAGGTCAAAAAAGGAAGTGCTTGTATTTGCCACCACCAATTTCGGTCTTGACCTGTTGGTGCCCAGTCGAAAGTTCGGAAGTCAATATCGGCATCGTCGAAACTATTGGTTTTGACTTTGCTTTCATTTATAGCTGCAAGTAAATTATCTTTCGCTTCTAAATTTTTACCTGTGTTTTCTCTGCAAAAAAAAGAAACCTGAGCGTCATTAACGCTCTTAAAAACATTTTTCAGCGAATTATTCTGTGTTGTTACAGCCATTACCCAATTAGTTCCTTTATCTGACTTACTATGTGACTCGTAGTAAAGTGATGTTTGGCGTATTCCATTATGGATTTCGACTTTGCCGTATCGAAAATCGGGGCTTCAAAGTCTTCGGGTAGGTTTTCGTATACATATTTTTTGGGATACACCGTTACCGCCCCCGCCCAAGGCAAGATGATTGGAATCGCACCTGACGCCATTCCTTCAGCCACAGCTTGATGACTGCCTTCAAAATCACTTGTCGACAAGATATAGCCTATATTTTGAAACCATTCTGGCATATCGTTACCGTGACCATCAAAAATAACGTTATCTTTCCACTTAGCTGCCGCGATACGAGCGTCTTGTTCCTCATACTTTACAAATTCGTCAGCAAACTTAGGCCCTTTCATCCAAGGATAATCATGTGGTGTTTTTCCTTTCACCCTTAATTTATATCTGCTGTCGGTTTTCCATAAGGACTCAAAAATGTCTAATGCTAAATCGAAACGCTTGCGCCATGGCACCATCCCGATGAATCCCAGTGTAAACTTAGCATCGTCGCTTTTGTCCAACGCAAAACGTTCACAATCCACCGTGTTGAAAATGAGTTTACATTTTTCCCTTGGCAATTTATGCAACTCAACAAACTCTTCATACCTATACGGTGCGATAAAGATAAATTGATCGATATTGTCTAAGTTCCCTTCTTCAAGATATTGAGGAACCTGATTTTCTTGTAAGTGAATTCTTACTAAAAGTTTTTGTCCAGGCTTTTTGTTTTTTGAATACCAGCGGATGTTACCCAACCCCCATTCACAGAAGATAACATCAGCAGTTTCTAGCTTTAACTTGCTTTCGTTTTCATCGTGCTTTGTATGACCATTCCATTGATCAATAAGCACGTTGTATTTACTGTCATTTTCGTAGGCAGAAATCACATCTTGCAAAAATTTGAGATCGTGTCCCGCGAATAAGATTGTCTTTTTCTGGTAACAAATTAATCGCTCGATTATTTCATTGTGGTCAACCGACTTGGCGAAATTTTTGTATGCTTCATAAGACATTTCAGAGGCCTTTTTATAAAGCGCTACATCTGTCAAAGCATCACAAATTTTATTAGCGGCATCAGTATTATCTTTTGCAAATAACGGGTAATCACTACCGAGTAAGTCTTTGTGTACTTTTGTGGGCCTTAAAATGACCGGCTTCGCACTACTCATGTACTCAAAGAGCTTAGTTGATAACTCTTGAGACTCGTCATTGTCAATTTTTGCCGAGCGAAGAGCGAATCCAATATCAGATTGACGAGAAAGCGCTATGCTCTCTTCTCTAGATACAACGCCAACCCAATTAACGCCATCTTCAGACTCGAAATAGGTTTGAATTTCATCTTTCCTACCTCCTAGTTCGCCGTGAAACTTATTTCCTGCGATATTTAATTTGGCGTACGGAAGCTTCTCTTTCAGTAACTTAAATACATCTACCAAATCTGGGGTGCCCCACTCTTCAGAGAACTTCCCTGTATAACAAACGCTATTAAGCTGATTGCGGAAACTAGGTCGCTTCATGATAGGCGGAATTAGCGGGGGTAATATGTATATATGCTCTTGGGGCAAATCAAACTCACTGCTATAACTCTCTCGCATTCTTTCACTTTGCACTATTGCAAATGCTGTTGCGTTTAGCAGTTCAGATACCTCCACCTTTTCTTTTACCGACAGTTCATGGCGACGTTGAAAAGGCTCCAGCGTATAATAAACAAGTCTGCCAGCAAGGAATTTAACTAATGCCTTACCCAATTCAATGTTACCGCGCACAAGCACTCGGTCGTAATTGTTTTCTTTGTCTAATTGCTCGATAGCTTCAGCCGCTTGTTCTGGCTTTAATGGGCGAGCACTTTTTTCAATGCGATTTATATTGACCAGTTTGTCTACCTGCCCATTCAATGGGCCGCCTTGATGAGGCGCCTTGGACAAGAAGTCGAGCTGTACTCTTGGGTCTTTAGCGATTAGGGCCAAAAGCTCAGCAAGCCAAACGGAAGAACCGTCCATTATGTTTAGATTTACATCGGCGTAGATAAGTAACTTTATTGTTCTCATTATTGTTTCTCGCTTATCGCTGGGTGAAGATTGTCGTATTGCGTTTTAATGGCCACGTCTTCCATTAGCGTTTCTGCAATATTGTCATTCAAATCTAGGTCTACACTCACACCCTCAAGCGGTTTTGCGAAATCGGTTAACACTCTAAAAATCTCTTTGTCGCTATTCATGTTGAGATATGGATAAAGCTCATTACTATTTTCTAAATTTATAACCAGACGCTTATCAAAATACGTCTGAGAATTCACAAGCTTCCTCGCCTTTTCTACCATATCAACCGTACCAGCAGTAATAACTGCATTCACTAAAGGTAGATGCGGTATTACAGGAATCCCTACGCGCTTACAAATTTGCTCTAGTCTATCAGCAATAGTATGCCTGCCGAGTGTCTCTCTAGCGCCCTGCTCAGCAATTCGCTTATATTCCTTCTCATCTTTCAGCATTTCCACATAGTCAATGATGTCTTTTTTGTTATCGCTAGCACAAACAATTCCGCTAAATTGCGTTACAACACCTTCAGAGTAGTTACTGATTACTGGTGTTCCTGACGCCAGTGATTCGTATACACGACGGGCGAACATGGTAGGACTATGCTTAACGGTGTTCATATTCACCGTATAGCGATACCCCTTGTAAGCCTTCCACATCTCATGAGGCTCTAAGTATCCGACCACATGTTTTTTGAAATATTCAGGAAATTGAAGATGAGACACACCGCGCTTCAAACAACGGTCATAAATTTCATAGGGTACACCAGCATCGTCTAGCCCCCCTAAAATGGTGTGGAAGTCATCACAGCGCTCTTGCTTGTCAGAATAGTAAGACCCAGCGAATGCTGCTTTATGGGAACGTGTTATAACTTCAACAGGATTATGCACTTTGGGTTGACAGAAGAAAGAAAGCGGCTCTGCATCTATGCCATACTCACTTTTGTAGTTTTGCACCATATTTGCATCTGTAGTGTAAACATAGTCAAACAGCTTCGCAGTAGGAGCAAATCGGCTATAGTGCACAGGATCTTCTTTAGACCAAAAAACGGTTGGTATACCTTTTCTATTACAATAATTGATAACGTTTACCAAGCTATCCATTTGATTGGTACCATTGGAGGTATACCCGTATATTAACCCCCCCCACTGATTTTTATTGCCAAACCAACAACTCTCTACAAAAAGAAAATCGGGACGAGATGCGTCCAACTCATGTTCCCAATTTTCTGGTGAAATAGGCACAAGATCTACTTCCATTCTGAAGCATTCCATTGTGAACTCATCGAGAATAGCAGCAACTTTGACGTTGGCTAATGGTCGGGCAGGAGTTGCTTGCAGTACTTTTCTTAAATCTGAAGCCTTGCTTGTATCTGCTATTTTTTGAACATCCGATGCGCACTGCATAGGACGCTCAACGAAAACATTACCTTTCGCATCCCACTTTTGCAGGCCAATCGTCAGTTTTGTCGCACCTTTGGGTGGAATTATTTTAGCTACTTTTTCACAAGTAACCTCTAAATATACAAAGTTTCCTACCGTCTTAGACTGAAGTAAACCTTGATGTTTACCCTCTAATTCATTGCCTTCGCTGTCATGGAATTTAACTCTTGCAATTAACGACTTCTTGCGCCGTTCGCTTTGATTTTCAAAATTAAATTTGGCAGTCAATGTATGCGGAACAAACTCTCTTACCGAAAAAGAAGTCCATAAAGGGTCTTTGGTGACTGTCTGAGCCTGCTCTGCTCTCACATCGCAGTTTGCTGATGACATCGTAACATCGAAATTGTGTACTTCGATAAACTCCGAACTTTCGCAGTTGAATGCACACAAACCAACTTCAATTTTTCTAACCTCTGACGGTAACGCTATCTTGTGTAATAGTTTGACTTGCTTATTAGTGTCAGCAATGTACTTAAACTTAGATTGTAGATGAGATGAAAACGCAAGCTTTCCTAACGCTTTGGAGATATCATTTCCCTGCTTATCAAAGGCCTTTACAAGTAATACTGCTTTCCTTTCTTTTTTAGTTGTGTTTTGGTAAGCAACTTGACCCAGAACACTAAGTTCACACGGGCTTTCAACATCATATGTGAACCAAGATACTTCAGGTGAATTAAGTGTAATTTTTTTATCAAACTGTTCGCCGCTCTCGTCCGTTGTAGTAGCGACAGTTTCAGTTACAGAATTAAGGGTTCTATCTCTACAAAAACCTTCTCCCATTAAGGTAGTATCAATCAGACTTTGCTTTAAGTTATGCCAATCTGGAGCCACTGTCTTTGCGTGTAAGCTTTGTATTAGCGTTTCCTTTAGGCTTTTAATATTATCAGCCTCGAAATAATAAACGCTGCTAAACTTTTCAGTGATTTCTTTCAGTACGGGTAAGTTAGAGATAACAAGTTTTTTTCCATATGAAAGTGCTTCAACAGCTTTCATAGGAGGAACGATTTGGCATACATCCAAGTTCCTTCTAGGTATAACTATTGTATCAATAAGAGCGAAATAGTTTGGCACCTTATCTTGCGAAACTCTCCCTGTTCTGATCAGCCATGACGAGTCCGAGTCAGACTCGTTACCATCAACACCATCCACAGGTTGATGATCACCCACTAATAGCAGTTTTATTTGCTCACCTTCTTCAATCAGTTGGCGGCAAGCCTCGATCAATACTTCAAGTCCTTCGTATTCAGTAATACTACCTACATAGCCAACCACTTTGTCAGAATCTGAAATGCCAAGCTCTGTTCTCAATTCGCCATTGGCACTTTCGATATGAGGTAACGTATCTAATCCGTTATGAATAACACTTATTTTCTCTTGGCTTACCCCTCTGCGAGTAAGCTCAGCTTTCATTGTATAACTTAGTGTAAAAACCTTATCTGCCTGATTGGCAACGAAAGTATCCCTTATGTTTTCCTTTTTAAAGCTAGGTGTTTCCTTGTATTCTGGCTCTCTTGCAATTCGAGATAGTTCCCAGAACCCCCTTATTTCGTAAGCAAATGGAATGTTTAGTGCTTTAGCAGCAGCCCAAGCTGGCAAGGCAATTTTCCAGTTTGAAGCTGCTATGATTTTTTCAGGTCTGTAAATTTGAAACAATTCACAAAACTGGGCAAAAGATTGTTTTAAGTGTTCTTGCTCACTTATCCTGTAGTTATCATTTTCCCATCGAGAATGTATGTAACGCACTCCGTTCACGTCAACCACAGGCTTGATTGAATTCGCAACGTTAGCATTTAGTTCCCAAGGTCTTCCGGGTCGCACGAAGCAGAATACATCTTTCCCACTGTCTATAAGAGAGCGTGCTACTCGTTGTGTTCGTACGGCATAGCCATTGCTAGCATAACTTGCACCGTGACTTACTACGTAGGCAACTCGATTTTTGATAGAGGAATAGACTTGATGGGATTTTTCGGACGCAAGCTCTTTTGCTAATTGAACAACTTTATCTTTTTTCATAACTGCATGTGCCGTGCAAAGGGGTATTAAGAATTTTGAGGAACTACAAAAAAGCCGACAAAACGAGAACGTCTAGCCGGCTTTGAGATATCATGCTGGACTATCGTTTAAACAGGCCTGCAAAATCGATAGACTTTTCGCTAAATGCATGTGCTTTAAATTCTTTGTGAGCTACCAAGTACACAAGAATATCAGCATTACTCGCTTCTTCCTCAGATACCAGCTTTAGCCCTTCAAATTCCTCAATATTGGGTTCGACAGCAATTACATTGTGGCTTTTGTTTAGTTTTTGCGTGATGTAAAGCGCCGGAGACTCTCTCAGATCATCTATATCAGGTTTAAAAGCAAGCCCCATACATGCAATGATAGGAGGACGACCCTGTGCTTTTTCAAACTCGAGTGCGGCATTCTTTACTTTCTCCGTAACCCATTCAGATTTGTAATCGTTCGTTCTGCGTGCTTGCTCAGTCATTTTTGCTTTGCCATTAGCAGAGTTAACGATAAACCATGGATCGACAGAGATACAGTGCCCGCCTACGCCACAACCGGGCTGCAGTACATTGACTCGAGGATGGTGATTTGCAAGCCTAATCAACTCATAAACATCAATACCCATGTCATCACATAACATAGATAACTCGTTTGCAAATGCGATATTTACATCACGAAACGCGTTTTCTGTTAATTTAGCCATCTCTGCTGTCTTTGATGTCGTTTCTAACACCTCACCTTCAACGAAGGTACGATAAAATTCAGCAGCAGCCTTAGTTGAGGCAGAGTTAATACCACCAACAACACGATCATTTTCAATGAGCTCACGCATAATTTGCCCTGGCAATACACGTTCAGGTGAGTGAGCAACATGAATTTCAGAAAGGTCTACCCCTGCAGCCTCGAGCTCAGCGGCCATCATTTCAGTGGTGCCTACCGGTGAAGTAGACTCTAGCAAAACCAAATTTCCTGGCTTTACGAACGGTGCAATCGCCTGAGTGGCACTTTTTACGTAGTCCAAGTTTGGAATAGGTGAGTTTGTCACTGAATTAAGCTTGTCGTGATGGAAAGGCGTGGGTACAGCAACTAAGAAAATATCGGCTTCAGTCGGCTCTAAATGAGCGGAAAGCATGTTGCTATTCACTGCCGATTTTACAAATGTGTCCAACTCGGGTTCAACGATGTGAATTTCACCCTTGTTGATTGTATCAACTGCTTTTTTGTTTACATCTACACCGTGTACGCGGAAGCCACGATTTGCAAGAAGTGCTGCGGTTGGCAAGCCGATATAGCCCATCCCAACAACACAAACAGTTTTATTAATTTCCATTTATTTTCTCCATCAAAACTTCGATGATTTTTTCGCATGCTTTTCCATCGCCATACGGGTTATGGGCAAAGCTCATTTCTTTATATTCTTTGTCGTTGGTAAGCAATAGGGAAAGTTGTTGCTTGATCACTTCGACATCGGTTCCAACCAACTTTACTGTTCCAGCTTTTACTGCCTCAGGGCGTTCGGTCGTATCACGCATCACAAGTACAGGCTTACCAAGAGAGGGCGCTTCTTCTTGGATACCACCAGAGTCAGTTAGGATGATGTGCGCCTTGTTCATCAGGTAAACAAAAGGCAAATAGTCCTGTGGTTTGATCAAGGTAATATTGTCAACACCGTTCAACAACCTATTAACTGGCTCTTGAACATTTGGATTCAAATGAACAGGGTAAACAATTTGACATTCTGGGTGTGCTTCGGCAGTAGCGGCTAATGCTTGACATATTCTCTCAAAACCACCTCCAAAGCTTTCTCTTCGATGACCTGTTACAAGGATAAGTTTCTTGTTTTCATCTAAGAAACTGAATTCTTCAGCCATTTGACTATTTAAGGCTGCGTCGGTTTTGAATTTTTCACTTACACTTAAAAGCGCGTCAATTACCGTATTTCCCGTAACTGTAATAGCAGACTCTGCCACTGCCTCGTTCAACAAGTTTTGTTTTGAGATATCTGTAGGCGCGAAATGGTAGGTGGTAATTGCCCCCGTCAGTTTACGGTTGGCCTCTTCCGGCCACGGCGAATAAATGTTTCCAGTTCTCAGACCAGCTTCAACATGCCCCACAGCTATTTGCTGGTAGTACGCAGCTAGACTTGTAGCAAAAGTGGTAGCTGTATCACCATGCACCAAAACCACGTCGGGCTTAAAGTCAGCTAACACAGGCTTCATACCTTGCAAAATATTAGTAGTAACATCTGTCAAGTCTTGACCGGGCTTCATGATATCTAGATCATAATCAGGCTTCAGCTCGAACAGCTCTAAAACCTGATCAAGCATTTCCCTATGCTGTGCGGTTACACATACCCTAGCGTCAAGGCCCTGTGTTTCAGCCAGTTTCAATGCTAAAGGAGCCATTTTTATCGCTTCAGGGCGTGTACCGAACACGGTTAATATTTTCATTGTTTCTCTAAGTCCATCAGTTTAAAACGTAACTCTTGTACTTGGTTATAGTACTTTTCTACAAGCGCCTGAGATTGTTCTAGTTGCTTTTGGTTACTCAGTGCTTCTTCGGAATAAATGAGGTGAGATTGATGCACGCCTTGTGAACTTTTTTTACTAGCAGCACGCTGTTTACAAAGCCAAAGATTAACTTCAACCAAATGTTTACCCAACACTGCTCCAGCAAGCTCATATTTTTCTGCAGCCTCTTGATATTTTTCTTCTCGAAACAAGAGGTTCGCTTCTCTCATGTACAAATGCTTTTCACTACTCATCTTCGTGCTCTATATCTTTTTTCTATTGCGCCCAAAGGTATACCATTTGCGACTTTCGTATATTACCACAATTGATTCTGATTGCATTAATCAAGGGTATTGGTCTCACAATGGCCTACTTTTAACTAACAACGATTCTCCGCTGCCGCTAAGCTGTTCAAAACTATAAGAAAGCCCCCTTCTTTCTGTTTCAGTTCGCCAACTAGCGATAAGCTTCTGACTTAGTTCAGCGTTATTTTCTTCAATAAAAAAGTCAACTGCATGCAGGGAAAGCTTATCTAAAATTGATGGAAGTGCGACACCGCGAACATCCGTTGAATTACTTTTCAAGAGAGGTCCGTTAACTATTACGAGGATATTTGCACTACGTTCGTCAAATATACGTTTGACTTCCCTTAGCTTCTCTTCACAATCGTAAAACAGTGTAGAATCGCCAGAACTGTATTTATTATCAATTAATGGGGAAAGACAAAGGTCTACGAACTGCGTTAAGTTTGCGTTTTCTAATAGATTTAAGGTATTTCCCAAAAAGGTTTCTGACTGCTCGAAGGAAATAATGTAGTTAGGTAGACTTCTGAAATCTCCGCTTTTTATTTCAGTAAGCTTATTCTGCTCTTTTGAGTGCTTCGAATCATCGCCAAGATGCAGCGTTTTGTTTTTTATGATTTTAGATGCAACGACATCAGCCATTACGGCTGTGCTAGTACCGCTTCCAAATTCAATGATTACATCGTAGTTGTTGAATCGGATAAGTGATGTAAGGAAAAGGAGACTTTCTGAACTAAGTGACTCCCCACAGCCATACGTAATGAGTTCCTTGTTGTGCAGCACATCTTGAAGTTTATTTAGCGCCAATAGTTCTTTGCGGGTATTCGTTTCGCTTTTAGTTATATGGCGCCCTAATGCGTTTGCTATTTCAACGCTTTCATTGCTTTGTTTTTTGAATAATGCATCTATCTTAGCTTCTAACTCTTTTACTGACTTTTGAGTGTCACGAGAAGCCATTAGGTTGTCTCTTTCCTGTTTTAATGAATTGATTTGAGATTCGAGGACTTCTACCTGCTTTTTCCTACTTGCAAACCAAGAATAAACTTCGTCGCACTTGTCTTGAGATTTTTTAAGCGCGTCTTCTAATTTTTTGATTTTCAGGATGTCCTTTTCGGCACTATCGTTACGCTGCGATATTTCCTCAACTGATGCTTTCAATGCAGTGCTTAACTTTTCGATTTTGTTTCCCGAAGTATTTAGCTGCAAGGTGAGTGATTCTATTTCGCTATTAGAGTCGGCTAATTTGACATTGAGGGATTCAATCACACTGTTTGACGTTTCTAATTGCGACCTAAGCGATTCAATTTCATTCTTTGATGTTTCTAGTTTGGCTTTTAAAGAATTAATCGAACTGTTTAATGTCTCAACCTCTATCTTAAGAGTGTCAACATTACTCTCTGACTCATGTAAATGAAAGCGTAGTTTTTCATTTTCAGATATACGTTTTTGCGCTTCTAAATTTGCCTTTTCAAGATCTTTTTCTAGAGCAGAAAATGCTTCTCTGTTATCTTTTAAAGAGTTACTTGCAACCTCCAACGAATTCTTTAAAGAATTATTTTCAGAATATAACTGTTCTACTTTTTGATTACTCTCTTCAAGAGAATGAGCCTTAGCAGTTAACTCAGTTTCATATTCTTTTGAACGAGTATAGTTTTGAGCTATTTCAGAATCTTTCGAGGCCAATTGGGCTTCTAGCTCGACTACAGACCTTTTTAGTTCCTTTGCTTGTTCCTCTGCAATTTCTAGCTGCGCTCTTGCTTTACCAAGGTTGGCTAAACGCTCATCGTACATGTATTTGAATAATGGAATATCGGGGTCATCAGTATCACTCGAATTTAGTTCGAAGTAGCCATTGTTCAATAACAATTCAAGCTCGCTTGCAGTTTTGGCGCCCTCGTAAAGAGTTTCAATACCTGAAGAGACATATATACAAGAAAAGAGTTCAATATTGCGTGTGTGGATAAGGGACTCGATGATTTCGCCAGCAATACACGGTAAATCAATAATCAAGGTATTATCGCGTCCCGAGACTTCACATAAAGAAAGGCAATCTGAAAGACTTATTCCTTCGACCTCCCTAGTTTCCTCAACAACTAGGCCGGGAAACAGTGCTTTTAGACCGGTTGGCTTCTTTAGTGAACTTAGTTCTTCAATAGAATATATTTCTAAGTTATTTAAAACACCGTTTACTGAAACCGCTGCATTTACCAATTCTACAGAGCCTTCAAATTTCTCCGTAATGTTGTTCAGAGCTTCTTGTCGGGCTTCAAAGAAATAGCTACGTTCATAGTCTTGTGTTTTTTCAGGTAAGTGGTTTGCTTCTCCGCAACCTAACCACAAAAGTTTTTTGTTCATGACTTCTTTGACTTCCTTTTCTCATGAGAAATCATAAGAGGAGAAATGGATCGCCCCTCTTCGCGTCCATGCTTGATATAGTGCAGCAACGGATTCATGCCCGTTTTCGCCACATCAGGATATCTTTGAAGGTACCAGTTACCATCAAAACGTGATGAAGGGTTTCTTCCCTCAAATGCCCCATAGCTTAGATAGTGTTGCACAGGATCAACATCGACTGCAGCAACATCTTTGTAGTTCTCTAAATACCAATTAGCGTCAAATAAATCGCTTGTATAAATAAGACTTGCATCCAACAACTGTTGATTACGATCCGTCGCTCTCCTATCTAATACATGGCTTAGCTTCTCGAACTTTTGAGAAAAGCGCCAATAAGGAGACATCGTTGCTACTCGATACTTTGCCAATTCTGTTCGTAGCGCATGGGCAATGTCTTCTTGCTCACTGATTTTCGCTTCTAGTTTAACTATTTCTCTGTCTTTTTGTTTTTCAAGTAGCGTCAGACTCTGACTCTTTTCCTTTAACTCTCTAGCTTTATCCTCTAGCTGCCGCTCTAACTTGGCTATCTTCTGTACAAATTTATTGTATTCTTGTTTATGCCTTACCTTAAGGTTATCGTGTGCAGCGTTTTCTCGATTTCGCCATTCTATTTGTATCTCTAACTCTTCTTGTATTGTAAGTAAAGCATCGACAGAAAAATCCATCGCTTTACGACTCTCATCAAGTGTCTTTTTGGATGACGATTCTTTGATAAAGCTTTGTCTTTTTAACTCAGCAAATTTATCTTCTTCAACTTTGAGCCTAGCGATATTAACTTCTAGCGCTTCCTGTATACTAAGAATTTCGTCAACTAACTTGGCGTTATCGTACACTAATTTATTTTTTTCGTCTTTTTCCTGACGCTTACACTCTATGACTTCCTTAACGTCCAATGTTGGTAGAATATCTCTGTGTGGAAAACGCAACGAAGCCTTTATGCGTTTGTCTAACTTTTTCAACTCTGCATTCGTGTTTAAAACATAATTAGACAGCAACAACTGATGGCTATCAATGTTGGCTAAAACCTCTGTAACATTAAACTGGGCTGCTATATCTGGGATTTCGCTTTCTGTACCACAAAGACTGCAAAGAGGTATAAACGAGACTCTTAGTCTATTCTGGGTTTGGAGCTTTAATACACGACTAAGTGTATCTGATACATTTTCGAGTTTTAGGCTGCCTGGTGAATTTAGTGTTTCGGATATCAAAAGTTCAGTAGGAGGAATCAAAATACCCAAACTAGCTCCCGTATTAGCTGAAAGTAACTCCAGTAACGTTTCTTCGCTTTCTGCAAGAAAAATATTGTTATTTTGGTGACTCTGTAAATCATCTAAGGTGGGTACAAATTTTAAAGAAGATTCATGAAAAATACGTTGGATGAGGTTATATGGGTCCAACGCGCACAAAACTACCATCTTTCTCTCCTAGAAGAACTCGGCAAACAATGCAACTTAAGCAAAAAACAACACGGTTTATAATTATCCTTTTAAGACATAGATACTATCAGATTACGTCATTATTGATAGCTTAGATGTGTTACCACTTTGTTAAGCATACCTTCGATTTAAATTAGAAAACTTAAAGAATCGCTCTCTACACGCCGTAATGTTAGAACATAAAAAAAGGGGCCTGAGTTCTCACTCAGGCCCCTTTTTCTAATCGAGTATCAATTACTCTTCAGTTGCTTCTACTGCTTCTTCTTCAGCTTCTACAACTGGACGGTCAACTAGCTCAACATATGCCATTGGGGCATTGTCGCCAGCACGGAAACCGCATTTAAGAATGCGAGTGTAACCGCCTGGACGAGCTTCGTAACGAGGACCAAGCTCGTTGAATAGTTTACCTACAACCTCTTTGTCACCAGTGCGGGCGAAAGCTAGACGGCGGTTTGCAACGCTGTCTTCTTTAGCCATAGTGATTAGAGGCTCGATTACGCGACGTAATTCTTTCGCTTTTGGTAACGTAGTTTTGATCACTTCGTGCTTGACCAAAGAACCGGCCATGTTTTTGAACATAGCTTGACGATGGCTGCTGTTGCGATTCAACTGACGACCACTCTTACGATGGCGCATAGTTTTATCCTTCTCTACAAATCAGTTTGATAAAAACCTGATTAATCTTTTTCAGCGATGCTCTCTGGCGGCCAGTTTTCTAGGCGCATGCCTAGAGAAAGACCACGAGATGCTAGAACATCTTTGATTTCAGTTAGCGATTTCTTACCAAGGTTTGGCGTTTTAAGTAGCTCAACCTCAGTGCGCTGTACCAGGTCACCAATGTACTGGATAGCTTCTGCTTTCAAACAGTTCGCAGAACGTACTGTCAGCTCAAGGTCATCTACTGGACGAAGCAGAATCGGATCGAATTCTGGCTTCTCTTCTTTCGCTTCTGGCTCAGATACATCACGTAGGTCTACGAATGCATCTAGCTGTTCAGCTAGGATAGTAGCAGAACGGCGGATCGCTTCTTCAGGATCCAAAGTACCGTTCGTCTCCATGTCGATGATAAGTTTGTCTAGGTCTGTGCGTTGTTCAACACGCGCAGACTCTACACTGTAAGCAATACGTTCAACTGGGCTGTATGAAGCATCAACTAACAAACGACCAATTGGACGATCATCTTCTTCAGAGGAGCGACGGGTAGAAGCTGGTACATAACCGCGACCCATTTCTACTTTGATGCGCATGCTGATTTCAGCTTCGCCAGTCAAAGTACAAATAACGTGATCAGGGTTTGTAATTTCTACGTCGCCATCATGCTGAATATCACCAGCAACAACAGGGCCAGCGCCAGATTTCACTAGAGTTAGGGTTGCCTCAGTTTTACCTTCAAGGCGAACCGCTAAACCTTTTAGATTAAGCAAGATTTCGATTACGTCTTCTTGTACACCTTCTTTGGTGCTGTACTCGTGAAGAACGCCATCAATTTCTACTTCGGTAACTGCACATCCTGGCATAGATGACAGTAAGATACGACGTAGGGCGTTACCTAGAGTATGGCCAAAGCCGCGCTCTAGTGGTTCCAAAGTTACTTTGGCACGAGTAGGAGAAACGTTTTCGATCTCTACTAATCTCGGTTTTAGGAATTCAGTCACAGAACCCACAATGCTTCCTCTTTAGTTAGCTTTACTTAGAGTAAAGTTCGACGATCAACTGTTCGTTAATTTCCGCAGACAGGTCAGTTCTTTCAGGAACGCGCTTGAAAGTGCCTTCCATTTTGCTGCTGTCTACTTCAATCCAGGTTGGCTTCTCACGTTGGTCAGCCAGTTCCAAAGCAGCAACGATACGCGCTTGCTTCTTAGCCTTTTCACGAACAGAAACCACGTCTTCGGCAGAAACGTTAAACGATGGGATGTTCACAACTTGACCATTTACCATGATCGCCTTGTGGCTAACTAGCTGACGTGCTTCTGCACGAGTGCTAGCGAAACCCATACGGTAAACTACGTTATCAAGACGCTGCTCTAGAAGTTGTAACAAGTTTTCACCTGTGTTGCCTTTTAGACGTGCAGCTTCTTTATAGTAGTTGCGGAATTGCTTTTCCAGAACGCCGTACATACGACGAACTTTTTGTTTTTCACGCAGCTGAACACCATAGTCAGACAGACGGCCACGACGGGCACCGTGCTGACCAGGCGCTGTATCGATTTTACATTTAGAATCGATTGCGCGAACGCCGCTCTTAAGGAACAAGTCAGTTCCTTCGCGACGGCTAAGTTTGAGTTTAGGACCCAAATATCTTGCCATGATCTTTCTCCAACTGTCCGTCGATTAAACGCGACGTTTTTTCGGTGGACGACAACCGTTGTGAGGAATTGGGGTCACATCGGTAATGTTTGTGATCTTATAACCTGTAGCGTTAAGAGCACGGATCGCAGACTCACGGCCTGGACCTGGACCTTTAACGAAAACTTCAAGGTTCTTAAGACCGTATTCTTGTGCAGCAACACCTGCACGCTCAGCAGCTACCTGTGCAGCAAAAGGGGTAGATTTACGTGAACCACGGAAACCTGAACCACCAGATGTCGCCCATGCTAGTGCATTGCCTTGACGGTCTGTAATAGTCACAATTGTGTTGTTGAAAGACGCATGGATATGAGCCATACCGTCTGCAACCTGACGTTTAGCGCGTTTACGCGTGCTACGAGCTGGTGCTTTAGCCATAACTTACTCCCCGCTTACTTCTTAATTGGCTTACGAGGACCTTTACGGGTACGCGCATTAGTTTTAGTGCGCTGACCACGTAGAGGCAAGCTACGACGGTGGCGAATACCACGGAAGCAACCCAGGTCCATCAAACGTTTGATGCTCATAGAGACTTCACGGCGTAGGTCACCTTCAACGGTGAACTTAGCCACTTCGTCACGAAGCTTATCAATAGTAGCTTCGTCTAGCTCTTTGATTTTTGTATCTTCTGCAACACCAGCGCCCGCACAGATGCTTTTCGCACGTGTGGGACCGATACCATAGATCGCTTGGATAGCGATTACAGCATGCTTGTGCTCAGGAATGTTAATGCCAGCGATACGGGCCATTAACAGCACTCCTCTTGTTTATTTGTCGACGACCTAAAAAGCCCGATAGGATACTTACCCGTCGACTAAATTGCAAATAAAGGTTCAGAATACTACAAAGCAAAACTGCAGAACCTGATAAGTATTGTCAGGTTCTGCTTACAGTCTTGCCAATATTCTGTACCGCTTAGATTAGCCTTGACGCTGCTTATGCTTAGGGTCAGAACTGCAAATTACACGCACAACACCGTTGCGCTTGATAACTTTACAATTACGGCAAATCTTTTTTACTGATGCACGAACTTTCATTACATCACTCCCCTTTCTTTCAAAATTAAGGGGCTAACTTATCGGCCGTAGCCTTTAAGGTTAGCTTTTTTCAGCACAGACTCATATTGACTACTCATCAAATGTGTCTGTACTTGTGCCATAAAGTCCATGATAACTACTACGATAATGAGAAGCGACGTACCACCGAAGTAGAACGGCACATTCCAAGCAATTAGCATGAATTCAGGCACTAAACAAATAAAGGTTATGTACAGTGCGCCAGCCAGTGTAAGGCGAGTCATTACCTTGTCAATGTAACGCGACGTTTGTTCACCTGGACGAATACCAGGGATGAACGCACCAGACTTCTTCAAGTTATCTGCTGTATCACGCGGGTTGAAAACCAACGCCGTGTAGAAGAAGCAGAAGAAGATAATCGCTGCTGCATATAACATCACGTACAGCGGCTGACCAGGAGATAGCATAAGCGCTACATCTTGCAACCACGCTGTTGATTCATTCTGTCCGAACCATCCTGCGATAGTACCCGGGAACAGAATAATGCTAGAAGCAAAGATTGGTGGAATTACACCAGCAATGTTGACTTTTAGCGGTAAATGGGTGCTTTGCGCAGCAAAAACCTGACGGCCTTGCTGACGTTTCGCGTAGTTTACCACAATTCTGCGCTGTCCGCGCTCTACAAATACAACTAGGTATGTAAGAGCGATAACAATGACGCCAATCAACAGTAGGAACAACATATTAATGTCGCCCTGCCTTGCTTGTTCCGCAGTCTGACCTATCGCTGTTGGCAGACCGGCAACAATACCAGCAAAAATCAATATAGAGATACCGTTACCAATACCTCGTTCGGTAATTTGCTCACCTAACCACATTAGGAACATAGTTCCTGTGACTAGACTCACTACTGCCGTGAAGTAGAATCCGAAGCCAGGGTTTATCACCAATCCATTAATCAGGTTAGGCAAACCAGTCGAAATACCAATTGATTGGAAGATAGCCAATACTAGCGTTAGGTAACGCGTGTACTGGCTAATTTTACGACGGCCTGCTTCGCCTTCTTTTTTAAGCTCCACCATCGGTGGGTGAACCACCGAGAGCAACTGCATGATAATGGATGCAGTAATGTATGGCATAATGCCCAAAGCCAGAACGGATGCACGCTCAAGCGCACCACCAGAGAACATGTTGAACATTTCTACAATGGTGCCTTTTTGTTGCTCGAACAAGTCAGCAAGTACAGCTGGATCGATGCCAGGGATAGGAACGTAAGAACCTAGTCTGAAAACAACAATCGCACCAAGTACGAACAACAATCTTGCTTTGAGCTCACTCAAGCCGCTTTTAGCGCCTGAATCCAATCCTGGTTTAGCCATCTAGCTTATTCCTCTACTTTACCGCCAGCAGCTTCAATCGCTTCTTTAGCGCCTTTAGTAACCTTTAACCCGCTTACTGTAACAGCGCGTGATACTTCACCGCTCTTAACAACTTTAACGAACTGGATTTCTTTCTTAACGATACCAGCTGCTTTTAAAGTCTCAAGAGACGCTGTATCACCATCAACCTTTGCGATTTCAGCAAGAGTTACTTGATCAGTAACAAAGCTCTTGCGTGAAGTGAAACCGAACTTAGGAAGACGACGCTGGATAGGCATCTGACCACCTTCGAATCCTGGCTTAACACGGCCACCTGAACGGCTTTTTTGACCTTTGTGACCTACGCCACCTGTTTTACCAAGACCTGAGCCGATACCACGACCAGAACGCTTACCAGTAGGCTTTGAACCTTCGGCTGGAGAAATTGTATTTAAACGCATGTCTTACTCCTCCACGATCTCAACCATGTAATATACACGGTTGATCATGCCACGTACGGCTGGGGTATCTTCCAGTTCACGAACATGGTTGATTTTACGAAGGCCTAAACCTTTAAGCGTAGCTTTGTGCTTTGGCAGACGGCCAATTGCACTTTTAGTTTGCTTTACTTTAATCGTTGCCATGTCTGATTACCCCAAAATTTCTTCTACAGACAATCCACGCTTAGCAGCAACTTTCGCCGGGCTGTTCATTTCTGTCAGCGCGTTGATTGTTGCACGTACAACGTTGATTGGGTTTGTAGAGCCGTAACATTTTGAAAGTACGTTTTGTACACCAGCTACTTCAAGTACTGCACGCATCGCACCACCAGCAATAATACCGGTACCTTCTGATGCTGGCTGCATGTAAACTTTAGAGCCAGAGTGACGACCTTTAATAGGGTGCTGTAACGTGTGACCGTTAAGGTCTACGTCAACCATGTTGCGACGTGCCTTTTCCATTGCTTTTTGGATTGCAGCAGGTACTTCACGTGCCTTACCGTAACCAAAACCAACGCGACCGTTACCGTCACCCACTACTGTCAATGCAGTGAAACTAAAGATACGACCACCTTTAACCACTTTAGAAACGCGGTTTACAGCGATCAATTTCTCTAGAAATTCACCATTTTGAACGTCTTGTTTAGCCATTATAAACTCCTAGAACTGAAGACCAGCTTCGCGAGCTGCATCAGCTAATGCTTTAACGCGACCGTGGTATTGGAAACCACTACGATCGAAAGCCACTGCTTTAATGCCTTTCTCAAGTGCGCGCTCTGCGATTGCTTTACCGACTACCGTCGCTGCTTCAGCGTTACCTGTAGACTTAAGACCTTTTGCAAGATCTTTCTCAACAGTTGAAGCTGCAGCCAACACTTCAGAACCGCAAGGAGCGATTAACTGAGCGTAGATGTGGCGAGGTGTACGGTTTACTACCAAGCGATGCGCGGCCAGTTCACGAATTTTTGCACGTGCGCGAGTAGCGCGACGAATGCGAGCTGTTTTCTTATCCATCGTATCACCCACCTACTTTTTCTTAGCTTCTTTACGACGTACGTTTTCGTCAGCATAACGAACACCTTTGCCTTTGTAAGGCTCTGGTGGACGGTAACCACGAATGTTCGCCGCAACCTGACCAACCACCTGCTTATCGGCGCCTTTCACGACGATTTCAGTTTGGCTAGGAGTTTCAACCGTAATGCCTTCTGGCATTTCGTATACTACAGGGTGAGAGAAACCTAGAGTAAGGTTTAGTTTGGCACCTTGTGCTTGTGCACGGTAACCAACACCTAACAATGTAAGTTTTTTCTCGAAACCTTGTGAAACACCTTGAACCATTGCATTTAGGATAGAACGAGCAGTACCTGCTTGTGCCCAATTGTTTGCAAAGCCTTCACGTGGAAGTGCTTTCAACTGGTTATCTTCCTGTGCAATTTCAACAGCGTCATTAAAAACGCGAGTCAAAGTGCCTTTACTACCTTTAACAGTAACTTCTTGACCAGAGATAGAAACTTCTACACCTGATACAACGTCTACTGGGGCTTTTGCTATACGTGACATTTCAACTCCTCCGTTATGCTACATAACCGATGATCTCACCGCCCATGCCAGCGTTACGCGCTGCACGGTCAGTCATCACACCTTTAGAAGTCGACACGATAGCGATGCCTAAACCACCCATAACCTTTGGAAGCTCATCTTTTTTCTTATAGATGCGCAGACCAGGACGGCTTACACGTTCGATAGTGTCAATTACTTGCTTGCCTTCGAAGTACTTAAGCGTAACTTCTAAAACAGGCTTAACGTCACCAGCAGCAGTGAAGTCTGCAATGTAACCTTCTGCTTTCAATACTTCACAGATTGCAACGCGAAGTTTTGAAGAAGGCATAGTTACAGAAACTTTCTGTGCCATCTGGCCGTTACGGATGCGGGTAAACATATCCGCGATAGGATCTTGCATGCTCATTATCAGCTACTCCTTACCAGCTGGCTTTCTTAAGGCCAGGGACTTCACCGCGCATCGCAGCTTCGCGAAGCTTGATACGGCTAAGACCGAATTTGCGTAGGTAACCATGTGGACGACCAGTTACACGACAACGGTTACGTTGACGTGATGCACTTGAGTCACGTGGCAGTTGTTGTAGCTTCAGAACAGCGTCCCAACGCTCTTCTTCAGAAACGTTAACATCGCTGATAATCGCTTTAAGTGCGGCGCGCTTTTCAGCATACTTAGCTACAAGCTTAGTACGCTTAGCTTCACGTGCCTTCATTGATTCTTTTGCCATAACCCTACACCCTTACTTTTTGAATGGGAAGTTAAACGCGTCCAGCAGAGCACGTGCTTCTTCATTAGAGCTCGCACTGGTAGTGATAGTAATATCCATACCACGAACTTTATCCACTTTATCGAAATCGATTTCAGGGAAAATGATTTGTTCACGCACGCCCATGCTGTAGTTACCACGACCGTCGAATGATTTTGGGTTCAAACCACGGAAATCGCGGATACGCGGGATAGCGATTGAAATCAAACGCTCTAGGAATTCCCACATACGCTCGCCACGTAGGGTTACTTTACAGCCAATCGGATAACCTTCACGGATTTTAAAACCCGCTACTGATTTTCTTGCAACTGTAACAACAGGCTTCTGACCGGCGATAGCCGTCATGTCAGCTTGAGCATTCTCAAGTACCTTTTTGTCAGCAACTGCTTCACCTAAACCCATGTTTAGAGTGATTTTTTCAATCCGAGGGACTTGCATGACGCTTTTGTATCCGAACTGCTTAGCAAGTTCAGCTACTACTGTTTCTTTATAGAAATCATGCAGTTTCGCCATCGTACTCTCCAATATAATTAAACAAGTTCGCCGTTAGACTTGAAGAAACGTACTTTCTTCTCATCTTCGAAACGGAAACCAACGCGATCTGCTTTGCCCGTTGCCGGGTTAACAATCGCAACATTAGAAACGTGAATAGAAGCTTCTTTCTCAACAATGCCACCAGCTACGCCCAGTTGTGGGTTTGGCTTAGTGTGCTTCTTGACAAGATTTACACCTTCTACAATTACACGGTTATCAGCAATAAGCACTTTAAGGACTTTGCCTTGTTTGCCTTTGTCTTTACCCGCTAATACGACTACTTCATCATCACGACGAATTTTATTAGCCATTATCGTGACTCCTTATAGTACCTCTGGGGCCAATGAGATGATTTTCATGAAGTTTTCACTTCTCAACTCACGGGTAACCGGGCCAAAGATACGCGTACCAATTGGTTGCTTGTTTGCATTAAGCATAACAGCCGCGTTACCGTCAAAACGGATGGTAGAACCATCTGCACGACGAACGCCTTTTCTAGTACGCACCACCACTGCGTTCAGTACGTCACCTTTTTTAACTTTACCGCGAGGAATTGCTTCCTTAACAGTAACTTTGATGATGTCACCGATACCTGCATAACGGCGATGCGAGCCACCAAGAACCTTAATACACTGAACCCTGCGAGCGCCGCTGTTGTCTGCAACGTCCAGGTTAGTTTGCATTTGGATCATGTTAGTGCTCCGCTCTTAAAAATTAAGACTCTCCCGAGTCGTTAGTGCTGCTAAAAACAACTGGATATCGTTGCTTTTATGTACATACCCCCATAAAAAGGGCGCGAAATAATAACAGAAAACTTTTTGAAGTGATAGCGGTAAATTGAATTATTTTTAAACTATGTGACCAATAAAAAAGCCCCAACTAAAAGTCGGGGCCAATAACCACGTCACAGGTTATCAAGCAGAACTTTTTAGCGCGTTTTCTGTTGATTCAATGTGTCTACTTAGGTGCTTATAAATACACGATTTTAACCGACTCGCTCCAACAGGTTTTGATATGAAGTCATCCATGCCAGAATTCAAGCATTTTTCTTTATCGCCGACTAATGCATTTGCCGTTAACGCCAATATTGGTATCTCCTGCGCTTCGCCACCTAGTTTTCGTATTCGGCGTGTCGCCTCTAGTCCATCCATAACCGGCATATTGCAGTCCATTAATATAATGCTGTAGGCGCTTTTTCTGTCCAACGAATGCTTTACCTTTTCTAGCGCTTCACTACCGTTACAAGCAAATTCGGTTTTAATCCCTACTTCTTTCATTTGTTCTTGAATGACAAGTTGATTTATCTCGTTATCCTCAACAACTAAGGCTTTAAATTGTGTTAAGTCCCCAACGATGGCATCGATAGCAATAGCGTCACTTTCTTCATTTGTACTTACGTCTGAGGTCATTGCATCCTTAAGTAGCACGTCCACAGTGAAGGTACTTCCTTGACCAATTTCGCTTTGAATGGTGATATCGCCCTGATAGTAGCTCACGATTTGTTTAACGATTGCTAACCCAAGTCCTGTACCGCCAAAGCGTTTGTGTGTAGAGCTTTCCGCCTGAACAAAGGGCGAAAAAATTAGCGATTGCTGGTATTCACTGATACCAATGCCTGTATCTGCGACAATAATTTTTACTTTAAATTGTCCTTCACCGTAATGAACACACCGAGCGTCGAGTTTTATTTCACCACTTTCGGTAAATTTTATGGCGTTGTTGAGAAGGTTAATGATCACCTGACTCGCTCTTAACTTATCCACCATAAAGCGTTTCCCATGAAGCGCTCTGGTATTAACGTGTAATGCTAACGATTTGCGCTCTGCCAGACGCTTGAACATCGGGACTTGCTCATCAATAACACATGATAAATCCGTGGGTTCGTTTTCAAATGGCATATTACCAGAGTCAATTTTTGAAAAATCGAGGATGTCGTTTACTATGCCCAATAGTGAATCGGCACTCTTTGTGGCCACCTCAGTGTATTCTAGTTGTTTTGTACTGAGCGCTGTGGAGGCGAGCGCCTCTAACATGCCCTGAACTCCGTGAATGGGCGTACGAATTTCGTGACTCATATTCGCTAAGAATTCGCTGCGCGCTTTCAGTGCCTGCTCTGCAATATCGCTTTTTCTTTTGAGTGCGGCTTTATCGAGATATTGTTGCGTAATATCCATAGTCGCGCCGATAATTTTAAGACAGCGTCCCTCTTGCATGACTGGATGCGCACGGCTCTCCAGCCACTTATGTTCCCCTTGATCCGTTATTATTTGAAACTGATAAGTGAAATCTTCACCTGATTTGATAGTCCGCTTAAACCTATCTACATAGATTTTTTGCTCTTCAGGGTCTTGAATGAGGCCTATTACATAGTCTGGTGTGACTACTTTATCACTATTGACATGAAGCATTTTTTTCAATGATTCAGACCAAACCAGGGTATACGAGACAACGTTTAGTTCCCACGTTCCAACACCTGCCAAATTAGTGATTTGTTGCAGCAGTGAATTTCTCTCTTCTAATACAACTTTTTGCACTTTAAGTTTATTAATCACCTGTTGCTTCTCAAGCTCATTGCCTATCCATGAGGCAAGTAGCAATAGATAATCTAACTCTATATCGCTAAACGGCCTTTCTCTTGCCGAAAGAGAAGAGAAATTTACCGTACCAAAAAACTCCCCATTTACATTAATGGGAGAGGCTAAGTAGCTTCGTAAGCTATATTGTTCAAAGCAAGGATGAGACGCCCCTGGTGATGCTTCAATATTGTGATATGCCACCACAGCGTCTGTTGCGACAACGTCAGCACAGTAGGTGTCGCAAAGCGAAAATACTGCCCCTTCGCATAAAGATTTGTCGGGTGAATGCACGGAAACAATCTGGTAGCTTTTCCCTTGGATGCTACTCACTATTCCCGTTTCTAGGCTGAGGATCCTCGCACCAATTTCAAGCAGACTATGAAGTTTGTCTTCAAACGACAAACGACAATCGTTAGATACTGTGCGAAGGTCTTGAATAACACTCATGAGGCCTATCACTCCTCGAACACCATTAAAAAAGGGCCAGACACTTACGCGCCTAGCCCTTTAAAGTTAAGTTAAATTGGCAAAGATGAAAGTTTTCCTCATTATCAATTAGTATAAAAAATCACTAAACCATTAATAAAGCACGCGAATTTCATAACCTGTAGCGGTATCAGCGGGCTCAACAGTCACAATGTAGTTTTCTTCTTCAACAAACCCAAACAATGCGGTTCTATCAAGCAGCACTTGCTCGCCATTATCATCTTCGTAAACCGCTATGACTTCGTAGTAGTCGGAAGGTAGTACCTCACTCGCGCTTTCACCAAATTCTAAGTTTTGCAGGTCGTATTCAGCGGTATCGATGGTTTCATCATTACGCACTAAGTAAAAGTCAACGTCGTCGAAATCGTTAACTAAATTGATGAAATTAACCGTTTTATCGTAGGCTTGAGGTAAGCCGCTTTCTACAAAGGTAGCAGCACCAAGCTTGTCGTCATTGTTATAAATCAGTATTGCTTTGCTCTCGCCTTGATTTAACGTGATCAATTTATTATTGAGTGAAGTAGCACTACCAGAAGGGTCTGTCACTGTTACTCTATAATCGCCATATCGAATGGCGGTAAATGAAGAAAGCTCACCAGCCGATAATGTAAAGCTCACATCTTCTTCGTCGGTATTCCCCCCAAAGCTCACTTGTAGATCTGCATCAATATTTGACGAGTTATAAATACGATATTGTGAGTCAGCTTCAACATCAGTGAGTGCTGTTACTGTTGATGAATTAAGAATAGTGTCTACAACTAAGCCTTCTTGAATAGCACCACTTACGTCGCGCAAAGTAAGAACGTATTCTGTTTCATAGATGAAGTCGATAGTCTGCGATTCAAATATGACCTCATCGCTACCCGGCTCGGTGAGATAAATTGTGTACTCGCCTTCATCAAAATAGTCACTGTCATCATCAGCATCCCAAAATACAAACTCTCCTAGGTCGCCAGCGTTTGCGCTTCCTAAGTAATTTGCAGCTTCAAATGGGTCACCTGACTCACTCATATAGAAATCGTATGACGCATTATCAGCCGTTACCGATAACGCAAACAAACGAAAATGGTCTTCTAACGTTTTTCTTTCATATTGGTAGTTAGAAAAAGACGGTGCAGCAAAATCTCCACTCATCACAATCAAGGTTTTATAACCTTCGCGAAGATCAACGGTAATAGTATCGATAAGAACTTCTTGATCATCTGAGTCGGTACGAATGAACTCAAGTTCCAATTCACCGCTTTCTAGCGAGTACATAGACGTAGTATCACCAAATTGCGCCGAACCAAAGCTATCGCCGTCAACTTCGCGCATTTCTACGTTTGCGCCATTAGGTGATGCGTTGTAAAACTGCACATACGCATAAGTATAATCAGAACTACTGCTATCTGAGCCGCCACAAGCGCTAAGCCCTAATAATACGATAAGCCCACATATTATTGTTCTAAAACCTACTGTCATATTCACAGATGGTGTGGTTAGTTGCATAAATTGAATTTCCTTAAGGTGTTTCGAAAGACGGTTAAACGCGAAAAAATTCGCGCAAGCTGCGCCGAAATGCTTGCACAATACCGCCATATGGCCTTTAGGGAAGCGAGAGGTTCACCGCTTTACGCCATCTTTGCAAAGCTGACTTTTCTTTAAGGAATCTTTACATTTACCAATTCATAGCAACGGTTCTTCCCATTATTGAAAACAAAAAAAAGCCTGCATAAGCAGGCTTAAAAGGGAGACGTTTAATAATTACTCATACGAGTAAGATAAGGTTAATCCGCTGTAGCTTGAGTAAGCACGGATACCTATATGCCAAGTACCTGATGCTGGCGCATCAAATGTGCATACTTCGTTGTTGCCATTTTGGTACGGACGACAATCATAGCTATTGGTCTCTGGTTGAGAACCAAACTTAACGTACAAGTCCGCATCACCAGAACCACCTGATGTACTAATTGTCATTTGCGTAACACCTTCAGGAATGGTCCAAGTGTAGCGGTCCCAGTTTCTGCGCGTACCAGATAGATTGGTAAGCTGACCAGATACAGGCTCAACACCTGGCTCTGAACCGCCGCCACCACCGCCACCACCAGCACAACCATTCGTATTAAGATAGTTGTACGCATCAGCAAGTTGCATCAAGCCATAGCCGTAGAAGTTGTCGCGTCCAGCGCTACCCTTATCTTTCGCCGTTGCCGTTAATGCATTACGAATCTGATTATTAGAGCACTGCGGGAAATAACTCCATACTAATGCTGCACCACCTGCTACGTGTGGCGTTGCCATCGATGTACCACTTAGCGATGCGTAGGTATTAGTTGGGTAAGTTGACTGTACTGCGCTACCTGGCGCCGCAATTTCAACTTGGTTGTTGTATTGGCTGTAGCTTGCACGATTCTCATTTGAATCTACCGCTGCCACTGACATTACCGCATCATATGAAGCAGGATATGACTTAGCACTGTTGCCGTCATTACCTGCAGCGGCAACAAGTAACATGCCTGCATCAGTAAAGCTCTGCATCGCATTTTGCTCTGCTGTTGATGCACTACCACCACCTAAGCTCATGTTTACCACGTTTGAGCCAGCAGACTGACACTGTGTAATCGCATCGATTAGGTCTGACGCATATGTCCATTGACCGTTGTCGTTAAAGATTTTAACAATATGCATATCAACACCAGGGTATACACCTACTACCCCTTCGTTGTTGTCATAGGCAGCGATAGTGCCAGCCACGTGAGTACCATGACCATTACCATCGTTGTACCAGTTACCTACTGCACTGTTGTTTGCTTGACCTGTTACGCCATCGTTAGTACCCGGTAAATCTGGGTGGCCTAAGTTGTAACCAGTATCAATGATACACACTTTGCGTGCTTGAGTGTCAGACTGGCCAAACTGGTTTGCTTGTACCATTGTGTAACCATAAGGCGTAGATTGCGCCATTGATTTACGACGTACATCAACCTCGATACTTTCAATGTTGGGGTTTTTGCGAAGCTTGTTAAGCGCAGCTTTAGACATCGTTGCAGCGACCATCTTATGCTGCTTAAGCTCTTTCTTAATATCACCACCCGCTTTGCGAACTTCTGAACGCGCCGTGACAATGTCGAAAGGACGTTTTGCCTTTCCTTTTGCTTTAGCGCTTGCCATGTTGCCTTTTTCAACAG
Source organism: Alteromonas sp. KC3 (assembly GCF_016756315.1). Lineage (NCBI taxonomy): Bacteria > Pseudomonadati > Pseudomonadota > Gammaproteobacteria > Alteromonadales > Alteromonadaceae > Alteromonas > Alteromonas sp. KC3. The sequence continues at coordinate 3,938,016 of NZ_AP024235.1, forward strand.
ACATTGTTGCGTACTCGCTTGTCATCTCGTCTTTGAACTTAATGATATAGCGTTCTTGCTCAACTACTTGATCAATGCCTAATGTCAGGCGCTTACCCAAAGCAGTTTGTAGGTTTTGTGGTTTCTCTTTCACTTTGACAAGCCCTTCGCTTGCCGCCATTGCAGAGTTACCTGTTAAGCCAAGTGATACAGCTAATGCAGCTGCCGTTATACATGTGTGTTTCTTATTTAACTTAGAGTTCAATTTTATTTCCTGTTTATCTGTCTTGTTGTGTTTCTGTACTGTTTTTATTTTCCGTACTTTAGAAACGCTTTTATTATTTGATGACATACAGGTGTTACCGTTACCTCATACGAAATGCTCATCCATGACTACCGACGCAACTGCGTTGCAACGACGTACCCGCGTGTCGAGTAAATGTGAAGTTGCACATTAGGCAACTACACACAACGCCCATATTAGCCAGCTAATCAACACCTTACGTATATTGCCTTAACCCTGGTTTGCGCTTTTTATACTTAAAAAAAAGCGCTTAAAAGCAACGTTCAGTATCGAAACCACATAAGCTCTGCGTTACGAGCACATTCATAGTAGGAATAAACTTTCATAATTAACATTAATTCAACAAGAACAAATGTAACAAAATATTAAGGAGCGATAAGATTTACTTAAATATCGGGACTTGGCAGCGAAAATAAATACATAAAGCACAACATCGTCGCCATTTCGCAACAACCTGCAAAAACGAAAACGGATTTTAGACAAGAATATTAAGAAAAACTAAAGAGGCGTAAGAAATTAAGGAAAGTAAGAGAAGTGAGGAGATGTGTCGCTAAACGCAAACGCGCGGATCAAAGTCCGCGCTGTCTAACGATTTCGTACAAGCATACACCGGTGGCAACAGACACGTTTAAACTTGTTACGCTGCCGGCCATGGGCAATTTAACGAGTTCATCGCACGTTTCTTTGGTTAATCTGCGCATGCCTTTGCCTTCTGCACCCATGACGAGGGCAGTTGGGCCTTTAAGATCGACGTCATACAAGGTCTTATCCGTTTCGCCTGCCGTACCGACAACCCATAATCCCTTCTCTTGAAGGTGCTTAAGCGTTCTAGATAAGTTGGTGATTTGAATGAGCGGTACCACTTCTGCCGCTCCGCACGCCACTTTTCTCACTGTACCATTGAGACTGGCTGACTTATCCTTTGGCACAACCACAGCGTGAACACCAGCACCGTCGGCTGTGCGCAAACATGCACCTAAGTTGTGAGGATCGGTGATGCCATCTAGCACAAGAATTAACGGCTGAGATTCACGCGCTAAAATTGTATCCAGATCAGCTTCGTCTAATACGCGAGCAGGCTTTGCGCGAGCAACCACACCTTGATGCTGCTCACCATTTACCTTATCGTCGAGTGCCTTTCGCTGGCAAAACTGAACAGAAATACCGAAACGGCGGGCTTGGTTAACAATTGTCGTCAAACGCTCATCGTTGCGCCCTTTCAACACCAATACTTCCATTACACGCTCGGGCTCTTTCTCTAGAACCGACTGCATAGCGTGTAAACCGTATAACCATTCTTGCTGCGCCATTTAACGCTTACCTCTTTTATTTAGCTTTAATGTTTTGCCACTTTTTCCAGTGCTTTTACCAGATGAACGGGCGCCAGACGGTTTTGACGCGCCGCCTTTGCCTTTTGGCGCCTCACTGTGGTATCGCTTACCTTTGCTTGATGCTTTCTTGGCAGACTTCACTTTTACTTTCTTACCGCCAGCGCCGCGCAGCATAGACTTATCGAGCAATAAATCAATCTTTCTCTCATCAAGGTTAACCGCAGCCACTTTCACTTCTACCGTATCACCCAACCTGAATTGGCGATGCCCCGACTCTCCTACCAATGCTTGTTTCACATCGTCATAGTGGTAGAAATCATCGTCTAACGAGGTAATGTGCACTAAGCCATCAATATGGTATTCGGTTAAACGGATAAACAAGCCAAAGTTGGTTACTGAACTAACAACGCCTTCAAAGATATCGCCGACGTGGTCGAGCATAAACTCGCATTTGAGCCAGTCTGCAACATCGCGGGTAGCGTCGTCAGCGCGACGTTCTGTCATCGAGCATTGCTCTCCCAGCTGCTCAATTTCATCAATAGTGTAGTTTTTCGCACCACTTACCGCTTTTTTTCCTTGTTGTTTAGCAATGATGCCTTTTAAGGCGCGATGCACAACAAGGTCAGGATAACGGCGAATAGGCGAGGTGAAATGCGCATACGCTTCAAGCGCTAAGCCAAAGTGACCGACATTGTCGCCGTCATATATAGCTTGTTTCATAGAGCGAAGCAACATAGTTTGAATGAGCTCTTCGTCTACACGTCCGCGCGTTTTAAGTACCACATCGGTAAAGGCGGCAGGCTCTGCATCCTCAGTAATGCGATGAGGAATACCAATTTCACCCAAGTAGCTGGTAAATGCAGTCAGCCTGTCAGCATCTGGCTTGTCATGTACTCGATATAGCGCTGGCGCCTCATGCTTTTCTAGCATTAATGCCGCACTCACGTTTGCCATGATCATGCACTCTTCAATAAGCTTGTGCGCATCATTGCGTACAAGCGGCACGATGTTTTCTATTTTACGTTGCGCATTAAAGACAAACTTCACTTCTTGGGTTTCAAATTCTATTGCGCCACGTTTAGCACGCGCTTTTTTCAACGCTCTATACAAGTCATGTAAGTTGCGAAGGTGCGGTACATGCGCTTCATAGCGCTGATGAAGCTCCTTATCACCCTGCAAAATATTCCACACCTTAGTGTAGGTAAGGCGCGCATGAGAGTTCATTACAGCTTCATAAAACTGAAACTCGTCTAATGTGCCTTGCGCACTGATGGTCATTTCACACACCATGCACAGTCTGTCTACTTCAGGGTTCAGTGAGCAAAGACCATTTGAAAGTACTTCGGGCAACATAGGAATCACTTGGTCTGGAAAATAAACCGAGTTACCGCGTTGCTGAGCTTCGTCGTCTAATGCAGAACCAGTGCGCACGTAATGACTAACATCAGCAATAGCCACCCACAGTTGCCAGCCACCATCATCGAGAGGTTCACAATAAACGGCATCATCGAAATCCCGAGCATCTTCACCATCAATGGTCACGAGGGGCAACTGACGTAAATCAATTCGCCCTTCTTTTGCTTCATCAGGTACTTGACCCGTTAAGCTTTCAATCTGTTTGGTCACACCTTTAGGCCACTGATGCGGAATATCGAAAGTGCGTAATGCCATTTCAATTTCCATCCCCGGTGCCATATGCTCACCAAGCACTTCTACGATTTTTCCCACAGGACTCATTTTGCGACGTGGACGTTGAGTAAGTTCAACCACCACCACTTGTCCCATTCGAGCACCGTGTGCGCTTTCTGGTGGAATAACAATTTCGTGCTGTAAACGACTGTCATCAGGCACAACCATGCCAAAACCTTGCTCAACGAAGTAGCGGCCAACAATGGGTTCGCTGCGGGCTTCAATGACTTGAGTTACAAATGCTTCTTTGCGCCCACGTCGATCGGTCCCGCTAATGCGAGCTTCAACAACATCGTCGTGCATAAACAAGTTCATTTGCCCAGCACTGATAAACAAATCACCGCTTTTATCTTCAGGGCGCAAGAATCCGTAACCGTCACGATGGCCAATAATGCGGCCTTTAATCAGTTCATCACGGTTTTGAAGTATGTACTTTTTTTGCTTAGTGAACTGTACTTGCCCTTCTCGCTCCATAGCGCGAAGTCGACGCTGAATGCCAATACGGGCATCTTCGTCAAAAGCGTTCACTAAATTACAGATATCAAGGAACGACAGTGGTGTGTCGTGTTCTTTTAGCAAGCTCATTAGATATTCACGGCTTGCTACCGGATTTTCGTACTTCTCTTTCTCGCGCTGATAATGCGGATCATCACTCATGTATTTATAAATTACCTTTTATTGCTTCAAAGGAAACGACAAGACACATCACGTGTTTTTCATTCCCTTTTTTACTTTGTATTTGCTGTAACCCCATCACTAAAACCTAGTTAATGTGGTCGTTTGCTGCACAGTATAACAGCATTTCGCTTAAAACACGGCGTAGTAATTACACTTGCTACCGCCCTTTTGTGTTTTGCTTTTCAGCCACTACAACGAACTGCTTGCATTGACATCACCCTGTCATATAGCCAACGTATAAATTTACCCTACCCTTTTTTCTTATTTGACTGTTCAAATAAATACCATTACCAAATAAGCAGGCACTATGGATAGAAGAACGTTTATCAAATTATCATCACTCACGGGCGCTACTGTGGCAGTATCTACAGGGTTGGCAGGGTGTGTTTCTAGTACTACGTCACAAACCAATGCCGAGTTTACTCATGGCGTTGCCAGTGGCGATCCACTTCGCGACGCCGTCATTATATGGACAAGGGCTCAGCCACCATCAGCAAGCGTTAAAGCCGATATCTTGTGGGAAGTTGCTGCAGATAAGGCCTTTGCCAATATTATTGCTAGCGGTAACGTACAAGCTATGGCAAGTAGCGATTTTACCGTAAAAGTTGATGTGACAGGTTTATCCCCAGATAGCACATACTTTTATCGCTTTATCAGTGCCAATAACACAAGTCCCATTGGCGAAACGAAAACGTTACCGTCTCAAGATGTAGATAAAGTGACATTAGGTATTTTTTCTTGTTCAAATTATCCAGCAGGTTTCTTTACGCCTTATATGGAGGCAGCCAAAAATAACAGTATCGATTATGTCTTGCACTTAGGTGACTACATCTATGAGTACGACGGTGAAGGTTATGCGACAGAACATGCAAAAGAGATTGGTCGCACTTTTGCGCCAGACAATGATACTGAGTTATACACACTAACAGATTACCGAAAACGCTATGCTCTATATCGTACCGACGAAGGCCTGCTTGCGCTTCATCAGAATAAGCCCTTTATTGTGGTTTGGGATGACCACGAGATCACCAATGACACCTATAAAGACGGGGCTGAAAACCACCAAAGTGATGAAGGCGATTTTTATGCCCGAAGAGCAGCTGCAGTTCAAGCATACTACGAATGGTTACCCATACGTCCACCGTTTGGTGCTGAGCGATTAGAAATCTATCGACAATTTACCTTTGGCTCGTTGTTCGACCTTTACATGCTAGACACGCGTGTGCTGGCTCGCGACAAGCAGCTTGAATATGGGCACTATAGAGACAGTAAAACCAAAGAATTCGACAAAGCCACTTTTATGAAAGATATCAGCGAGCCAAGTCGTGGACTTTTAGGTGATGCGCAACGAGACTGGTTAAACACTGCGATGCAAAATAGCAAGGCAAAGTGGCAGGTGTTAGGACAACAGTTGCTCATTGGTCGCATGCTGTTTCCGGTATCTATTTTTAATGGCGTTCCTCGCGAGCAAATTCCAGCCCATGTTCACACGCTGGCAAATTTGAAACGCAAACAAATGCAAGGTGAAACGCTATCTGATAAAGAGCTGTCTCTTATCAATACTGTTATGCCCTACAATTTAGATGCATGGGATGGCTATCCGGTTGAGCGAGAACGTTTACTTACTGCGCTCAACAATCTCAATAAACCGGTTATCGCCTTGGCAGGTGATACACATAACGCCTGGCACAACACGCTTACGCTAGAAAACGGAACGGTTGTCGCAACAGAGCTGGCTACACCGGGTGTAACTTCTCCTGGTATGGAGCACTATTTATCGATGGACGATGAAGCGGCTACAACATTAGCGAATGACTTACCACTTCTTATTGGCGATTTAGCTTATTGTAATTTACACCAGCGCGGCTTTCTTACGCTCGAAATTACCGAAGAAAATGCGACTGCCACATGGCACTTTGTCGATGCCATTTTGACGAAAGATGGCAAAGTCTCAAATACCCATACCTTCGAGATTAACGCATAATGTGGTAAGCACGGTGGGGATATGTTTGTGAGTAGATAAGCCGTCACCTGTTT